>JAILQM010000040.1 GCA_024698965.1 Eubacterium sp. | reverse complement strand
GAGATTGTAAGTATGTACGATCTTTCGAAGGCTATGCTTGCGGCAGATGAGACTCTGCCTGATATGACAACCGTATCAAGCAATGATGAAGATGCGGAAAATCTTTTCGGATATTTATCCGATCTTGAATACGACAAGGTTGACAGCTTTTTCCTCAGCTATTCTTCCGAAGGACTTGCCGATGAGATAGCGGTAATTGCGGTAAAGGATGCAGCCGATGTCGAAGAAGCAAAAAAGACCCTCGACGCACAGGTCGAGAATCGATTAAATACCTATACTCAGTATGATCCGTCTCAGGTAGACAGAGTTGAAAATGCTGTTGTATTTACAACAGGCAGATACGCAGTATTAATTATCTGCGACGGTGATGAAGCCGTAAAGGATGCATTTAATGATTTTATATCAGCTGAGTAATAACATTACAAATTAAAAGACCAAGGGCAGCCGAAACTATGATAAGTACAAGGTTGCTCTTTTTCTTTGCATAAAGAAGGTAGAGGTTTAATCCGGTAATAAACAAAGTAATAAGTGCAACTATCGGGATATCAAGTCCGTTTGTGCTTCCTGCCGAAAGGTTTGAATAAAACATCGATAAGAGCACATTTAAAAGCAGTCCCGAAATAATAGGTCTGATCCATCTTGAAATCATCTGGAATACTTCGACTTCTTCAAAGTTGTCGTATACATGGTAGATGACACAAAATACTATTCCGGATGCGGCAACGCTTACAGCAAAACCCGAAAGCGCAAAGACCAAAGCCAAAACCACGCTTCCGGAAAGGTTAAAGCCGAGATAGTAGGAAATACCTGTAAGAGTCTTGCATAATATTGACCCCGGAAGAATATTAACAATAGGCACAAGATAGTTGTAAAACTGCGATTCGGTTAAGCTTCCGCCTTCTACGAAAATACCGTCCGCTATTGTGATATATGCATCTCCGCCACCGAAAGAAGCGAGAGATGAGCCGAACCCGTTGGCAAGAAAGTTTATTATCTGGGGATGAATTATAAAAGCCGGAATTGAAAGAACGCCGATAAATAAAAACCACGAAATAACTTCTTTAAAGATACGCTTTATATGGGAGTTATGTGAGTTTTTAACCTTCTCTCCGGAGCCGCCGATAATGATGCTTTGATAAAGCCCCCAAATTGCAAGGACGGCCATAATTAAAACTACAGAGTCTTTTACCAAAGTGCTTGATATAAGCTGGATTTTGCCTACGCATAAAAGGTAGACTGCAATTAATGCCACTGCCAAGGGAACTCGCGTAAAACTGAAATGGCAGTGAGTAAATAAAATCCAGAAAAAGGCTATAATAAGTACATTTACGGTTGAAAGACCGAAAATCGGAGTGCCTTCAAGTGAAAATATTTTAAATATATTCTTTCCGCATGTAAGTGTGAAAACGATAAGCATAATTATTACCGTATTTCTGAGGTTTGCAGCTCCTCTTGAGCGGGCAACCTTAAGACTGCTGATTATATATGCCGTAAGCAGGCAGCAGATAAAGGAGCCGAGCCCTATGGATAGAAACTGAATCTGCTTAAAAAGTGTGTTTCCGAGAACGGATAAAAGCGTAAGAATAATAAGAGTGAAAGTTACGCCGGGCAGAGTCATTGAAACGCCGCCGCCAATCATTCCTATAATACCTCCGATGCGTTTTCCTATACCGACGGAAATCTCTACAGGGAGTGCTCCGGGAGTAATGCAGGCCACAACCACATCTTTGTTGTATTCATCTTCGCTGATCATCTTTTTGTCTTCAACAACTTCTCTTTCAATTACCGGAATCAGGGCGCTTCCGCCGCCGAAGCCTATGCAGCCGATTTTTATAAGAGAAGCGAAAAGGGATTTAAGTCCGGGGTTATTTTGCTCTTTCATAAGCCCTCCAAATATATTATATTAGTAATTGTACGAAATACGAGATACATTATATTACAAAAAATCATAATTTTAAATAAAAAATTGCAGGGGGAAATATGGGAGCAAAAGCGCCAAGAAGAAATCAAAAACTTAAAATCCTTTATTTGCTTAAAATTCTTAAGGAAAATACCGATGAAGAGCACGATATTACTCTTCAGGAAATAATGACTCTTTTGGAAGGATATGATGTTACGGCGGAAAGAAAGAGCCTTTATGACGATATGGAAAAACTTAAGGATTTCGGATACGACATTATCATGACTCAGTACGGAAGATCGTTTCATTATAAGCTTGCAAGCAGGGAGTTTGAGCTTGCGGAGCTAAAACTTCTTGTGGACTCGGTGCAGTCGGCGAGGTTCTTATCGGAAAAGAAATCTGCAGCTTTAATAAGAAAACTGGAAAATTTAACCAGCCGTTTTGAGGCGTCGAAGCTTCAAAGACAGGTCTATGTTTCGGGACGAATAAAAGCTATGAATGAGAGCATTTTTTACAATGTGGATTCCATTCACAGCGCAATTGGAGAAGACAGAAATATTTCGTTTAAATACTTTAATTGGAATCTGAAAAAAGAACCTCAGCTTAGAAAAAACGGTGAGAGATATAAGGTTAGCCCGTGGGCTCTTACGTGGAATAATGACAATTATTATATGATCGCCTACGACAAAGAAGCCGATATGATAAAGCATTACAGAGTCGATAAAATGCTTGAAATAGAGCGACTTGCGGAGAAAAGAGAAGGCAGAGAAAAGTATAAGGCGGTCGATGTGGCTGACTATACGAAGAAGATGTTTTCGATGTTTGACGGGCGCGAAACAAAGGTAAAACTCAGATGCTACAATTCGCTTGTCGGAGTTATTATTGATCGCTTCGGAAAAGAAACCGTTATTATGAAAGATGGGGATGAGCATTTTACAGCCACGGTTTCGGTAGCAATTAGCAGACAGTTTTTCGGATGGGTGTTCGCACTCGGAGAAGGCGTTGAAATAGTTGGACCGGACGAGGTTGTAGATATGGTAAGGGATGAAATTAAGAAAATGGCATTTCGCTATCTTGACAAAAATCTTTAAATTGCATACAATAGGAAAAACAGTTCGGTTGAAATAGCATTATTAATCGAAATTGCAATTTTTAACAAAATAAGAGGTGTAAAATGTCAGATAAGAAATATGACTGTTTGAGACTTGCAAACCAGCTTTGTTTTCCGTTATATGCCTGCTCAAAGGAAGTAATCAGAAGATATAAGCCGTATCTTGATAAAGTCAATCTCACATATACCCAGTATATTGCCATGATGGTAATGTGGGAACAGCAGAAGCTCAGCGTAAAAGAACTCGGAGAGTATTTGTATCTCGATTCGGGAACTCTTACTCCGGTCCTTAAGAAACTTGAGGAAAAGGGATATGTTACAAGAGCGAGATCGCATTCGGATGAGAGAATGCTTGAGGTTGAAATTACTGCAGAAGGAATTGCACTTCAGGATCGCTGCAAGGAAATACCGGCTCAGATGGGCGGATGTGTAGCCCTTGATGCAGATGAAGCCGATACTCTTTACAAACTTTTATACAAGATTATAGACAACATTAAAAATTAGGGCCCGGCCCTAATTTTTTTTGCCTAAAAATGCACTTGCTATATTAACGTTTTTCGCCATGGTTTTAAGGGTGGATAAATTGGCCTGCATATAACTTTCAAGCTGAGCGACCTCTTCATCTGTAAAACCTTTATTTTCCGTTATGGTGCACATCGGAATCATGCCTTCGGCATTTCTTGTGCTGTCGGAAAAGGTGACGTAGGCTATTTTCCTGCCGTCTTTTTCACAGATAGGAGATACCTGCATATTAAGTTCAACTCCATCTTCACTGCTTTTTGAAGAAGCAGAGGATTTAGGCGTATGTCCGAGTGAAAAATCTTCCATAGTAATTTCCCCCATAGTAAAATTTTTTATAATGCTATATAATATATATCGCATTTTTGTATAAAAAAACAAGAGGTAAATCAAATGTCACAAATAACGGGAGAATGGCTTTCGGCACTTGAAGGCGAGTTTAAAAAGCCTTATTACAGAAAGCTGTACGAATTTGTAAAAGAAGAATATTCAAAAGGGCCGGTATTTCCTCCTTCGGATGAAATTTTCAGCGCTTTTCATCTTACACCTTTAAACAAGATTAAGGCGGTTATAATAGGGCAGGATCCCTATCATAATTTCGGACAGGCACACGGACTTTGTTTTTCGGTAAAGCCGGGGCAGAGTATTCCGCCGTCTCTTGTAAATATTTATAAAGAGCTTTCGGATGATTTGGGATGCAAAATCCCGAATAACGGGTATCTTACCCACTGGGCAGAGCAGGGAGTTTTGCTTTTGAATAACGTTCTTACCGTAAGAGCTCATGAGGCGGCATCCCACAGCAAAAGGGGCTGGGAAGAATTTACCGATGCGGCAATTGAAGCCGTAAATAAAGAAGACAGGCCTATAGTATTTATGCTTTGGGGCTCGCCCGCTCAAAAAAAAGGAGCTAAGCTTAATAACCCCAAGCATCTTGTATTAAAAGCGCCTCATCCAAGCCCGCTTTCGGCTTACAGAGGATTTTTCGGATGCAGGCATTTCAGCAAATGTAACGAATTTTTGGTAAAGAACGGTATAGAGCCGATTGACTGGCAGATACCGGATTTGGAGTAGTATGAAGTATAGTAAACAGGAATTTTTCGGAGCGTGGCTTAACTGGCAGATTGACTCTCAAAATAAAAGTATATTTGATACAAAGAAGGCAAAACTTAAAAGGCTCGGCGGCTATATAAGGGCGCTTGGGATAGAAGAGTATCAGGCGATGAG
>JAILQM010000036.1 GCA_024698965.1 Eubacterium sp. | reverse complement strand
ACTTATATTATAGATGAAAATAATACCGTTCACATGGCTCATATTGATATACATTTTACACATTCAACAAACGGTGTAGCTTCGCTTCATACTCAGATACTAAAAAAGACCGAGCTTAATAATTTTTACAACATATATCCTTATAAATTCAATAACAAAACAAACGGTATAACATTCAGAAGATGGCTTATGGAATGTAACCCTCTTCTTACCGCCGAAATAGAAAATCTCATTGGAAGCAACTTTAAAAAAGATGCGAATGAACTGACCAGACTCCTCTATTTTGAAAGAGATACCAACGTTCTTAAATCTTTTTATAACATAAAGAAAAAGAACAAAGAAAATCTCATTAACTGGCTCTACAGAAAACAAGGAATATATGTAAATCCTAATGCAATCTTCTGTATTCAGTCAAAAAGGCTGCATGAATACAAAAGGCAACAGCTAAATCTGCTTTATCTTATTCATCTTTACCAGAGAATAATAACGGATAACTACAGACCGCCTGTACCTGTCTGCTGTATTTTCGGAGGTAAGGCTGCGCCGGCTTATACCATTGCAAAAGATATAATACATGCTCTAATTACATTAAGAGAAGTTGTGGAGAAAAATCCTATAGTATCAAAGTGGCTGCAGATAGTATTTGTAGAAAATTACAATGTAACGGCTGCTGAAAAAATGATACCTGCCTGTGATTTATCCGAGCAGATATCTCTCGCATCAAAAGAGGCATCCGGCACCGGAAACATGAAGTTCATGCTTAACGGAGCTCTTACTCTTGGTACCTTGGATGGAGCAAATGTTGAGATTGCGCAAAAGGTTGGAAACGAAAATATTTACATTTTCGGTGAAAGCTCTGATATGGTAATAAACAAGTATAAAAACGATATTTATCATCCGCGCGATTATTATGATAACGATCTTAATATAAGAAAAGCAATTGATTTTCTGGTTGGTCCGGAAATGATGCAGGAAGGCTCAAAGGAAAACCTTGAAAGACTTTATAACGAAATTTTAAACAAGGACTATTTCCAGACTCTGCCTGATTTTAACGCTTATACAATCAGAAAAACACAGGCAATATTTGATTATGCAAACGATCCGATAAACTGGTCGAGACGCTGCCTAGTAAATGTCGCAAACTCAGGATACTTTTCTTCTGACAGAACAATAGCTGAGTACAATGCAGAGATTTGGCATTTGTAAAACTTTGATTTAAAAAACTTCGGGGAATAGATTTTATCTTTTTCCCGAAGTCTTTTTTTTGCTGTTATGAGAATTTTGCTTTTTATTAATCCGACCTTTAATTTTAATATCATCTTTGCTTTTGTTGGCTTTATTAGTGCGTTTAGTAGTTTTATCAATTTTGTTTTTAATATTTCTTGGCGGAATAAGACATTTCTTGTCAAAACCGATTAAATCCGCTCTTCCGCATTTTAATAATGCTTCTTTTACCAAATCATAATTTGCCGGATCCCTATACTGAATCAAAGCTCTTTGCATTGCTTTTTCATGAGGGTTTTGAGCAACATATATCTTTTTCATTGTAGCAGGATCAAGTCCCGTATAATACATACAGGTTGATATTGTTCCGGGTGTAGGATAAAAATCCTGAACCTGCTCGGGCATATATCCCAAATCTCTGACATACTCGGCAAGAGAAACCGCATCTTTTAATGTACTTCCCGGATGTGAACTCATTAGATAAGGCACAATATACTGTTTTAAACCAAGTTTATTGTTAATATCATAAAATGTCTTAGAAAACCTGTTATAAACTTCTATTTTGGGTTTACCCATATATTTAAGCACATTATCCGAAACATGCTCGGGAGCAACTCTAAGCTGCCCGCTTATATGATGTTTACAAAGCTCTGTCAAAAAAGTTTTATCTTTGTCCTGCATTACATAATCATATCTGATTCCGGATCTGACAAATACTTTTTTAACTTTAGGAATATTTCTTAGTTTCTTTAAAAGGCTCACATAATCACTGTGGTCTGTTTTAAGATTCGGACAAGGCTCAGGAAAAAGGCATTGTCTGTTTTTGCAGCTTCCGACTTTTAGCTGCTTATCACAAGCAGGTCTTCTAAAATCGGCAGTAGGACCGCCTACATCATGAATATAACCTTTAAAATCTTTGTCTTTAGTACATTCTGTTGCTTCTTTGATTATAGAATCATGACTTCTGGTTTGAATAATTCTTCCTTGATGAAAAGACAGAGCACAAAAATTACAGCTTCCAAAACACCCTCTGTTCGAAGTGAGCGAAAACTTGATTTCTGATAATGCCGGTATTCCGCCGTCTTTTTCATAAATCGGATGATATGCTCTCATATAAGGAAGCTCATATACATCATCCATTTCCATTTCGCTAAGTGGTTTGGAAGGCGGATTTTGTACGACAAAGAGACTTTTATCATAGGTCTCATAAAGTCTTTTTGCGGTAAAAGGATCGGTATTTTGATACTGAATATAAAAGCTTTCGGCATACTTTGTCTTATCGGCTTTTATTTCTTCAAAATCAGGAAGTTTTATAGCATCATAGATATCTTCTTCTTTTCTGGTCTTATAGACTGTACCGTCTACAAAAGTGATATCTTTAACATCAATGCTCGAAGAAAGTGCATCTGCAATTTCAACAATGGAATGCTCTCCCATTCCGTAAGAAATAATATCTGCTCCCGAATCAAGTAAAACAGATCGCCTTACTTTATCGGACCAATAGTCGTAATGGCCGAGTCTTCTGAGCGAGCTTTCTATTCCTCCAATAATTATAGGCGTGTTTTTATATTCTTTTTTAATGAGATTACAATATACTATTACAGCATAATCCGGTCTTAAACCTATTTTACCGCCCGGACTGTAAGCATCGGATTTTCTTCTTTTTTTAGATACGGTATAATGGTTAACCATGGAATCCATATTCCCGGAAGAAACCATGAATCCGTATTTGGGTTCTCCCATTACTGTTATACTCTTGGAGTCTTTAAAATCAGGCTGAGCAATAATACCTACAGAATACCCTCGTGATTCCAATATACGGCAAATAATGGCACTTCCGAAACTTGGATGATCCACATAAGCATCACCGCAAACATATATGAAATCGGGTTGTTCTATACCACGGTCTTTTAAATCTTTTTTGCTAATCGGTAAAAATCCCATTATTTCCCTGCCTTTTGTCACTTTTATATCTTTTTAAGTATAGACCATAAAGTCAGGGAGAGTCAATTTATATATTGTTGACGTACCCATCGGCTAAAGCCAATG
>JAILQM010000059.1 GCA_024698965.1 Eubacterium sp. | reverse complement strand
CATGGTTTCAAATCTAATAATCTGTGTGAAGTTTTGAGTGTACACTCATAACATTGACTGTATACTTTATATCTGTTATAATAGCCACGATGTGGCTTTATTTATATATACGGCGCCATAGCCAAGCGGTAAGGCGTGGGTCTGCAACACCCTGATCACCAGTTCAAATCTGGTTGGCGCCTCTAAAAAACTCCTATTTTCATAGGAGTTTTTTTGTGCGTATTTTTAATTTTAATATCCGAGTTTTTTAATAAGCTCATCTTCTTTGGCAAGGGTTTCTTTCATAAATTCAAGAAACAGTGTTGCGGCTTTTGAAAATTCGTAATTTTTATGATAACAAACACCTATAATAATCGGTTCAAGCTCTCCGTCTATTTTTACAAGCTTAACATTATTTTTTTCATGTGTATCGAGCAGTTTACAGCACAATCCGAGCGGGAGTATGGCAATTCCTCTGCCGGTTTCCACAAGGTTATAAATAAGATCGGAGTTTTCGATTTCATATCCTATATTTGGCGAAAATCCTTCTTTTTGGCAAAGCTTTCGGAGAGGCTCTATACTCATTCTCGATGAATCACAGATAAAGGTTTCATCTTTTAGCTGAGATACTTTAACACTTTCATTTGCTGACAGAGGATGAGAAGCCGAGAGCGCGAGCACATATTCTTTTTTTCCAAGAGTTAAAAACTCAATATTATCATTAATTATTTCTTCACAGGAAATTCCTAAGGTTACGGTTCTGTCCAAAATAAGTTCTGTCATCTGTTTTGCTGAGGAGTCTCTTTGTCTTATTCCTATTTCCGGGTATTTCTTAAGAAAGCTCGGAAGGTTATCAGGCAAAAATCCGGAGATATTACTTGTCAAAGATAGAATATGCTGGTCTGTGTCATACATTCTTCTTATAGTGGATACACCCGAAGAGAGACGGTCAAATGCGATATCAATGCTTGATAAAAACATTTTTCCGTAGTCATTTAGTTCTATCTTTCCCTTTCTGTGAGTAAAAAGAGGAACGCCCAGTTCATCTTCAAGCCTTGATATACTTTTGCTTAAAGATGGCTGAGTAATATAGAGTTCTCTTGCGGCTTTTGAGATATTTCCGCATCTGGCTACGGCCTGAAAATTTTTGAGCTGCTGCAGTTCCATTATAACCTCCGATATATAATGTATTCCCTTGAAGATATACCGTTATACTTAAAAGAGAATTTTGCAAATCCTTTAGTTTATCTTATACTAACTATAACAGAAGAAGAAAATTTTTAAAATAAAAATGAAAGGAAAAGGAATAATGAGAAAGAATAAATATCCTCATGTATTTGAGCCAATCACAATTAGAGGGCTTACTCTTAAAAACCGTCTTGAATATGCACCGACGGTTGTTTTGAAATGTAATGCAGACGGTACAGTAGGAAAAGACATGATTGATTTCATGAAGTGGCAGGCAAAAACAGGTGTGGGTTGGGTAACAGTCGGAGATACTCCGGTAACTCATGACGATACTTCGCACTGGCTTTGTGAGATGAATGTCTGTGACGACGATTGTATTCACGGCATGAATGCTCTTGTTGAAGAATGTCGTAGAAACGGCGCAGAGCTTTCGGTTGAGCTTGCTTATGCGGGCAGGGGAAACAGAGCACCTAAAAACGGAGAACCGACTGCTGTAGTATCTGCGGAAAGACCGCTTTCACCCGATGATAATGTAAGAACAATGACAAGGGAAGACATGGACTATCTTAAAGAAAGGTTCGTGGACTGCGCACTTAGATGTAAACACGCGGGATTTAGAATGATTCTCATACACTGCGCACATAATAACTTCCTTGCTCAGTGGCTTTCACCTGACTCCAACGTTAGAACAGACGAGTATGGCGGATGTCCCGAAAACAGAAGAAAATACCCGCTCGAAGTACTTAAAGCGATAAGAGAAGCCGTAGGAAACGATATGGTAATAGAGCTTAGAGTTTCGGCCACAGAAGGCATTGAAGGAGGTCTTGAGTTCGAAGAATCCCTTGCTTTCATGGAACTTGCTCAAGAATACGTTGATATTATGCACATATCTCAAGGATCAATATTCCATTTATCTGCAAGATATACGATCCCTACTTATTTCCGCGAGCCTCATAAGCCGCTCAATACAGGATATTCCAAGATTGTAAAAGAACGTCTTCATATCCCGGTTGCTGTAGTAGGCATGATTACTTCATTAGAGCAGGCTGAAGAGATAATCAAA
This sequence comes from Eubacterium sp., assembly GCA_024698965.1. Taxonomy (GTDB): domain Bacteria; phylum Bacillota; class Clostridia; order Lachnospirales; family Lachnospiraceae; genus RUG14243. The sequence goes on along the minus strand of JAILQM010000059.1, from coordinate 25,410 downwards.
AACGGAGAAGCAGATATTGTGGCTATGGCCAAGAGTTTTATGGCAGACGGTGACATTATTCATAAGTCATTGGATGATCAGGCGGATAAGGTAAGACCTTGTACAAGATGCGATCTTTGCGGAAATGCAAACACATGGGGCACAGAGATGAGCTGTGCAATTAATCCAAGATGCGGAATGGCGGATAAGATAGAAAAAATCGATCCGAAGGATAAAAAGAAGGTAATGATAATAGGCGGCGGACCGGCAGGAATGATGGCAGCCCAGATTCTTACCGAAAGAGGACATGATGCAGTTCTTTATGAGAAAGAAAACAGACTCGGAGGCCTTTTAAATGATGCAAGTCTTGTTCCGTTTAAGGCTCTTATGAGAGAATATCTTGATTGGGATATACAAGAGACTTTAAGTTGCGGAGCAGAAGTAAAACTCGGTGTAAATGTAGATGAAAAGCTTATTGAAAAGGAAAATCCTGATAAAATAATCGTCGCAACCGGATCTGTTTATCTTAAGCCGCCGATTCCGGGAATAGAGCTTAAGAAAGTTCTTGCAGTAAAAGACGTTGATGCCGGAGAAGCAGAGGTAGGAGATAAGGTTGTTGTCCTCGGCGGAGGAATTACGGGCCTTGAGTGCGCACTCGCTCTTTCCGACGAAGGAAAAGAAGTAACGGTAATCGATATGATTCCGACAGAAAAATTCGTATCGGAGATGCCTATATTTAACAAAGCGGATCTTTTGGACCAGCTTGAGAAAAACAATGTAAAACTTGTCGGAGGACAAAAGATTATCTCTATTACATCCGACGGTGTTATAACAGAAGACGGCGATGTTACAAGAGTATGGGCCGGAGATAATTTTGTAAATGCGCTCGGCGTAAAGCCTGATGATGCGCTTGGCAAAAAACTTCTTTCAAAATACGGAAGCGAAGATGTTATAATGGTTGGAGACTGTACCGCAAAGGGCGGAAATTATTTTAGAGCAAACCATGAAGCATATAATGCTGCGATGAGAATTTAAATGAAAAAAGAAAAATTCGGAAATTTAAAAGACGGCAGAGAGGTGTATTTATATACTCTTGAAAACAAAAACGGAGTAAAGGTTACAATCTCTGAATTCGGAGCTACGATAACATCTTTGATTGTGCCGGATAAAAACGGAAAATATGAAGATGTCGTGCTGGGATATGACATTCTTGAGCCATATTTCACAAATATAGAAAACTTTGGCGCAACAATTGGAAGAAATGCTAACAGAATCGAAGGAGCACGATTTAAACTCGCAGATAAAGCCGTTGAGCTTTCTCAAAATGAAGGTAAAAACAATCTTCACACCGATTTAGACAACGGTTTTCACAAAAAGCTTTGGGAAAGTGTGGCAAACGAAGAAGAAAATTCTGTGACCATGAGTTATTTAAGCCCGAATGGTGAAAACGGATTCCCTGGAAACCTTGATATGAAGGTAACATTTTCTCTGACGGATGAAAATGAGGTTGTTATATTCTATGAAGGATCGGCCGATCAAAAGACGGTGATTAACTGCACGAATCATTCGTATTTCAATCTCGCCGGAGCCGGAAACGGAGATGTTTTAAATCATTATTTAAAGATATTCTCTGAGGAATATAATCCCGTAAAAGAGGATTCTGTACCGACCGGTGAAAAGGCCTTTGTTAGAGGCACGCCGTTTGATTTTTCGGATTTTAGAAGAATAGGTGATGATATAGATTCAAAGGACGGGCAGCTTAAAATAACCGGCGGATACGATCACAATTTTATTATAAAAGAGCCGGGGGGTCTTATTGCTGTAGCCGAGGAGAAAATGAGCGGCAGGCGGATGGAGGTGTATTCATCTTTGCCGGGCCTGCAGCTTTATACCGGAAACTATATCAGAGACGGTATTAAGGGAAAAGATGGTAAAATTTATAACAGGCGAGGCGGACTATGCCTTGAAACGCAGTTCGTACCAAACAGCGTCAATATGGAAGGTTTTAAGAAACCGATTTATGAGGCGGGAGAAAAGTACGAATACAAAGTGGTTTATAAATTTGTAAATCAGCCATAGAAATTTCGAAATAGCTAATATTAAAGAAAAGGAGACAGGTTATGTTTGAAGAATTCAAGGGTAAAGTATTATTTGTTACAGGAGCAGGCTCAGGAATGGGAAGAGCAACAGCTTTAAGATTCGCAGAGCTTGGCTGCAAAGTTGCGGTAACCGCAAGACGTGAAGCACCGGGACTTGAAACTGTGGAAAAGATTAAAGAAATCGGCGGAGAAGCAATATTTATCCAATGTGATGTATCCAACGAAGAGAGCGTAAAGGCAGCTGTTGAAAAAACAATCGAGACATTTGGTTCGCTGGATTATGCGTTTAACAATGCAGGATGCGGAGCCGACGGAAAAAACATTCCTTTCTGCCCTCTTACAGAAGTAACGGAAAGTGACTGGGATAAGGTAATAGACACAAATCTTAAAGGAGTATTCCTTTGCATGAAGTACGAGATTCGTCAGATGGTAAAACAGGGAAAAGGCGCAATCGTAAATACATCTTCAATCGGCGGATTAAAGATGGTACCGGGATTCGGAGCATACGGTCCGTCAAAGGCAGCAATAAATGCTATTACTCAGACAGCAGCTGTAGAAAATGCCAAGGCCGGAGTAAGGGTTAATTCTATTTGTCCGGGACCGACTGTCGGAACAAACCTTATGGATGCATCTATTGCAAGCGGCGACCAGGATCCTAGTTTTATGGAAGAAAACGTTATACCTGACGGAAAGATGGGAACAACGGAGAATATAACAGACGGTGTTGTATTACTTTGTTCGGATATGACAAGCCACATCACAGGTATGGCTCTCCCTGTTTGCGGCGGTATGCAGATGTAAAAAAGAATACTTTGACAAACCAATGAATATGAACTATAATCACTACTTGTGAATTGAATATATTCAGAAATAAGTCAAAAGGCGTAGTCTGGTTAACAGACTGCGCCATTTTTTTTAGGAGGAAAAAATGAAGAAATCAAAAGGAATAGTGTTTGGCATTATAATGTCATATTCGATGGCGATAGGAATGGAAATATATAATATCGCAATCAAGATGGGATTTAACTCAAACAAAGGCGGGTTTTCTACGATGACCTATGATGTAATAGGTGGAGCGTTGGGTGAAGTGCTTTATATGGGAGTTTTGGTATTTATTTTCTCAAATCTTTGGGGAAATAAAATAGGAGCGGCTTTCGCAGCAAGACACACCGATCCCGAAAAAGACAATCCGTATTTTTGTATACTTATGAGACAGGCAGGAACCATTGCGATAATGTGCCCGACGATGAGCTTTGTAGCATCTGTGCTTTTTAATATAATTATGGCAAAGCAAAGCATTTACAATCTTCCGATTATATGGCTTGGCACAGTTTTTAAAAATTTCCCGATGGCATTTTTCTGGAACATGTTTGCGGCGGCTCCTTTTACAAGGTTTGCGGTTGGAAAAATATATGGTGAAAGGTGTTGACTTTTACTCATAGGATGGGTAACCTACTTGTTAGCGGAAATCATTTTTGCAAAAAGCAGTAATGTAATAATCCAAAGAACGGAGCTGACATAAATGAAAAAGGAAGAAAAAACAAATGTGTGCCGCGTGCTTGACGCGAAGAAGATAAACTATACTCTCCATACCTATGAGCCGGACGCAACAATGAGCGGCGGAGAGATAGCAAATGTTTTGGGCGAGGATTTAAACAAAGTGTTTAAAACTCTTGTAACCCAGGGAAAAAGCGGGGCATATTATGTTTTTGTGGTACCTGTAAACGAGGAACTCAATCTCAAAAAGGCCGCGAAGGCCGCAGGTGAAAAGTCAGTAAGTATGATAAAGCAAAAGGAGCTTTTACCGCTTACAGGTTATGTACACGGGGGATGTTCACCCGTGGGAATGAAAAAGGCGTTCCCGACTTTTATTCACGAAACTGCCGCAGGCTTTGACCATGTTTTTGTGAGTGCGGGCAAAGTTGGATTTCAGATAGAGATTTCTCCGGATGATTTAATCAGCGTATCACGCTGCAAGACGGCAGATATCGTAGGAGAGGCGTAGGAAACTGATTGGGAGATAAAGGCAGATTCATGGGAATTACTGAAGTAAAAGATATACATTCTCCGGAGCTGGAAATATATACTTCTTTAAACGAAAAACAGGTTAAAAAAATATTTGAGCCGGCCGCAGGTTTATTCATCTGTGAGAGTCAAAGAGTTATTGAAAGAGCGCTTTTGGCCGGATATGAGCCGGTATCGTTTTTCGTGGAAAAACAGAAAGCGGATGAGGTAAAGGCGCTTATCGGAGAGCGCGATATTCCGGTATTTACAGCAGAATATGAGGTCATGAAAAACCTTACAGGCTATTCTCTTACGGGAGGAGTGCTTTGTGCTATGAGAAGAATGCCGCTAAAGAGCGTAAGAGAGTTCATCTTTGACAAAAAGAAGATAGTAATACTTGACGATATAGAAAATCCCACAAATGTGGGTGCGATTTTTCGTTCGGCGGCAGCCATAGGCGCAGACGGGGTAATACTTACCGAAGGCAGTGCGGATCCTTTGTACAGAAGGGCTACACGAGTCAGCATGGGAAGCGTTTTTTTGGTTGAATGGACCTATATGAAAAGGGAAAGCATAGATGAGATAAAAAGAGCCGGATTTAATATTTTTTCGCTGGCGTTATCGGAAAAGGCAGAGTATCTTGGGGAAAAGTCCTATAGAGATATTGATAAAAAGGCGGTTGTTCTCGGCAATGAGGACAGAGGAATATCGGATGAAATACTTGCGGTGAGTGATAATACTGTTATGATTCCGATGAAAAACAATGTAGATTCACTTAATGTTGCAGCGGCAAGTGCTGTGGCATTTTGGGAAATAATAGGAAAAAATTAAAATGGGATGCTTAAGGGCATCCCATTTTTGTATTAGTCAACTTTCATTTCTTTTAAATCGGTTGCAACCTCAAACGGTGCACCGGTTATTTTTTTAAGCTCGTCTACGGTGATATTGTTTCTTATTTCCTCAAGGATCATTTTACCGTCTGTAATGTGCATTACGCAGTATTCTGTGACTATATAGTCAACAACGCCGAGTCCTGTAAGAGGAAGAGTGCATTTTTCCAAAATCTTAGGCTTGCCGTCTTTGGTGCAGTGAGTTGTTGCGATATAAACCGTCTTTACGCCGGATACTATATCCATTGCGCCGCCCATTCCCGGTGAACGACCGGGCATGGCCCAGTTTGCAAGGTCTCCGTTTGAAGCAACTTCTATTGCGCCTAAAACCGATGCATCAACTCTGCCGCTTCTCATCATTCCGAAGGAAAGTGATACATCAAAGGTGCAGGCTCCTTTAACCGGAATTATTTCATCACCGGCGGCATTGCAGTAGGACTCGACTTTTCTTATGCCGCGTTTTGCTGCGGCTCCCACTCCCAAGATGCCGTTTTCAGACTGAATCCATACACCCTCGTGTGTGTAGTTACTTACAAGAACGGGGATGCCGACGCCGAGGTTTACTACATCTCCGCTATTAAAAAATGCTGCAATTCTTTTTGCGATAAATATTCTGTCATCGTCTACTTTTGTTGTGATAGCCATACCATACCTCCTACATGTCAAGAATCATATCCACATACACGCCCGGAGTGTGAATATGGTCAATACCGATTTCGTCAATTTCCAAAATAAGATCGGGATCGACTATGGTCTTGCTTTTATTTATAGCCACAATCGGATTTGAGTTTTCGCTTGTACCGTGGTATGAGAGATTGCCCAAAGGATCGGCCGCACGACATCTGACTATGGAAATATCGCCTGTAAGAGCGGTTTCAAGCATGTATTTTTCACCGTCAAACTCGCGAATTTCTTTGCCCTTCTCGACACCTGTTCCCATGCCGGTTTTAACATAAAATCCGCCTATACCCATACCGCCCGCTCTAAGGCGTTCTACCAAAGTTCCCATAGGACAAAACTCAACTTCCATTTCTCCTGCGGCAAGTCTTTTCATTGCCTCGGGATTCTTGCCGATATGTGCGGTTATCATTTTATCAATAATACCTTCGTGAATCCATTTTCCGATATCATGGCCTTCAATGCCTGCATCGAGGGAGATAGTGGTAAGGTGGCGTACGCCGCTTTCTAATACCAAATCTATCAGCCTGTTTGGGTTTCCGTGATAGCCGAAGCCGCCTAAAATAATGGTTTGACCGTCTTTAAACTCTTTTATTATTTCGTCGGCAGAATATAATTTACCAAGTCTTTCTTCGCTCATCTCAACCTCCGTTAGTTTTAATTAGCGATGGGACTTGCCCATCGCTAACAATTTTTACAGTATTTATTTTACAATGTTTCGAGTAATTTGCCAATCCTTTCCATGGCTTCTTTTGTATTTTCGTGACTTCCGAAGGATGTTAGTCTAAAGAAGCACTTTCCGTTCTCGCCGAATCCGGCTCCCGGAGTACCTACCACCTGGACTTTGTTTAAGAGAATATCGAAGAAGTCCCAGCTATCCATTTGATTTGGGCACTCAAACCAGATATAAGGAGAGTGAGCACCGCCGAAGTAACGGATGTTGTGTTTATCTAAAGTCTCTGAGATGATTTTTGCGTTTTCTTTATAGTAAGAAAGATTCTTCTGGCACTGTTCCATACCTTCTTTAGTAAATACGGCTGCAGCACCTTTTTGTACTATGTAAGAGGTGCCGTTAAACTTAGTAGACTGACGGCGGAGCCACATTGCGTTAAGGCTCATGTCATCACCTCTTGAGTTCTTAAACTTAAGGTCTTTCGGAACTACTGTGTATCCGCATCTTGTTCCGGTAAAGCCGGCGGTCTTGGAAAGAGAGCAGAACTCTATTGCGCATTTTTTGGCTCCCTCTATTGCAAAAATACTTCTCGGAAGGGAAGGATCTGTTATAAACGCTTCGTATGCAGCATCAAAGAGGATGACAGCATCGTTTTTAAGAGCGTATTCTACCCATTTTTCAAGCTGTTCTTTGTTGTATACCGCACCGGTTGGGTTGTTAGGTGAGCAGATATAGATTACATCTGCATGAACGCTATCATCCGGCATCGGAAGGAAGTTGTTTTCCGCATTTCCGGACATATAAGTTACATTCTTGCCGGACATGATATTTGTATCAACGTATACAGGATATACAGGATCCGGTACGAGGATTGTGTTGTCTGATGCAAAAAGCTCAGTGATATTTCCGGTATCGCTCTTTGCTCCGTCAGAGATGAATATCTCACCCGGGTCAACATCTACATTATAAGATTTATAATAGTCGGAAATTGCATTTCTTAAGAATTCATGTCCCTGCTCCGGACCGTATCCCCGGAAAGTTTCGGCTTTTCCCTGCTCGTCAACGCCTTCGTGGAGTGCTGCGATAACGTCTTCCGTAAGCGGAAGTGTTACATCTCCGATGCCGAGACGGATAACTTTTTTGTCAGGGTTTGCTTTTGAATAAGCGTTTACTCTGTTTGCGATTTCAGCAAAGAGGTAGCTTTCTTTAATATTTAAATAATTTTCATTTAATCTTGGCATAATAAAGACTCCTTTATAAATTGTACACTATTGATTATCATACCAAAATACTTTAGCACTGTAAAGCGATTTTGTAAAACCTGATAAAACTTTTGCGTATAAGTATTGCGTTTTTTGAAGATATGGTGTATATTGCAAATAAATACATTGTACAAAATCTATTTGGAGGTAATTAAAAATGCAAGAAGTATATGATTTTTTAAAGAAATGTGAAACATATTATCTGGCAACCGTAGAAGGAGATCAGCCAAGAGTAAGACCTTTCGGAACAATTGATTTATACGAAGGTAAGCTTTATATCCAGACAGGAAAGGTTAAGGATGTATCTAAGCAGCTTCATAAGAATCCAAAAGCAGAGATTTGTGCTTTCGGAGGAGGCAAGTGGGTTAGAGTAGCCGGAAAGCTTGTCAGCGATAACAGCGTTGAGGCAAAGAAGCATATGCTTGATGCCTACCCGAGTCTTCAGGCTATGTATTCGCCGGAAGATGACAATACAGAAGTATTTTATTTTGAGGATGCGACGGCAACATTTTCTTCGTTTACAGATGAGCCTAAGGTAATAAAATTTTAAAGGCTTATGCCGGATTAGCCGTGTAAGCAAGCGGCGCAGAATTCTTTTAAAGAAGCTTTTCTTTCATTATTCTAATGAATATTAACGTAAATTGATAAATACGGTCGGCTGCCCCTATGATAATAAGGAGGCAGCCGACCGTATTGTTTTAGTAAAAGCAGAGCTGCTTTTGTTTGAAAAATCGTTACGAAGGTTTGTCAGCTTGGAAGATACCGGCCGGTGAATATGTGATAGGGGGATTGCAAATAAATATAAATTTGTAAAAATAAATGTAGATTTGAAATAAAGAAAGGAAATGATATAATTAATTTTAAGTAAGAATTTGCGGAGAATAACCATGAAAGATTTATTTAAATTCATAAAAAATTCTCCGAGTCCGTTTCATGCGGCATCGGAGATTAAAAAGAGACTTGCGGCAGCAGGATTTACTGAACTTGACGAATACAGCAGTTATGAATTAGCCGGTGGCGGAAAGTATTTTACGACAAGGAACGATTCTGCGGTAATCGCTTTTGAATTACCTAAAGGAAAGCCGGACGGTTTTCATATCATTGCGGCACATGATGATTCGCCTGCTTTTAAGATAAAAGAGGAAATGAATATGTGCGCAAATCCTTATGTTAAGCTAAACGTCGAAAAGTACGGCGGTATGATATTATCCACCTGGTTTGACAGACCGCTGGGAGTTGCGGGAAGAGTGATGGTAAAGACAAAAAACGGATTGGAAAGCAGGCTTTATGAAAGCAGCAAAGATCTCGTAATGATTCCTTCTCTTGCCATTCACATGGAAAGAGACATAAATGACGGGCATAAATATCAGGTGCAAAAAGAGCTTATGCCGATTTTTGGAAATGAAAAGGCAGATTTTAAGGAGTTTTTGGCAGATGAACTGAAGGTAAAAGCGGAAGATATTTACGGAAGCGACCTTTTTGTTTATAACCGACAGGAGCCTTCCGTATGGGGAGATAAAGATCAGTTTGTATCTGCTCCTAAGCTCGATGATTTGGAGTGCGTATACTGCGCGCTTTGCGGATTTATTGCAGCCAAACCCCAAAATCAGATAAACGTTCTGGCAATCTTTGACAACGAGGAAGTGGGATCGGGAACAAAGCAGGGCGCGGATTCAACATTCTTAAGCGATACTTTGGAGAGAATGGTGCAGGCAATCGGAATTGAAAAAGATGGGTATCACAGGATGCTGGCATCTTCTTTAATGATATCTGCAGACAATGCTCACGGAATGCATCCGAACTATCCGGAAAAGGCTGATGAGACAAACAGACCGTACCTTAACGAAGGTATAGTAATTAAATACAATGCCAATCAAAAATACACCACGGATGCTGTATCGGGGGCTGCGTTTAAGTTAATATGCGAAAAAGCAAAAGTTCCGTATCAGTCATTTACAAACCGCTCGGATATGGCCGGAGGATCGACTCTCGGTAATATTTCAAATTCACAGGTGTCGGTAAATACCGTAGATATAGGACTTGCGCAGTGGGCAATGCATTCTTCCTATGAGAGTGCGGGGGCAAAAGATATAGATTATCTGGTAAAAGCGGCAAAGACTTTTTATTCAGTAAATCTAATTAAAACAAAAGAAGGCTGGAATTGTTGAATTTAAGCGGACAAAGCTTTATAATGAATCTTTAGAGTTTGTAATTTAAAAGGAGGCATATTATGGATTTTTTTGACAAAATGGTAAGCACCATTTCAAGCACGGGAAAAGATCTCGGTGAAAAAGCAAAAGAGACTGCAGATTTGGCTAAACTTCAGTTGGAGATAAGGTCGAAAAAAGATTTCATCGACAGACAATATGCCGAAATAGGCAAAAAGGTCTATGAAGAAAAAAAAGATATGGTTAATTCGGGCTATGAGGAGATATTCCTTATAAAGCACACCTATGAGGAAATCGAGGAAATCAAAAAAGAGATTGCAGACCTTAAAGGCTATCAGCAGTGCCCAAGCTGCGGAGCTAACGTAAAGGCAGACGATAATTTCTGCCCGAAATGCGGATCACCGTTTACATCGCAGGACGATGAAATGGATATCATTGATTTATAAAAACTTTATTTAAAGGAGCAAAAATAATGTCTAACAAAGGCAAGTTTTACATGACAACAGCAATTGCATATACATCGGGAAAGCCTCATATCGGTAATACATATGAGATTGTACTTTCTGATTGTATTGCCAGATACAAAAGATTAGAGGGCTATGATGTATATTTCCAGACCGGCACAGACGAGCACGGTCAGAAGATAGAGCTTAAAGCTTTAGAAAAAGGCGTATCTCCTAAGGAATACGTAGATGATATTGCCGGACAGGTAAAAGCAATCTGGGATCTTATGAATTCATCATATGACAACTTTGTAAGAACAACTGATGAAGATCACGAAAAACAGGTTAAAAAGATTTTCAAAAAGCTTTATGACAAGGGCGATATCTATAAAGGAGCCTATGAGGGACTTTATTGTACTCCTTGCGAGTCTTTCTGGACAGAGAGTCAGCTTGTGGACGGCAAATGCCCTGACTGCGGCAGAGAAGTTCAGCCTGCAAAGGAAGAGGCTTATTTCTTTAAAATGAGTAAATATGCCGACAAACTCATGGAGTATTATGAGGAGCATCCTGAGTTTATCCAGCCTGTTTCAAGAAAGAACGAGATGGTAAATAACTTCTTAAAGCCGGGTCTTCAGGATCTTTGCGTATCGAGAACATCCTTTAAGTGGGGTATTCCGGTGGATTTCGATCCGGAACACGTTGTTTATGTTTGGCTTGATGCCCTTACAAACTATATTACAAAGATAGGTTACGATGCCGACGGAAATCATTCTGATCTATACAAGAAGAACTGGCCGGCAGATGTACATATTATCGGAAAAGACATCGTAAGATTCCATACGATATACTGGCCGATTTTCCTTATGGCTTTAGGTGAGCCGCTTCCGAAAAAGGTATTCGGACATCCGTGGCTTCTTGTCGGAGACGGCAAAATGAGTAAGTCTAAGGGAAATGTTATCTATGCGGATGATCTGGTAAAGATTTTCGGTGTTGATGCCGTAAGATACTTCCTTCTTCATGAAATGCCTTACGAAAACGACGGATCAATTTCATGGGAGCTTGTAGTCGAGAGAAATAACTCCGATCTTGCAAATACCTTGGGAAATCTCGTAAACAGAACAATTTCCATGACAAACAAATACTTTGATGGCGTTGTAACTGACGGCAAAGCAGAAGAAGAGGTGGATAAGGATCTTAAAGCGGTTGTTACCGGAACAGTGGCAAAGGTAAGCGCCAAGATGGACGACTATCATGTTGCTGACGGTATTTCAGAGATTATTAATCTTTTCAGAAGATGCAATAAATATATTGATGAGACAACTCCTTGGGTACTTGCTAAAGATGAGGCAAACTCAGCGCGTCTCCAGACTGTACTTTACAATCTTACAGAAAGCATTTGTATAGGCGCTACTCTTTTGGAAAGCGTAATGCCTGATACTGCCAAAAAGATATTCAATCAGCTCGGAGCAAAACCGCGTTCATTTGACGATCTTGACAAGTTCGGACTTTATGAGAGCGGAACAAAGGTTACGGACAAACCGGAAATCTTATTTGCCCGTTTCGACGTGGAGGAAGTATACAAGCAGGTTGAGGAACTCACAGCTTCACAGAAAACAGAAGAAGTCGCTTCAGAAGAGGGCGGCATAGATATAGAGGCAAAGCCTGAAATTTCATATGATGATTTTATGAAAATGCAGTTCCAGGTTGGCGAAATCATTAAATGCGAAAAGGTAGAAAAGTCTAAAAAACTTCTTTGTTCGCAAGTAAAAATCGGGTCACAGGTTAAGCAGATAGTATCCGGTATTCAGAAACATTATTCGCCGGAAGAGATGGTGGGCAAAAAGGTTATGGTTCTTGTTAACTTAAAGCCTGCAAAACTTGCCGGAGTCCTTTCTGAGGGAATGCTTCTTTGCGCAGAAGACGAAGAGGGTAATCTTTCGCTTATGACACCGGAAAAGACAATGCCTTCGGGAGCTGAAATTTGCTAACAGTTGCCTTTGCCTTAAGGTAGAGGATGAGGTGTAAAATGATTTTTGATTCACACGCACACTATGATGATGAAAAATTTAATGAGGACAGAGAAAGTATTCTGTCCTCAATGCAAGAGAATAATATCGGCACAATAGTTAATGTTGGTGCCGATATTTTGTCGAGTAAATCTACGCTTAAACTCGCCGAAGAATATCCTTTTATCTATGCGGCGATAGGAGTTCATCCGTCGGATGTGGATTGTCTTAATGAGGAGAGCTTTGACTGGCTTAAAGAGCATCTTAAGGGTGAAAAGGTTGTGGCTTTGGGCGAGATAGGACTCGATTATTACTGGGAAAAGGATGAGGAGCGAAAGGAAAACCAAAGGAAGTGGTTTAGAGAGCAGTTTATGCTTGCAAAAAAGGAAGAGATGCCTATCATCATTCATTCCCGCGATGCGGCACAGGATACCTTTGAGATGATGAAGGAAATGGGAGCGGAAGATACCATCGGAGTTGTGCACTGCTACTCGTATTCGCCGGAACTTGCAAAAGAGTTTGTAAAGATGGGCTATTATATAGGCGTGGGAGGCGTTGTAACCTTTAAAAACGCCAAAAAGTTAAAAGAGACCGTAGAAAAGGTGCCGATGGAAAAAATACTTTTAGAGACCGACTGTCCTTATCTTGCGCCGGAACCTAACAGAGGGAAAAGGAATTCTTCGCTTAATCTTCCTTATGTTGTTGCTGAGATAGCCAAAATCCGCAATATGAAAGAAGAAGATGTAATAGCGATAACCGAAGAGAACGCAAAGAGAATGTATTTCGAAAGGAAAAAATAATGACAAAACTTTCAAATCCACAGGAAACCATAAGGGTTATAAAAAAACATGATTTTTCTTTTCAGAAAAAATTCGGTCAGAACTTTCTTATAGATGAGCATGTATTAGAGAGAATCATAGATGAGTCCGAAATAACAGAGGATGATTTTGTGCTTGAAATAGGACCGGGTATAGGTACGCTTACCCAGTATCTTTGCGAGGCTGCAAGAGAGGTTGTGACGGTTGAGATTGATAAGAATCTTATTCCGATCCTGGAAGAGACTCTTGAAAAATATGATAATGTAACCGTTATAAACGAAGACATTTTAAAGGTTGATATAGCCGCGCTTTCCGAAGAAAAAAACGGCGGCAAACCGATAAAGGTTGTTGCAAATCTGCCGTATTATATTACAACGCCTATAATTATGGCTCTTTTTGAAAGCAGGGTGCCGTTAGAGAGCATTACAATCATGGTTCAAAAGGAAGTGGCGGAGAGGATGCAGGCTCTGCCCGGGAAAAAGGATTACGGCGCATTATCTTTGGCGGTGCAGTATTATGCGGATGCCCGGATTGTGGCAAATGTTCCGCCGAACTGCTTTATGCCAAGGCCTAAGGTTGGCTCCGCCGTAATAAGACTAAAAAAACACAGTGAAGCTGCGGTAGATGTAAACGATGAGAAGCTTATGTTCAGGATTATAAGGGATTCTTTTAATCAGAGAAGGAAAACTCTTGTAAACGGCCTATACAATGCCTCAAATATCGGCCTTTCCAAGGAAGAGATTGCGGAGTGTATAAACATTCTCGGAGAAAAAGAAACAGTAAGGGGCGAAGCCCTTTCTTTAGAGCAGTTTGCGATGCTGAGTAATATAATTGGTGAAAAAATAAAAAAATAAGGTTAAGTAAAAAAGTTTATTGCCGATAAATAATATATCCGGGGTAGAAAATGATTTATGGGAACGGTGATAAATATGAATATACTTAACGAAAAATTATTACAAAGAAAAATTGATAAATATAAAAGAAACTATGATGAAGTACTCGAAGAGTATGATTTTGGAGATTTTGTGCAGATAACCGGAATCGACGAAGGCGGAATGAGTGTGGTCAGAATCTACAAAAACATGAAAAGCGACCTTCTTAAGGGCGGCATTATAGACAGTATCGTAAATGTATCGCCGGAAGCTTATTAATCAAAGGAGCTTTGAATAAAGCAGGTGATCCTGCCATCTGTCGTTTAGATAGACATAGTCTTTAATATAGCCCTCCTGTTCGAACCCTAATTTGTCGAGCAGTTTAAGGGAAGGAATGTTGTTTTGCATTACAAAGGCCTCAAATCTGTGGATGTTGAGGTCTTTATTTATGACATTAATTAAAAACGAAAGCGCTTCTGTGGCATAGCCTTTGTGCTGAGCGTTTTCGGAAAGCTTATAGCCAATCTCACAGCTGAAATAAGGAAGAGTGCGAATCCTTCCGAAATTTACCGTGCCTATAAGGGTGCCGGATGATTTTTCGTAGAGCCAGTATCTGAGCGCAGTAAGCTTAAGCGCTTCTTTATATTCGTGGCGCATTATCTCTCTTATGTATTCGGGAGTATAAAATTCCTTAGAATGCGTAGGCTCGTACTTTTCAAAAAACTCCCTGTTTTTTTCGTAAAAATCCAGAACAAGCGGAGAGGCTGTTTCATTTTCAATTTTTAATATAAGTCTTTCGGTGGTATAATTAAAATCCATGGTTTAAGTATAATTGTTTTAAAGAAAGCTTTCAAGGAGGAAGCAGATGACACAGGACGAGAAATATATGAAAGAAGCTATTCGCCAGGCAAAAAAGGCGTATAAAATAGATGAGGTGCCGATAGGCTGCGTTATAGTTTATGACGGAAAAATAATATCCCGTGGCTATAACAGGAGAAACACAGACGCCAATACGCTTTCACATGCGGAACTCAACGCTATAAAAAAAGCCTCCAAAAAACTCGGAGACTGGAGACTTGAAGGCGCAACAATGTATGTTACCTTAGAGCCGTGCCAGATGTGCGCGGGAGCATTGGTTCAGTCGAGGATTGACAGGGTTGTAATAGGCGCCATGAATAAAAAAGCCGGTAGCTGCGGATCGGTGATAAATCTTCTTCAGATTCCGCAGTTTAATCATCAGGTAGAGGTTGTATCGGGAGTTTGCGAAGAGGAATGCAGCAGCATGCTTTCGCAGTTTTTCAGAGAACTCAGAAGAAATAAAAAAGGGCTCGGCGATTAACCGCCGAGCTCTATCATTTTATCTATACATGCTC
The DNA here is from genome assembly GCA_024698965.1 of Eubacterium sp. Classification (GTDB taxonomy): domain Bacteria; phylum Bacillota; class Clostridia; order Lachnospirales; family Lachnospiraceae; genus RUG14243. The sequence goes on along the minus strand of JAILQM010000059.1, from coordinate 10,145 downwards.
TGCCGAGGCGAATGGTTTCTTCGGGAAGAATGATTTCTTCTCCGCCGGTGCCTTTTAGAGTATTAAGTATATCCACTAAAGTTGTAAGCTTCATATTCTGACAGACAAGAGCGCTGTTTAAAAGGTAGAAGTTTTTGTCCGGACATTCAAACTGAAGATGTTGGACGATTGACTGCTCTGTACCGATTATGAACTCTTTTTTGTCGGAGTTTTTGGCATAATTCATAATGCCTGTTGTACTTCCGACATAGTCTGCTTTTTCAACTACTTCATATTTGCATTCCGGATGAACCAAAAGCTCCGCATCCGGATGAAGAGCGCGCATTTTTTCTACGTGTTTTGCCGTCATTCTCATATGAGTTGGGCATCCGCCGCTTACCATCTTAAAATCCTTTTCAGGCATCTGCTCCTGCACCCATTTGCCGAGGTTGCAGTCCGGAATGAAGATGATTTTGTCGCTATTGTAATTCTTTAAAATCTTAACGGCTGAAGATGAGGTAACTATAACATCACAGACTGTTTTTAAATCCGCAGTTGTATTGATATAGGCACATACATCATAGCCCGGATATTCTTTTTTGAGGTCTAAAACCATTTCTTTATCCATCTGCTCAGCCATAGGACAGCCGGCTTCGGGATTTGCAAGGTAAACCTTTTTATCCGGAGATAATGTTTTACAGGTCTCCGCCATAAATCTTACACCGCTCATTATTACGTTTTTCTGAGGCGCTTTTGCAGCCTGAACGCTGAGTCCGTAAGAATCTCCGACATAGTCTGCAACTTCCCATATATCATGGCTTTGATATGCATGGGCCAAAATACAGACGTCTTTTTCTTTTTTTAATTTCAGGATCTGTTCCTGAATCTCTCTGGTAGTCATATAAGACTCCTCCTAAGCTTAAGATACTGTGAGTATTTTACCCGTATTGATAGGGGTTGTCAACAACTTTTTACAGGTGTCTTGTCAGGTGTAAAGAATTGTGCTAAAATCAATATCAACTTTTATCCAGACACATATTCAGAAAGAAGAATTAATATGAAAACAGATATTTTAATTGTCGGAAGCGGATGTTCGGGACTGTATTGTGCACTGAATCTTCCGAGAGACAGGAAAATAACGATTATCACAAAATCAGATCTTGAGAGCAGCGACTCGTTTTTGGCTCAGGGCGGAATTTGTATGCTTAAAAATGAAGGTGACTATGACGGATTTTTTGAGGATACTATGAAAGCCGGACATTATGAAAATGATAAAGAATCGGTTGAAATAATGATTCGCTCATCTCAGGAAACGATTGATGATTTGGTAAACTACGGCGTTGATTTTGCCAGAGACAAGGCGGGAAATTTTGCGTTTACAAGAGAAGGCGCTCACAGAGAAAACAGAATTCTTTTCCATGAAGACGTTACGGGAAAAGAGATAACAAGCCATCTTCTTGCGGCAGCAAAAGAGCAGCCCAATATAAAATTCATAGAGTTTGCAACTATGGTGGATATTATAGAGAAAGATAATATCTGCTACGGCGTTGTTGTAAGCCTTGAAGACGGAAGCTTTGAAATAATTGAAGCCAAGCATACGGTATGGGCAACAGGAGGAATAGGAGGAATATATGAGCATTCCACTAACTTCAGACATCTTACGGGAGATGCTGTGGCCATAGCTTCTTTACACGGAATAGAGCTTAAAGACATAGATTATGTGCAAATTCATCCGACAACTCTTTATACTTCGAACAAGATGGAAAGAAGCTTCCTTATTTCGGAGTCGGTAAGAGGTGAGGGCGCAAAACTTTACGATGCCAGAATGCACAGATTTGTTAATGAGCTTTTGCCGAGAGATATGGTGGCCAAAGCCATTCATAAACAGATGGAGCTTGATAAAACCGCGTTTGTTTGGGAGGATCTTAGGACAATACCTGACGAAGAGCTCGAGTCTCACTTCCCGAATATTGTAAATCATTGCAAGAAAGCGGGATTCGACTGTGAGAAAGAATGTATTCCGGTAGTGCCGGCTCAGCATTATTTCATGGGCGGAGTAAAGGTAAACCATGAAAGCAAAACTTCCATGGACAGACTCTATGCCGTTGGTGAGACAGCCTGTAACGGAGTACATGGTAAAAACCGTCTTGCAAGCAATTCGCTTTTGGAAAGCCTGGTATTTGCAAAAAGAGCGGCACTTGATATTACGTCAGATGAGAGAGAATGCGAAGTGCCTAACAGATTGTTTTCTGATGTAGACTTTACCAAATACAAGGATGCGGTTTCACTTCAGAAGAAATATAAAGAAATTATAGAAAAAGAGATAAAGGAATCGGCAGAAAGAAGAGCCGGCTAGGGAGGATATATGTTTGACAATGTAACAATGCAGCTTAATATGGATCCGCTTATTTTAAGTGCGCTTAGGGAAGATATAACCAGCGAAGATGTATCGACAAATGCGGTAATGCCGGAAAAGACAGCCGGAGAGGTCGACCTTATCTGTAAACAGGACGGCATAATATGCGGACTTTCCGTCTTTGAAAGAACATTTTTACTTTTGGATAAGGAAACAAAGGTAGAGTTTTATGTAAAAGACGGCGACAAGGTGAAAAAAGGACAGCTTATGGCCAAAGTTTTCGGCGATATAAGAGTGCTTCTTTCAGGCGAGAGAACTGCGCTTAATTATCTTCAGAGAATGAGCGGAATTGCCACATATACTCATGAGGTGGCAGCTCTTTTAGACGGAACGGATATAAAGCTTTTGGATACGAGAAAGACTACTCCCAATATGAGAATTTTTGAAAAATATTCTGTAAGAGTCGGAGGAGGAAACAACCACAGATACAATCTGTCCGACGGAGTAATGCTTAAAGACAATCATATTGGTGCGGCAGGCGGAGTTAAAGAAGCGATTAAAATGGCTAAAGAATATGCACCATTTGTGCGAAAGGTTGAGGTGGAAACCGAGAATCTTGAAATGGTAAAAGAAGCAGTTGAAGCAGGAGCCGATATTATTATGCTTGACAATATGGACCATGATCAGATGAAGGCAGCGTGTGACGTTATAGGGAAAAAAGCCGAAATAGAAGTTTCCGGAAATGTGACACGTGAAAATATAGAAAAAATAAAGGATTTGCCAATTAACTTTATTTCAAGCGGAGCGCTGACGCATTCGGCGCCGATACTCGATGTATCTCTTAAAAATTTACATGCGGTATAAAAAGTAATTTATTGAAAGGAGCGTGCAATGAGCGGAGAGGAGCGCAGAGCACAGATTTTAAAAAAATTACAGGGGAGCACAAGGCCTGTTTCGGGGAATGCTCTTGCAAAAGAATTTAAAGTAAGCAGGCAGGTAATAGTTCAGGATATAGCTCTTATAAGAGCGCAGGGAGTAAACATTTATTCAACACCCAAAGGATATATAGTAAGTGACGGAACAATAATGCCGAGTAGGGTATTTAAAATGCGTCACAGGGAAGAGGAGGTTGAAGAGGAGCTTAATACTATTATCGATAACGGAGGACGAGTGGAAGATGTGTTTGTATATCACAAGGTATACGGCATTCTTCGTGCGACGATGAATATAAAATCGAGACTGGATATAAAACGATATGTTAACGATCTGGCTTCCGGTAAATCAACACTTTTGTCGAATGTAACGAGTGGATATCACTACCATACAATAAGTGCCGAGAGTGTGGAAATTCTCGATATTATTCAGGAAGAACTTACCAAAAAGGGATTTTTGGCAAAACTTGTAGATTATGAACCTGTAGATTTTTGGAACGAAGAGGAGTAGACAATATGTTTTGGGACAGCGTAGCGGGAGTATATGATATTTTTGTAAAGGTGATTAATGCCAAGACGCATAAAGGCCTTGTAAAAGTTATAAGCTCAGAAATAAGCAGTACGGATGAGGTGCTTGAATGCGCCTGCGGAACCGGTTTTTTAAGTGAAGTAATTGCACCTAAGTGCAAAAAACTTGTGGCAACGGACTTTTCGGAGAAAATGCTTAAGAAGGCTGAAAAGAAATGCAGGATGTTTGAAAATGCATCTTTTGCTCAGGCAAACATCTTATCCCTGGACTATCCGGACGGCGCATTCGATGTGGTTTTGGCGGCTAATGTTATACATCTTTTGGATGAACCGATAAAGGGTGTAAAGGAAATAGACAGGGTTTGCAAAAGCGGTGGGAAAATGATTATTCCCACATATATGAACAGAGACGAGAAGGAAAACACAAACGCATTTGTTAAAACTGTGGGTAAAGCAGGTGCGGATTTTAAACGAGAGTTTACATTTGAATCTTATAAGAGCTTTTTTGAGGAATTGGGATACGGCAATGTGAAATATACGATGATAGAGGGAAGAGTTCCTTGCGCGGTTGCCGTTATTATAAAGGACTAAGAGTTGACTTAAATGGGCTTATGGAGTAAAAATATAATTAAATAATGTAAACGGAGGGCAGAAGTTATGGATAATCAGATGATGGACGAAGCTGCCATTGCTGCACTTTTGGCAGGAATGGATAATGGGGCGGCTGCAGAAGAGACACCTGTGGCAGCAGAAGGAGTGCCGGTAGTAGAAGAAGCACCGATTGTAGAGGAAGTGCCTGTTGTAGAGGAAGCGCCAATCATAGAGGAAGTGCCGATTGTAGAGGAAGCGCCTGTTGTAGAGGAAGCACCTATAGCTGAGGCAGTGCCTATGCCTGAGGAGGTGCCGCCAGTAGCAGAAGAAATACCTATGGCAGAAGAGATTGCAGTGCCTGAAGAAGTGGTAATGCCTGAGGAGGCGGCAATGCCTGAAGAAGTGGCAATGCCTGAAGAAGCGCCAATGCCTGAGGAGCCGGTAATGTCTGAAGAGATGCCTGCTGTAGAGGAAGAAATAATGTCGCTTGGCAGCGATGAAGATGCGCTTCTTGCATCACTTCTTGTGGCAGCAGAAGAATCAGAGGAGCTCGCCGAAGGTGAAATGCCGGTTGATGAATCGGAGCTTACTGCAATAGAGGAAGAACTTCCGCAGGAAGAGCCTGTTATGGAAGAGGTAATTCTTGAAGAACCAATGCCGATAGAGGAATCAGTTATGACAGAAGAAGTGGCAGTACCTGAAGAGATGGCAATACCTGAAGAGATGGCAATACCTGAAGAGATGGCAATTCCTGAGGATATCGCAATACCTGAAGAAATGGCAGCGCCTGAAGAGATTGTGGTGCCGGAGGAAATGCCAATCGCGGTAGCAGCGGAGACGCTCTCTGTAGAGGCCATAGTTGCAGAGGTAAAAGATGAAAGTAATGCGCCGCAGCCCCTTTTAAACAATTATCTTAATATATCAATCGGAGAAAACGGTAGCTCATATATAGCTCTTAATCTTAAGGCTGATATTCTTGAGAAGACTCTCGGTGTATCGGTAGGTGAAATGGCACCGGTTATGTTAATGGGCAACTGGGTAAATATTGCTTTTGACAACACTATTTTCAGAAAGAATCTTCTTACCGGAGAACAGAATACAAAAGAATCAGAGCCTGTCGTTGTGGCCAAAATAAATCAAAGTATTGCGGCAACTGCTGTTGTTAATGAGGCAAAGCTTTCTTCAAGCGAAGAACTTTCTACCACGTTGGATGCGATACTTATGGTTGCGGAAAATGTTACCTATAAAGACTATATTAATGCGGCTCTTGAAGATAAGAAAAGCAGACTCAAACTTTTTGAGAAAGAGGATGGTACTTTTAAGGTGGCAGATGAGAGCGGAACAGAACATTCCCTCGAAGAAGTTCTTTGGGTACTGAGCCTTTAAAGCTGATAATATATCCGACAAAAGCGGAGTTGACAGCAAAGTATGTTTGTGGTAGGCTGATTTAGGTTCGAACCAAAAATATTTATACAGGGGAGCTGCAGATAAGCGGCTGAGAGTAAGGTAAGCCTTAGACCCTTTTAACCTGTTGGATAATGCCAGCGTAGGAAGTATGAGCATATAATCTCAGATTTTTAGGCGTTTGCATTGGCAGACGCCTTTTTTATTTCCTTGACTTGGCGAGAAGGAGGAATTAAATGAATGCAAGTGTAGCAATTCAGGTGCTTCCGAGCACAACTGATGAAGACGAAGTAATAAGAATAGTTGATGAGGTAATTGACTATATTAAGTCAACCGGATACAGCTATTATGTGGGACCGTGTGAGACTTCTATAGAAGGTGATTATGACGGCCTTATGGAAATAGTAAAAAACTGCCAGATTGTTGCGGCCAAGGCCGGATGCAGCGCAATGAATACTTATGTAAAGATTTCTTATAAGCCGGAAGGAGAAGTGCTTACAATTGAAAAAAAGGTTACCAAGCATCATAAGTAAAATACCGGCGGCAGCAGCTCTTATAATCCTTGTGGTTTTATGGGAGGTGCTGTGCCTTTCGGGAAGAGTACCGGAGTACATGCTTCCGTCACCTATAGATGTGGCAAAGGCTTTTGCGGGAGATTTTAATATAATGATTACTCATGGGGCGGTCACATTAACCGAGGCTGTTTCGGGGCTTTTCCTTGGAATAATTTTGGCCTTTTTAATGGCTACATTGATGGATCATTTTTTGGTGATAAATCATGCGTTTTTTCCGCTTATGGTGATAACGCAGACAATACCTACGATAGCAATTGCACCGCTGCTCATCCTTTGGATGGGATTCGGAATGGCGCCTAAGATTACACTGGTAATAATTACAACATTTTTCCCGATAGCTGTAGGACTTTTGGAAGGCTATAGCAGTGTGGACAGTGATGTAATAAATCTTATGAAGACAATGAAGGCAAATAAAAGGCAGATTTTTTTCCATGTGAAGCTGCCGGCGGCCCTGCCGCATTTTTTCTCGGGACTTAAGATCTCGACCTCGTATGCGGTTGTAGCGGCTGTGGTTTCGGAATGGCTCGGCGGCTTTGAAGGACTTGGCGTTTATATGACAAGGGTTAAAAAGGCGTATGCGTTTGACAAAATGTTTGCCGTAATTATTTTTATTGTCGTCATAAGTCTTGCGCTGATGTTTTTAGTGGGCGTCCTTAGGAGGATTGTAATGCCATGGGAGAAAATAGAGAGGAATAAATAAAATGAAAAAGATACTTACAATAATACTTACAATAACAACAATAATGGGACTTTGTGCGTGTGGAAATTCGGCCGAGAGTGCAAACAGTGCATCGGCTGATGCGGCGTCTGGAGAGGCGGAGCTTAAAGAAATAACTTTCTGCCTTGACTGGACACCTAATACAAATCATACGGGAATATATGTCGCAGATGCACTTGGATATTTTGAAGATGCCGGAATAAAGGTAAATATTGTGCAGCCACCGGAAGATGGAGCAGAGCTCATGTGTGCATCGGGGCAGGCTCAGTTTGCAGTATCTGCTCAGGATACAATAGCGGCTGCGTTTGATTCGGATGAGCCGCTTGAAGTAACCTGTGTGGCAACACTTTTGCAGCATAATACATCGGGAATAATATCGAGAGCAGGAGACGGCATAGATACTCCGGCCGGACTTGAGGGTAAGACATATTCGACATGGCAGTCACCGATAGAAATAGCAATGCTTGAAAATGTTATGTTGGCAGATGGAGCTGACTTTAGCAAGGTGACGCTTATTCCTAACGATATTACCGATGAGGCAGCAGCGCTTAGCGCAAATCAGACAGATGCCGTGTGGGTATTCTATGGATGGAGCGGCATTAACGCAGAACTTAGCGGGGTAGAAACGGATTATTGGAACTTCAGCGATATTAACGAAATCTTTGACTATTATACACCGATGCTTATCGCAAACAATGAGTTTTTAGAGGAAAATCCGGAAGTTGCAAAGGCATTTCTTGCGGCAGCAGCCAAGGGATATGAGTATGCAATTGAAAATCCGCAGGAAGCAGCAGATATGCTGATTGAGGGAGATACAACAGGCTCGCTTGTAGGAAGTGAAGAACTTGTATATGCCAGTCAAGAGTGGGTTAATGAGCAGTATATTTCCGATGCACCTTACTGGGGATATATAACTCCTGAAAGATGGGATGATTTTTACTCATGGCTTTATGAAAATTCTCTTACCGAAAGGGATCTTTCCGGCCAGTTTTACAGTAATGAATATCTGAGTGAATAGTATGAGTCTGCTTGAAGTAAAAAACATAACACAAAAATATGGCGATGAGGTCATCATAGAAGACATAAATATGGAGATTGACGAAGGAGAAACGGTTTCTCTTTTGGGGATGAGCGGCGGAGGAAAAACAACGCTGTTTAATGTAATATCGGGACTTTTGAGACCGGAAAGCGGACAGATAATATTATCCGGAGAAGATATTACCGGTAAAGCCGGGCACATCGGATATATGCTGCAAAAAGATATGCTTCTTGATCATAAAAGAATTGTGGATAATGTAGCACTTCCGCTTAGCGTTATGGGGATAAATAAAAAAGAGGCCGGAGAAAGAGCTTCGACTTTTTTTGAGGAGTTCGGTCTTGCAGGATGTGAAATGAAATATCCGAAAGAACTTTCCGGCGGAATGAGGCAAAGGGCTGCGCTTCTCAGGACTTACCTTTGCGGCAGGGATGTGATACTTTTGGATGAGCCGTTTTCGGCGCTTGACGCCATTACCAAATCCGAGATGCATAACTGGTTTTTGGATATTACGGAAAAATACAATATGACAGCGGTTTTTGTTACTCATGATATAGACGAGGCGATAATGCTGTCAGAAAAGGTATATATCCTCTCCGGCAAACCCGGACATATTACGAATGTGTTTGAGATTAAGACGCCTAAACCGCGGCACAGGGATTTTGCACTTACGCAAGAATTCCTTGAGTATAAAAGAGAAATATACAGCTCTCTTAAACTTTAAAGTGGAAGGACATAATATTAAAAAAACTGCGGATTTTTCCGCAGTTTTTTCGTTAAACGCTGGTCTGGGCCAAAATGTAGCTGAGACGGGCTAAGCGGTATTGCGGAAAATTTCTCTTTTGTTTAAAATAATATGGCACGTCAGAACATGGAGATTATTTTTTATATGAAAAATTTACGCCAGTAAAAATAAATACGACAAAAAAGAAAGTAAAGTACACTGTAGAAGCGACGAGTGAGGGATAGTGATGCAAATTACGACAGAATGGATTGTTTGGATTATTCTTGTGGGTGTATGTAGTATATTGTTGATATTGCTACAACACATTATTTTAAAAAAGAATAAAAAGATTGGCTGGATAATGCCATTGATATGCTTTCTTGTGGCAATCAACCATATTATTTCTCGCGGTGTCGGAACAGGAAATCTTTTGCCGAAACCCATATATTTCATCGGGATAAATTACATGACAATAATAACGGGAATAATGTGGCTTGTTAAGGGGAGATTTAAAGATTATGGAAGTTATCAGGAGAAATAGTAGTATTTAAAGCTGCGATAAATAACATGTATGAAAACTATAATAATAGTAGGAGAGAGAACCGTGCTCTGCGGAGTTTCTCCGCAGTTTATTTTTGAGACTCTTATAAAGAAAAGGATTTAAAAGAAATGTTAAAAGTGGCGGTTTGCGACGATGAAGATATTATATTAAAGGATATGGAAAATAAACTGAAAACAATAGATGCGAATATTGTGGTTGATATTTATTCAACCGGAGAAAGTCTTGTTGAAAGCGCCGCAAGTTATGATGCTATTTTTTTGGATATAGAAATGCCTCAAATGAGCGGAATGTATGTGGCACAGTATTTACTTGAAAGTGGTAATAAGAGCAGAATAGTATTTTTAACAGGTAACGCTGAATATATGCAGGACGCATTTAAAGTAAAAGCATTCAGATATCTGGTTAAGCCGGTAAATGATGATGATATAAAAGAAGTAATTGCGGACATAAAAAAGGAAATGAATGCAAAAGAAAGAATAATAATATCATCAGGCGCTGAGACCGTTTCGATTAATCCTGAAGATATTATTTTTATTGAAGCAACACATAACAATAGCATTGTTCATACCCAAAGGAAAGACTATACTGTAAGAAAATCACTTGGAGAATGGCTGGAAGATTTGGGGGAGGAACACTTTTTCAGAACACACAAGGGATATATTGTGTCACTTAAGAATATAGAATCGTTTGGAGCGGATAATGTAAAAATGAGGCATACTGAAAGCTGTGTACCGATATCA
>JAILQM010000057.1 GCA_024698965.1 Eubacterium sp. | reverse complement strand
GATTACAATAGAAGATTCCGCAGAGCTGTGTCTGAAGAATATAAAAAACCTTGTACGACTTGAGACCAGGAATAAAAATTCCGAAGGAAACGCGGCAATAACCATTAGGGATCTTATAAAAAGTGCTTTGAGGATGCGACCTGACAGAATTATAGTAGGGGAGGTCAGATCGGGCGAGGCGCTGGATATGATTTCGGCTATGAACTCGGGACATGACGGTTCGCTTAGCACGGGACATGCCAATTCGTGTAAAGATATGCTTAAGAGACTTGAAACAATGATTCTTATGGCGGTGGATATGCCTGTTGCGGCAATAAGGGGACAGATTGCTGCCGGAATAGACCTTATGGTGCACCTTGGAAGGAGCAGGGACGGAAAAAGAAAACTACTGGAGATTCAGGAACTTGCGGATTACAAAGACGGTGAGATAATTCTGAATCCGATTTACAGATATGTACGAAATGACGGAGGAGACAGTTGGGAAAAAATCGGAGAAATCAAAAACTGTGAAAAACTTCAGCGGGTTTAGGTTTTCGGCGAAACAACGGATAGTTTATACCTGCGAAGCTATACTTCTTACTGCGGCGATAGGAGAGGCGTTTTACGGAAGCTTTACGGCTGGAATAGTTTTATCCCCGATTGCGTTGTGGTTTTTAAAAAGAAAAAAGAGAATCTGCGAAAAACGTGAACTCGAAAATTTAAAAGAAGGATTTAAAGAATGCCTGCTTTTGGTGATGGCGGCGGTAAACGTTGGATATTCTTTTGAAAATGCATGGAAGGCATCTTTGGATGAGCTTATGGGACTTTTGGGAAAGGAACATATAATGGTAAAGAAGCTCGGAGAAATTAATGCCAGACTAGCGATGAATGAGAATATAGAATCTGTGCTTGAGGACTTTGCAAGTGCTTCCGGTATGGAGGAGGCCGGAAGCTTTTGTGAAGTGATGAAGTTCGCCAAAAGAAGCGGAGGAAATTACAGGAAGATTATTCGAAGAAGTGTATTGCAGATAAGAGAAAAAATTGAGGTTGAAAGTGAGATAAGAACGCTTACTGCGGGCAAGAGGATGGAGCAGAGAATAATGAGTTTGCTGCCACTGGGGATATGCCTTTACCTTAAAGCTTCAAGTCCGGGATATTTGGATGTTTTATACGGCAATGTAAAGGGGATGGCCGTAATGACTTTGCTTTTGGTAATGTATGCGGCTGCGTTTGTTCTCTCTGAAAAAATTGTGGATATAGAGGTTTGAAAAAGCATAGGAGGAGAATTGTTTGAAAAGACGGCAAAGAGAATTATATGTACAAAGCCGGTAAAAAAGTATTTTAAAAAGAAAGTATCAAAAGACCGGAAACTTCTTACAGAGCTTGGGGCAATCTATCCGGATGAAAAGGCAAATCAGATTCTGGAAAACTATCTGATAAGGAAGATTTCGCGTCTTATATTGTTGGTATCGTTCATCCTTATTATCGTATCAACGGCTGTTTTGGCGAATAGGGGAGCGGCTGTTTTAAAAGGCACCTCGCTCCTGCGCCGGGAAGCCGGAGAAGGCGATTATGATGCGGCACTTATTGCCAGGATAGAAGGAAAGGACTATCCGATAAGCGTAAACGTAAATGAGATATATCTTGGGGAAGAAGATATAGATGCGCTTTTTGCTTTAGCCAAAGAAGAAGTGGATGAGGTAATGCCGGGAGAAAACGAGAGTCTGGGACATGTGACAAAGAATCTTGTTTTTCCGGATACTCTTCAGGAAGGAATGGTAAGTGCAGAGTGGAGCGTAAGCGATTACAGAATAATAGATTCAAACGGCCGCATAAAAGAGGAGGCGCTTAGCGAGGAAGGCACAGTTGTAAAGATAACAGCCAAGCTCACGTACAGAGATGAGTCCTTGCAATATGAGCAGTATGTGAGCGTATATTCACCCGAAAAAGATGAAGAAGAAAGGGTGGAGGATTTACTTGAAGAGGCAATACTTATAGCAGATGAAGAGACTGCAGACGATGAAAACTTTATTCTGCCGGATAAGGCCGATGAATATGAAATAGACTGGAAAGAAGAGGCTAAAAATACAGCTCCGTCGGTTTTTCTTGTGGGAATATTATTCATAGCGCTGTTTTTGTATCATGACCGCAGCCGGGTGCGGGATGAGTATTTGAAAAGACAGGAGCAGCTGCTGATTGATTATCCCGGCTTTGTGAGCAAACTGTCCCTTTTGTTAGAGGCGGGAATGACAATAGGGAAGGCTTGGGAAAAAATAGCACTTGAGTATAGGGACAACAGAAGTAAAAAAAGATATGTTTATGAGGAGATGCTTATTATTTATTACAGAATGCAGGAAGGATTGGGAGAGCGCGAGGCCTATGAATTGTTCGGAAAAAGATGCGCCCTCAGAGAGTACCTAAAGCTTTCTTCCGTCATCACCCAGAACCTAAAAAAAGGCTCTGAAGGGCTGGGTGAGCTTCTCGAAGCTGAGGTCAGAGATGCCTTTGAGTCAAGGAAATCTCTGGCAAAGCAGAGGGGAGAGGAAGCGGGTACCAGACTCCTCGCACCTATGATGATGCTAATGATTATTGTAATGGCGATTGTTATGATCCCGGGGATAATTACATTCTCGGCATAGAGGAAAGGGGATATTGATGGCAGAAATTCTTGATGGATTATTGTTTAAAATAAAAGGCTATTTTACAGAAGAGGACGGAGTGGGAGTAGTGGAGATTATTCTTATTCTGGTGGTTCTTATAGGCCTTGTTCTTATATTTAAAGAACAGCTTACATCTTTGGTGGAAGATATTTTTGAAACAATTACTTCAAATGCGGGAGAGGTATGATAAGAAAAGGAAGTATAACCGTATATTTGAGTCTTGTAATGCTTCTGCTTTTTACTTTGCTTTTCACTATGCTTGAAGGGGCAAGGTATCAGGGACAAAGGGTTAATGCTCAGATGGTATCGCTTGCTGCGATTGATTCGGTTTTTGCTGAGTATCAAAGAGAACTTTTGGAAAGATATGAGATTTTTGCGCTGGACGGCGCATATATGGGAGAAAGCTTTAATGCAGAAAGCGTAAGCTACAGAATGAAAAAGTTTGCGCAGGCAAATTTGGGCAGCGGGTTTTTTAAATTTACAAACGCAGAGGCTAACATAGCCGGCTATAAGCTGCTGACCGATAATTGCGGAGAGGCTTATGTGAAGATGGCCTGCAAATATATGGAGCAGGAGCTTGCGATAGAGGCTGTAAAAAGCATTATACAAAAATACTCGGATACGGACGAAGAGAGCCTTGAGCTGGATAAAGCGCTTGAAGATGTGGAAAAAGGAGACGGCGCTTTGGGAGAGGAAGAATATATTTCCGATGAGGAATGCGGGTCTGTTACCGAAGAAGAAAAAGAACTTGCGGCCGGGGTAAGCAGCAAAGACAGAGGGATACTTAAAGAGGTGCTAAAGATTAAGTCGGCCGGAATACTGGCTTTTGTCATTGATGATGTTTCGAAAATATCCGACAAAGCAACAGATATTGGTAAAGCTGTATCCAAAAGAGAGCTTAATAGCGGTACAGCCGATAAAGAGGAGGAAATAACTTTAGCCGAAGATGCTGTATTTTCTGCCTATATAGGTAATAAATTCGGCTGCTATGGTGACGTAAAAGAAGAGAGCGTTTTGGACTATGAAATCGAATATATCTGTGAGGGGAAAAATTCCGACAAAGTAAATCTTGAAAAGATAGCAGAAAAGCTTGTGGCTCTTAGAGAAGCTGTAAATATTGCAAAGGATGTTAAGGACAAAGACAAAATGCAGAGGGCAAGGATAGTGGCAATAGCTATTGCGGGAGTTTTTGTGGTGCCGGAGCTTATAAGCATTATTCAGGCGGCAGTTATAGCGGCGTGGGCATTTATGGAAAGTATAGATGATGTAAGAGCGCTTTTTGCCGGAGAAAAAATAAGTGACTTAAAAAACGAATCCGTAGAGCTTGGGTATAAGGATTATCTGGAGATTATCCTGTTTATCAAAAGCAGGGAAAAAAGAGTCTGCAGAAGTCTTGATATTATAGAGATGAATATAAAGCAGATCGGCATATATTCAAATTTTGCCGCAGACAATATGATTGTCGGAGCACAGTGGAATACGTCTCTTACTTCGGAGAAATTATTTGCCGGACTTTTAAATACTCAAAACCCGTTCGGGGCATCCTTTGCTTTTTCAAATGAAGGATATTACACCTATGAATAAACTAAATATTAAGAAGGCGTCTATGACTGTAGAGACGGCTTTGGTGCTTCCGATGCTGTTTTTGGCAAGCGTATGTATTTTATATATGTTTGTGGTTATGGGAAAACAAATGCATGCCAAAATTACGCTTTATGAAGCGGCGCATACTCTTGCCGTAGCAGCCTATGCAACAGATGGGGAAGATACGGAGGACAATTATATAGAACTTACAGTGCCGATATATACCAAGCTTCCGATAAACTATTTTGCGGAGAAATCATTTTGGATAACCGAAAGTGTAAAGCTCAGAAAATGGACGGGCTATGATCCGGACGAAGCAAAAGAGGCCGGGGATGAAGAGATGGTGTTTATTACGGAAACGGGAAGTGTATACCACAGAAACAGGGAATGCTCATATCTTAATCCGTCGATAAGAACTGTGTCTAAGGAGTCTCTTTCTCTTCTTAGAAATAAAAGCGGTCATATTTATTATGAGTGCAAGGCCTGCAAAAATAAAAAGACTTCCTCTCAAAGCGTGTATATTACGACTTACGGAGAAAGTTATCATTATGATGTTAATTGTGAAGGATTGAAAAGGACGGTGTACTGCGTTCCGATATCCGAAGTCGGAAGCAGGGGGCCGTGTTCAAAGTGTGGATAAAATGGGAGAAGAACTTTTTACATTGGTAATGCTTTCGGTATTTGCCTGGCAGGATGAAAAAAAGAAGTGCATAAATATATGTATGGTATTTGCCGCAATAGCTTTTGCGCTTTTGTATAAGGGATTTAAAGCAGATACGGAAGCGGCAGATGTTATTTTGGGAGCAGCGGTAGGGCTTAGTATGATTTTGGCGGCGGTATTTTCCAAAGAACAGATAGGACTTGCCGACGGCTTTGTATTTATTTTTACAGGTATAATGCTCGGGCTTTGGGGAAATATTATTTTGCTTTTTTTGTCGTTGGGGCTTAGCGTAATATATGCGTTTTATCTGATTGCTGTGAAAAAGAAAAGCCGAAAATATGAGTTTGCGTTTTTGCCTTTTTCGCTGATATCTTATGTGGCGTTTTTGGCAATGGGAGGAATGGTATGAATGTTTCAAAAGCATCGTTTACGGTGGAAGCATCTCTTCTTATGCCGTTTATCTTGGGGATTCTTTTGTTTATATGTATGCTGGGGGCTTATCTTGCGGATATTGATATAGCATACTTTAATGCGGCAGCAGCTGCGAATTATACAAAAGAGAAAATAAACGAGGGAGAAAACCCCGCTGAAGAGGAAATTGCTTCTTATGCAGAAGGCATTAAAGACAGGGCAATTTTGGGAGTGGCACAGACAGAGGCCGGAGTACAAAAGACAGCCGCATATGTAAAGGTCAGCATAAGAGGAAAAATAATTCTTCCGTTTATGAGGTGGCTTAATAAACTTGGGCAAAGCAAAGAAAATACTGTTGATGAGGAGTGCGCATTGATTACGGTAAGGCCGGAAGATGCAATAAGAGAGTACAGGCTTGCGGGAGGCATTTTATGAAAAAAACTTTGGTAAGGGACTGCGGAGAAATCTATCTTCAGATGGATAGGGATGAAACAGAGAGTGAGTTTACCCGAAAAATGCTGAGTTTTAATAGCATAAAAGGCTTTATAAAGCCCGGGGATATAAACATAAACGGAGAGGATATCACATCATATGAAGTGTCGGGGAAAGAAAGCCTTGAAGAAAGGATGCAAAGGATAAGCTACGGCAAGGAGGAAATTAAGGCTCTTTTGTATGCCGTTGCGAATGCGGAAGAAGAGTGCAGGAGATATATGCTTTGCACAGATGGGATAGTATTGGATCCGAAATATATTTTTTATGATTATACGGCGGAAGAGTATAGGTTTATTTACAGAGAAGACATCGGAAAGCAAAAAAGCTTTAAAGAGTTTTCCGAAGCTCTCGTAAAAGAAAGCGGCAGTTTTGCGGATTCGGCCAAGGCTATGATTTTTAAAATGAAAAAAGATGAAGTATCAAAGGCCACTGAAGCCCGGGGCGTTTGTGAGACAACAGAAAATGAAGAGGCTTTAGAGAAAGCCGAAACCGTTAAAAGCGGTGAAGAGGTTTTAAAAAGAGAGCCATCCGGAGAGCAGATGTTTTATGAGGAAGAGGGGACTTCCTTTAAAGAGTATTTACTTGAAAAGCTAAAAGACAGGAAAAAGAAAAAGAGAGATAAAAAGAATAAAGAAGAGTGCTTTTCGGCAAATACTCCCATAGAAGAAGTTATCTTTGAGCCGGAGGCAGAAGAAACCTACGAAACCGTATTTATAAAAAGGACAGATACTGCTTTGGGAGTGCTTACAGAAAAAGAAAGCGGAATTAACCATAGTATAGAAAAAGAGATAACCACAATAGGCAAAAGCAAAGACCACTGCGATATTGTAATAGATGATGATGCGGTGAGCCGTCTTCACGCAAAGATTATAAAAGATAAAGATGAGTACTATATTGAGGATGTTAATTCAAAAAACGGAGTAATAATAAACGGAGAATATCTTGAGGCGGGAAAAGAAAGGAAACTTGAAAAAGGGGACAAAATAAATCTCGGGAACAGCATTTTAATCTTTAATTGACTATATCCAAAATGAATGATAAAGTTTGCTGTAAGGCGGGATTATTATGAATTACAATGACTTTGATCAATACGAAACACAGAAAACAGATATAGATTATGAATATTACGGGATGCCGGAAAAAGAACAAGAGCAGCCTCTTGTAAGAAAAGGGATTACTCTTACGAAGATCTTAATAGCGTTCAGCGTAATAGTTTATGCGGTAACAGAGATAATGGGAGATACGGAAAGCGCTGAATTTATGCACAGCTGCGGAGCGCTCTGGACGGAGGACGTATTAAACGGAGAGTACTGGAGACTGGTAACTCCCATATTTTTGCATTTCGGACCTGAGCATTTATTTGGGAATGTAGTGCTTTGGTATTTCATGGGAGATGTACTCGAAAGAGCGATAGGAAAACTGAATTATTTTATATTGTTTATTTTAAGCGGTGTGGCGGGAAATGTACTGACCGTGCTTTGGGAGATACATACAGGCGAGTACGCGGTCTCTGCCGGAGCTTCGGGAGCGGTGTTTGGTATTCTCGGTGCACTTTTGCTGCTTGTAATAATAAATAAAGGACATTTTGAATACATGAGTTTAAAGAGAATGTTGTTTTTCATTGTATTTAGTCTGATAGTCGGATATGAGTCGGCGGGAGTTAATTATATAGCACATGCCGGAGGTCTTGCGGCAGGCTTTGTGCTTGCTTTTCCAATGGAAAAAATTTATACTAAATTAGGATAAAGCGTTAGAGGAGAGGATAAATGAAGGTAAATATTTATTACGGCGGACGAGGAGTACTTGATGATCCGACGCTATATGTAATAGAAAAGATACAATCCGTTCTTCAGGAACTCAATGTTAAGGTTACCAGATACAATCTCTATGAGATGAAAAACGAGATTACGGCTCTGCCGTCCACACTTAAAAATGCCGATGCCATTATTTTGGCAACGACAATCGAGTGGATCGGTATCGGCGGCTACATGCAGCAGTTCCTTGATTCATGTTGGCTTTACGGAGATAAAGAAAAAATCGGCAATCTTTATATGCAGCCTGTGGTAATGTCTACCACATACGGCGAAAAGGAAGGAATGTTGACGCTTCAGAATGCATGGGAGCTTTTGGGAGGCTTGCCGTGTGAGGGAGTCTGCGGTTATGTCGAGGATCTTCTTGCTTTTGAAATGAAAAACGAATATACAAAGATTATCGAGAAAAAAGCGGAAACTCTTTACCGCACAATTTCACAGAAGCTTTTGGCTTTGCCTTCGAGCAATCAGGCCGTTAAAAAATCAGTATTACGTACAAACCAGATGCAGCTTACTCCTCAGGAGAGTGAGCAGCTCTCACAGTATGTTTCAAATGATGACTATGTAAAAAAACAAAAAGAAGATATAGAAGAATTAAAGGGACTTTTCTCAGAGCTTCTTAAAGAAGAAAAGAGCAGTGAGGATGAATATATACCGTTATTTACAAAGGCATTTAAACCTCAGCCAAATTTTGAAGCCCTTTATGAATTTATAATAGAAGGAAAGTCTGTTCCGCTTATTTTAGATGTTACGGAAGAGGCGCTTAAGTGTAGATACGAAAAGATAGACGAGCCCGATGTGCTTGCCAAGTTAGACAGGAAAACACTTAACGATATTCTCGAAGGAAATCAGACCTTCCAAAAGGCATTTATGACAGGAGATATGACGGCAAAGGGCAATTTCAGAACTTTGCAGATGCTTGACAATATATTTGAGTTTTAAACGGAGGGAAAAATGAAAGACGAAAGCTGTATTTTTTGTAAACTTGCAAACGGAGACATACCTACGAATATGCTCTATCAGGACGATAACTTTGCGGTAATTATGGATGCAAGCCCTTGTGCAAAGGGACATGCGCTTATTCTGCCGAAGAATCATTTTGCAAATATTTATGAAATTGATGACGAGACTGTAATGGGAGCCGCTAAGCTTGCCAAGAAGATGGCAACACATATGAAAGAAAAGCTTGGCTGTGATGGGATGAATATTCTTCAGAATAACGGAGAGGCAGCAGGCCAGACAGTATTCCATTATCATGTTCACCTTGTGCCGAGAAACGAAGGTGACGACAAAACAATACATATGAGTTGGGAACACTTATCTCTTGATGAAAAAGAAATAGAAGAGATTAAGAAATCTCTTCTATTAAACTAAATATAGTATTTATTGCATTAGGCATTGGAGAGTTCTCCATTGCGTTTATGTATTTAATGCGATTATCAAAGACCTCATCTACCGATGCTTTTAAAGTGTCGGGGGTGAGGTTTTCTTCTTCGAGAACACTGCTGAAGCCCATTTTTTTAAACGACTTTGCGTTAAGAATCTGGTCACCTCTGCTTGCGGCGGCTGAAAGCGGAATTAAAAGATTCGGCTTTTTAAGGGCCAAAAGCTCACAGATTGCATTTGCTCCGGCGCGAGAAATAACTACATCGGCTGCGGCAAAAAGATGTTTTAGGTCATCTTTAACATATTCAAACTGAATATAGCCGGCTTTTTTGACAAGTGAATCATCTTTCATGCCCTTTCCGCAAAGATGAACTATGTTGTATTTTTCAAGTAAATCGTCAAGGCATGAGCGAACTGTGTCGTTAATATGTTTGGCTCCGGTGCTGCCGCCTATTATCATAAGCATCGGCTTTGAAGCATCAAAGCCGCAAATTGAGCGGCCTTTTTCAGCATCGCCAAAAAGAAGCTCTTCTCTTATCGGGGATCCGGTAAGAAGCGCCTTGTCTTTCGGAAGGTGATTTAAGGTTTCCGGGAAGTTGCAGCAGACCTTACTTGCGTGAGGGATTGCCAGTTTATTTGCAAGTCCCGGGGTTATATCCGATTCGTGTATTATGGTCGGAATATGTTTCTTGCCTGCGGCAATCACAACCGGAACGGATACAAATCCGCCCTTTGAAAATACTACGTCGGGCTTTATTTTTTTAATAAGTGATTTTGCCTGGAAATATCCTTTGATGACTCTGAAAGGATCGGTAAAATTCTTGATATCGAAATATCTTCTGAGTTTGCCTGAAGAAATACCGAAGTATTTTACGTTGCAATCTTTAACCAGTTCTTTTTCGATTCCGTTATACGAGCCTATATAATATACCTCATATCCGTTTTTCTTTAATGTGGGAAGAAGGGCAATGTTCGGAGTTACATGTCCGGCGGTTCCTCCACCTGTCATAACTATACGTTTCATTGAAAATCTCCTTTGCTATGACATTCTACCACAAAGAGAAAAGGAAAGCGACCGAAAATGTTGACAAAAAAATGCTCAAGCGTAAAATAAAATCAACAAAAGATGCCAAAACACAGGTGGGAAACAGGAGGTAAACATGGAAGAGCTTAAAATTGATTTACAAAATGCGGAAAAATTTTATGACGCTAAAGAATATAACGAAATGATGGAAAAAGTTACGGCTGCGAAAGATGTTCTCTTATCTAAAGAAGGAGCGGGAAATGATTTTGTGGGCTGGATTGATTTACCCAGAGACTATGACAGGGAAGAGTTCAGCAGAATACTTAAGGCGGCCGAGAAAATAAAATCGGATTCGGATGTCCTTCTCGTAATAGGAATCGGCGGATCGTATCTTGGTGCAAGGGCGGCGGTGGAGTTTTTGCGCCATGGCTTCTATAATATGATAACAAAAGACAAGAGAAAAACTCCGGAGATTTATTTTGTCGGAAACAATATCAGCGGAACCTATCTTTCCGAGCTTGTTGATGTAATAGGAGACAAGGATTTTTCGGTAAACGTTATTTCCAAATCCGGAACTACCACAGAGCCTGCAATCGCTTTTCGAATCTTTAAGAAAATGCTTGAGAAAAAGTACGGCAAGGATGAGGCGGCAAAGAGGATTTACGCAACAACGGATAAGGTAAAGGGAGCTCTTAAAACTCTTGCCGATACAGAGGGCTATGAAAGCTTTGTAGTACCGGATGATGTCGGCGGCAGATTTTCGGTCCTTACTGCGGTTGGTCTTTTGCCTATTGCGGCAAGCGGTGCCGATATTGACGCGCTTATGAAAGGCGCTTTTGATGAGAGAGAAAAACTCCTTAAATCTGAAGGCGAAGGCAATGAGGCTTTAAGATATGCGGCTGTGAGAAATATTTTCCTTTCAAAGGGGAAGAGCGTAGAACTTATGGCAAATTATGAGCCGGCGCTTCATTATGTGGCTGAGTGGTGGAAACAGCTTTACGGCGAAAGTGAGGGCAAAGGGCATAAAGGGCTTTTTCCGGCATCGGTTGACCTTACGACAGATCTTCACTCCATGGGGCAGTACATTCAGGACGGACAAAGAGTTATGTTTGAGACCGTGCTTTGCGTAGATGAGCCGAGAAAGAACGTTACGATAGAAAAAGAAGATGAGGATCTTGACGGACTTAATTATCTTGCAGGAAAGACAATGGACTTTGTAAACAAGAATGCCATGAAGGGCACTATTATGGCTCATGTGGACGGAGGTGTGCCGAATCTTCTTATTCATATACCAAAGATGGACGAATATTCTTTGGGGGCACTCTTTTATTTCTTTGAATTTGCCTGCGGGGTTAGCGGATATACCATAGATGTTAATCCGTTCGATCAGCCGGGCGTTGAACATTATAAGAAAAATATGTTCGTACTTCTCGGCAAGCCGGGGGTGTAGTTTGTAAGTAAATAATTTCGTTTAAAAGGAGCATTTCATATTGCATTTTAAATAATACATTGATATATTTAGAGTGCACTGTATCCGGCACATCGGAACGGTAGCCTGTTTTTAAGGAGAATTTAATATGGAAAACACATCAACGTCCAGCCGAAATGCAAATGAGAACGCATTCGGACCGGGCAATAAAACCCGTTACATGGTGGAGACGGCTCTTATGATAGCTATAGTGCTTATCATGAGTAATACTGTTATAGGAACAATTCCGACACCGTTTTTAAAAATCTCGATAGTTACGGTACCGGTAGCTATAGCGGCAATGCTTATAGGACCGACGGCGGGAATAATCTGTGGCGTGGTATTCGGACTTAACAGTTTTGTAAGCGCACTTACCGGAGCGAGCGGACTTTTATCTGCATTGTTTGTAATTAATCCGGTCGGAGTATTTTTTACGGCTGTAGTTGCAAGATTCCTTGATGCACTTCTTGTAAGCATGATTTATAAGGTGATCCACAAAGGAAAGCTTAAAATTGCTTCATATTATATTACAGGTGCGTTAATGCCGCTTTTTAATACTGTATTTTTCATGACAATACTTTGTCTTTTCTTTTACAATACTGATTATATACAGGAACTTGTAAGTACTTATAATGTAGGAAACGCATTTTCTTTTGTTATAGCAATGGTAGGTGTGCAGGCAGCAGTTGAAGCTGTAGCGGGATGCCTTCTTGCCGGAACAATTGCAATGGTACTTTCAAAAGCTCTTCACAGAGTTTAACAATAAGATAATAAAAGCCGGTTTTGAGCAAAAGCCGGAAAAAGTATGCATATAAAATAGGGGTTGACTTTGAGTCGGCCCCTATGCTAATATAGATGAGCGATGGAAGCAGAGGCACAAAGGCGAAAGCCTTTTTTTAGTGTCTAAAAAACTTTAAATCAAAACGGAGGTGGAAGTTGTGCGTGTAAAAATCACATTGGCATGTACGGAATGCAAGCAGCGTAATTACAACATGACCAAAGAAAAGAAAAACCATCCGGACAGAATGGAGACTAAGAAGTATTGTAAATTCTGTAAGGCTCATACCTTACATAAGGAAACAAAATAATTAGTTTAAATTCCCGACGGAAGAAAGGAATGTGAAGAAATGGGAAATGAAAAGACAGAAAGCACTGTAAAAAAGAGCTGGTTTGACGGTCTTAAGGCAGAGTTTGCAAAGATTATCTGGCCTACTCGTGAGACAACTACAAAACAGACAATAGCAGTTGTAGCAGTAACTGTAGTAGTTAGTATTCTTATTGCGGTTATTGATACTATTGTTAAGTATGGTATTGATTTTATAGTTGGATTATAAAAGAAAGGGTGCATTCAAATGGCAGAAGCAAGCTGGTATGTAGTTCATACTTATTCCGGATATGAGAATAAGGTAAAAGCGAATATTGATAAGGCAATTGAAAACAGACATCTGGAAGATCAGATTTTCGAGGTTCGAGTTCCTATGCAGGATGTTGTCGAAATTAAGAACGGTGCCAGAAAGTCTTCCCAGAAGAAGTTATTCCCAGGATACGTTCTTATCAATATGATTATGAATGATGATACTTGGTTTGTAGTCCGCAATACACGTGGTGTTACCGGATTCGTAGGACCGGGATCAAAGCCGGTTCCTCTTACCGAAGCTGAGATGAAGCCGCTCGGAATTAAGGTAGACGATATTGTCGTAGACTTTAAAGAGGGTGATACTATTTCGGTTATCGGCGGAGTTTGGAAAGACACTGTCGGAATTGTTCAGGCAATGAACCAGAGTAAACAGACAGTCACAATCAATGTTGAATTATTCGGTCGCGAAACACCGGTAGAAATAAGTTTCGCAGAAGTTCAGAAGCTGTAAGAAAGGAGATTTGACCAGTCATGGCAAAGAAAGTAGAAGGATATATCAAATTACAGATACCTGCCGGCAAAGCAACACCGGCACCACCTGTTGGTCCTGCACTTGGACAGCACGGTGTAAATATCGTAGAATTCACAAAGCAGTTTAACGCAAAAACAGCAGATATGGGAGATACAATCATCCCTGTAGTAATCACTGTTTATGCTGATAAGAGTTTTAGTTTTATAACAAAGACTCCACCGGCACCGGTACTGATTAAGAAAGCTTGCAAAATCCAGTCCGGATCCGGAGTGCCTAACAAGACAAAGGTTGCTACCATATCGCAGGCACAGCTTAAGGAAATCGCCGAGACAAAGATGCCTGATCTCAATGCTGCATCAGTAGAAGCTGCAATGAGCATGATCGCAGGTACATGTCGCTCAATGGGCGTAACAGTAGAGGAGTAAATTAATGAAGTGGGAGGGCGACTCCCGTTAATACCACTAGGAGGCAATTATGAAACATAGTAAACAGTATACGGAAAGTGCAAAGCTTATCGATAGAGCAGCACTTTATGATCCGGAAGAAGCAATCGAACTTGCTAAGAAGGTATCAAAAGCTAAATTCGACGAGACTATTGAAGCTCATATCAGAACAGGTTGTGACGGACGTCATGCAGAGCAGCAGATTCGTGGCGCTGTAGTACTTCCTCACGGAACAGGTAAGAGCGTAAGAGTTCTTGTTTTTGCAAAGGGCAATAAAGTTGATGAGGCACAGGCAGCAGGAGCTGATTATGTTGGAGGAGAAGAACTCATCCCTAAGATCCAGAACGAAGGATGGTTTGAGTTTGATGTAGTTGTTGCTACACCTGACATGATGGGTGTTGTTGGACGTCTCGGACGTGTTCTCGGACCTAAGGGCTTAATGCCAAACCCAAAGGCCGGTACAGTAACAATGGATGTTGCACAGGCAATTGCTGATATTAAAGCAGGTAAGATTGAGTACCGTCTTGATAAGACAAACATTATCCATGTTCCAATCGGAAAAGCTTCTTTTACAGCAGAACAGTTAAACGACAACTTCCAGACGCTTATGGATGCAATCGTAAAAGCAAAACCTTCTTCACTCAAAGGTGCATACATTAAGAGCTTATCAATCGCTCCTACAATGGGACCGGGTGTAAAGGTTAACCCTGCTAAGTTCGCATAAAAGTTTTTTGCTTTTATGGTTGACAACCAATATATATGAATGCTATAATGGCGTTCGTGATTTAAACTACCCGAAGACAGCAAGTGCTATGGCGTAATCTTTTTTAAGAGCTTGCCGAGGATGTAATCATCTTTTTGATGTGATTATTTATCTCTTACTGTCTTTGCGGCAGTAAGAGATTTTTTTATCATAAAAAATAAAATAAGGAGGAAAAATCATGGCAAAGGTTGCAGAAAAACAGCCAATAGTTCAGGACATTATTGAAAATGTAAAAGACGCTCAGTCAGTAGTTTTAGTTGACTACCGTGGCCTTACAGTTGAAGAGGACACTCGTCTTCGTAAACAACTCAGAGAAGCCGGCGTTACATATAAGGTATACAAGAACACAATGATGACATTTGCGTTCAAAGATACTGAGTTCGAGTCTTTAACAGATTCACTTAAAGGACCAAGCGCTATTGCTATTTCAAAAGACGATGCAACTGCTCCGGCAAGAGTTTTAGCCAATTTCGCTAAGACAGCTCCTAAGTTAGAGCTTAAGGCCGGCGTTGTAGAAGGAAACTTCTATGATGCAGCAGGAATCGCAGAAGTAGCAAAGGTTCCGTCAAGAGAAGAACTTCTTTCAAAGTTACTTGGTTCTATCCAGTCACCTATCACAAACTT
Source organism: Eubacterium sp. (assembly GCA_024698965.1). Taxonomy (GTDB): domain Bacteria; phylum Bacillota; class Clostridia; order Lachnospirales; family Lachnospiraceae; genus RUG14243. The sequence goes on along the minus strand of JAILQM010000057.1, from coordinate 12,373 downwards.
TGCTCGCGTTATGCAGCAGCTTGCTGATAAGGGTGGAGCAGGAGAAGCAGCTCCTGCAGCTGCAGAGGAGACAGCTCCTGCAGCAGAGGAAGCTCCTGTAGAGGAAGCAGCAGCACCTGCAGAGGAAGCTCAGGCTCCTGCAGAAGAGGCAGCTCCGGCAGAAGAAGCTCCGGCTACTGAAGAGTAATCAGTAAAAAACAATACAATTATTTAATAAATTTTAAAATGGAGGAAAATAAAATGGCAAAATTAACATCAGCAGAAATCATTGATGCTATCAAAGAGCTTACAGTATTAGAGTTAAACGAGCTTGTAAAGGCTTGTGAAGAAGAATTCGGCGTATCAGCAGCAGCAGGCGTTGTAGTTGCAGCAGCAGCAGGCGGAGATGCAGCAGGCGGAGATGACAAGGATTCATTCGACGTAGAACTTACAGAAGTAGGTCCTAACAAAGTTAAGGTTATCAAGGTTGTACGTGAGGTTACAGGTCTTGGACTTAAAGAAGCTAAGGAAGTTGTTGACGGCGCACCTAAGGTACTTAAAGAGGGTGCTGAGAAGGCAGAAGCTGAAGACATCAAGACTAAGCTTGAAGCTGAAGGAGCAAAGGTTACTCTTAAGTAATTATTCTTTCGAGATTATTAAAGGCGGGAACGTTTTCGTTCCTGCCTTTTTTGTCACTTGTAAGGCGGGAATCGAATTGATAAAAATTTTTAAAAATAGTTCTTGCATAGTTAGGCGAATTGTTGTATAGTATAAGTTGCACTTTTATGGTGCGGTGGGTATACTATGCCTATTTTTAGGTACGCCCGCTAAATAAATATACGAGAGGTGATGCGTCAATGGAGAAAAACAGAATACGCCCGATTAATTCAGGCAAAGGTATTCGAATGAGCTACTCGAGACAGAAGGAAGTCCTTGAAATGCCAAACCTGATTGAGGTACAGAAAAACTCATATCAGTGGTTTTTAAAAGAAGGCCTTAAAGAGGTTTTTGAGGATATTTCCCCTATTTCAGATTACAGTGATCACTTGAGTCTGGAATTTGTAGACTTTACGCTTTGTGAGGAAGACAAAAAATACACTATTGCCGAGTGTAAAGAAAGAGATGCTACTTATTCGGCTCCGCTCAAGGTAAAGGTTAGACTTTACAATAAGGAACTGGATGAAATTAATGAGCATGAAATATTCATGGGCGACCTTCCGCTTATGACAGAGACAGGTACTTTTGTCATTAACGGAGCTGAGCGAGTTATCGTCAGCCAGCTGGTTCGTTCACCGGGTATTTACTACGGAATAAGTCGTGACAAGATTGGTAAAACATTGTATTCGGCAACGGTTATTCCTAACAGGGGTGCTTGGCTTGAGTATGAAACAGACTCCAATGATGTATTTTATGTACGTGTAGACAGGACCAGAAAGGTGCCTATCACAGTACTTATCCGTGCTCTTGGTATCGGTACCAACGCGGAGATTATAGAGATGTTTGGCGAAGAACCTAAGATCTTGGCCAGCTTTGCAAAGGATCCTTCAATAAATCCGGAATCGGAAGACGGCTCTTATGAGAGAGGTCTTCTCGAACTTTACAAAAAAATCCGTCCGGGTGAGCCACTCACAGTAGAAAGTGCTGAGGGGCTTATTAATAGTATGTTCTTTGACGCGAGAAGATACGACCTCGCAAGAGTCGGACGTTATAAATTCAATAAGAAACTTTCTTTCCGCAATCGCCTTTCAGGACATGTTCTTGCAGAAGATGTAGTGGATGCTTCTACAGGTGAAGTGGTAGCAGAGAAGGGTACTTTGGTATCCCGCGATATGGCTGATACAATCCAGGATACAGCAGTACCTTATGTTTGGGTACAGTCAGAGGAGAGAAATGTTAAGGTTCTTTCCAACATGATGGTACATATCGAGAACTTCTGCGATATTACAAAGGAAGACCTCGGAATAGATCAGAGAGTTTACTATCCTGAACTCATGAAGATTCTTGAAGAGTATGAATCTCGTGAAGACAGAATAGAGGCTATGAAGAAGCAGATTAACGAGCTTGTTCCTAAGCATATAACAAGAGATGATATTCTTGCTTCTATTAACTATAACATTCATCTTGAGTATGGTATCGGTAACAGCGATGATATCGATCACCTTGGAAACAGACGTATTCGTGCTGTCGGAGAACTTCTCCAGAACCAGTACAGAATCGGTCTTTCAAGACTTGAGAGAGTTGTAAGAGAGAGAATGACGACTCAGGACCAGGAGAATATTACTCCTCAGTCTCTTATAAACATTAAGCCTGTAACTGCAGCTGTTAAAGAGTTCTTCGGTTCTTCACAGCTTTCGCAGTTCATGGATCAGAACAACCCACTCGGCGAGCTTACACATAAGAGACGTCTTTCGGCATTGGGACCGGGTGGTCTTTCAAGAGACCGTGCCGGATTCGAGGTTCGAGATGTACACTATTCTCATTACGGAAGAATGTGTCCTATCGAGACACCTGAAGGACCTAACATCGGTCTTATCAACTCGCTTGCATCTTATGCACGTATAAATGAGTACGGATTTATCGAAGCTCCGTACAGAAAAATAGATAAAACAGATCCTCAGAATCCTGTTGTAACAGAGGAAGTAGTTTACATGACTGCCGATGAAGAGGATAACTACCATGTAGCACAGGCTAATGAGCAGCTTGATGCCGAAGGACATTTCGTAAGAAATTCGGTATCAGGTAGATTCCGCGAAGAGACTCAGGAATATGAGAAGACAATGTTTGATTATATGGACGTGTCTCCTAAGATGGTATTCTCTGTTGCTACGGCCCTTATTCCTTTCCTTGAGAACGACGATGCTAACCGTGCCCTCATGGGATCAAACATGCAGCGTCAGGCAGTGCCGCTTCTTACTACGGAAGCTCCTGTTGTAGGTACCGGAATGGAGCCTAAGACAGCTGTCGATTCAGGTGTTTGCGTTGTTGCAAAGAGAGCCGGAACAATTGAGAAGGTAGTTTCAAACGAAATCATCATCAGATATGATGACACAAAAGAGACAGAGACATTCTATCTCAGCAAGTTTGAGCGTTCAAACCAGAGCAACTGCTACAACCAGAGACCTATCGTTAACCGCGGCGACCATGTTGAAGCCGGCGATGTACTTGCTGACGGACCTTCAACATCGGGCGGAGAACTTGCACTCGGAAAGAACCCTCTTATCGGATTTATGACATGGGAAGGTTACAACTACGAGGATGCCGTACTCCTTAGTGAAAGACTTGTACAGGAAGATGTATATACATCTATCCATGTTGAAGAATATGAAACAGAATCAAGAGATACCAAACTCGGACCTGAAGAGATTACTCGTGATGTACCGGGTGTAGGTGATGATGCTCTTAAGGACCTTGACGAGCGCGGAATTATCCGTATCGGTGCAGAGGTTCAGGCCGGAGATATTCTTGTAGGTAAGGTTACTCCTAAGGGAGAAACAGAGCTTACTGCAGAAGAGAGACTTCTTCGCGCAATCTTCGGTGAAAAAGCTCGTGAAGTAAGGGATACATCCCTTAAAGTACCTCACGGCGAATATGGTATTGTCGTTGATGCAAAGGTATTCACAAGAGAAAACGGAGACGAGCTTTCTCCGGGAGTAAACCAGGCAGTAAGAATCTATATCGCACAGAAGAGAAAGATTTCCGTTGGTGATAAGATGGCCGGTCGTCACGGTAACAAGGGTGTCGTTTCCCGTGTACTTCCTGTTGAAGATATGCCATTCCTTCCAAACGGTCGTCCGCTTGACATCGTGCTTAATCCGCTTGGTGTGCCTTCGCGAATGAATATCGGACAGGTGCTTGAGATTCACCTTTCTCTCGCGGCTAAAGCCCTCGGCTTTAACATTGCAACACCGGTCTTCGACGGTGCAAAGGAAAATGACATCATGGATACGCTTGACTTGGCCAATGACTACGTCAACCTTCCGTTTGATGATAAAGAGGCAAAAGAGCTTGCCGAAAAAGAAGGCAGAGATTATGACAAGAAGGCTCCGACCTTCAGCTCGCTTCACAAGGCAGAGCTTTTACCTGAGGTAATGGATTATCTTTCAGAGAACAGAGATCACAGAGCTCTTTGGAAGGGTGTTCCTATCTCAAGAGACGGTAAAGTAAGACTTCGTGACGGACGTACCGGAGAATACTTCGACAGTCCTGTTACAATCGGACACATGCATTATCTTAAGCTTCATCACCTTGTTGATGATAAGATTCATGCTCGTTCAACCGGTCCTTACTCACTCGTAACTCAGCAGCCACTCGGTGGTAAAGCTCAGTTCGGTGGACAGAGATTCGGAGAGATGGAGGTTTGGGCTCTCGAGGCTTATGGTGCATCTTACACCCTTCAGGAGATCCTTACCGTTAAATCCGATGATGTTGTGGGACGTGTTAAGACTTACGAAGCAATCATTAAGGGCGACAACATCCCTGAACCGGGAATCCCTGAGTCGTTTAAGGTACTCCTTAAAGAGCTTCAGTCACTCGGTCTTGATGTTAAGGTACTTGATGAAAACCGTGAAGAGGTTGAACTTATTGAGACCAGTGAATACGGAAACACAAACATTAATGCAATTTTAGGTTCCGACAAAGACTTCGGCTATGAAAAGAATGAGAGCTTCGAGGCTCACGGTTATACACAGCAGGAGTTTACTGAAGACGGACAACTTGAAAATATAGAACAAGAGCCGGAAGAAGTATATGAAGATGAATTCTCCGAAAACTATGAAGAGGATGAGTTTGCAAACGTACTTGACGGTGATTTTGACGAAGAGTAGAAAGGGGCGTGAATGAAATTGGCTGACAATAACGGTGCTAAAATGAACCAGGCTTACAGCTTTGACGCAATCAAGATTGGTCTTGCGTCTCCCGAAACCATCAGAAAGTGGTCAAAGGGTGAGGTAATTAAGCCTGAAACCATAAATTACAGAACATTAAAGCCTGAGAAGGACGGTCTTTTCTGCGAAAAGATTTTCGGACCAAGCAAGGATTGGGAATGCCACTGCGGTAAGTACAAAAAAATCCGTTATAAAGGCGTTGTCTGCGACAGATGCGGCGTTGAGATTACAAAAGCAAGTGTTCGTAGAGAGCGTATGGGTAGAATAGAGCTCGCTGCTCCGGTTTCTCACATCTGGTATTTCAAGGGAATCCCAAGCCGTATGGGACTTATTCTCGACCTTTCGCCGAGAACTCTTGAGAGAGTACTTTACTTTGCATCATACATTGTACTTGATGCAGGTGATACCAACCTTATGTATAAGCAGGTGCTTTCAGAGGCTGAGTATCAGGACGCTCGTGAAACTTACGGTTCATCATTCCGTGTGGGTATGGGTGCCGAAGCTATCTTAGAGCTCCTTAAAGCTATTGACCTTGAGAAAGAGTCTGAGGAATTAAAAGCCGGACTCGAAGATGCAACAGGTCAAAAGCGTGCAAGAATTATAAAGAGACTTGAGGTTGTAGAGGCTTTCCGTGAATCCGGAAACAAGCCTGAGTGGATGATTATGACGGTAATCCCTGTCATCCCACCCGATCTTCGTCCGATGGTACAGCTTGACGGCGGCAGATTTGCTACATCTGACCTTAATGACTTATACAGAAGAATTATCAACAGAAATAACAGACTTAGAAGACTTTTAGACCTTGGCGCACCTGATATTATCGTGCGTAACGAGAAGAGAATGCTTCAGGAAGCCGTTGATGCCCTCATCGATAACGGCAGACGCGGTCGTCCTGTTACAGGACCGGGTAACAGAGCTCTTAAGTCACTTTCCGATATGCTTAAAGGTAAGGGCGGTCGTTTCCGTCAGAACCTTCTCGGTAAGCGAGTTGACTATTCGGGACGTTCGGTTATCGTCGTTGGACCTGAACTTAAGATTTACCAGTGCGGTCTCCCTAAGGAAATGGCTATCGAGCTTTTCAAACCTTTCGTTATGAAAGAGCTTGTTGCCAACGGAAGCGCACATAACATTAAAAATGCCAAGAAGATGGTTGAGAGACTTCAGCCGGAAGTTTGGGATGTGTTAGAGGATGTAATTAAAGAACATCCTGTAATGCTCAACCGAGCTCCTACACTTCACAGACTCGGTATTCAGGCATTTGAGCCTATTCTTGTAGAAGGTAAGGCTATTAAGCTTCATCCACTCGTTTGTGCAGCTTTCAACGCCGATTTCGACGGAGATCAGATGGCTGTTCACCTTCCGCTTACAGTAGAGGCTCAGGCAGAGTGCAGATTCCTTCTGCTTTCGCCAAACAACCTTCTTAAGCCTTCAGACGGTGCACCGGTTGCAGTACCTTCACAGGATATGGTACTTGGAATTTACTATCTGACTATGGGTAAGATGGTAGACCACTCAGATGATGCCGAGCTTGATAAGAGCATTAAGAAAGTATATAAATCAAAAGAAGAAGTTTTAAAAGAGCTTGAGAAGAATAAGGACTTTGGAATCTATACAATGATTAAGGTTCTTGTTGATGAGGAAAGCGGCAGATACGTTATCTGCACACCTAAAGATCTCCTCGGACATTTCTTCTCGGGAGTAGAGCAGGCTATTCTTGCTTATGAGAATAAAGACATTACTCTTCATCAGAAGATACATGTTAAGAGAAATGTTAAGATCGGTGACAAGACTTACAGTGCCATCTTAGAGACTACACTCGGAAGATGCCTCTTTAACGAAATCCTTCCACAGGATCTTGGATTTGTAGACAGAAGCGAAGAGACTCTTATGGAAGATGCAAAGAAGAACGGCTGGTCTGAGGAAGAAATCGAAAACGAAAGAGCAAAGAGAAAATGTGCTCTTGAAGTAGATTTCCATGTAGGCAAAAAGGGCTTAAAGCAGATTCTTGAAAAAGTTATCAACACTCACGGTGCTTCACGTACAGCGGAAGTGCTTGATGATATAAAGGCAATGGGATACAAGTATTCCACAAGAGCGGCTATGACGGTTTCAATTTCCGATATGACCGTTCCGCCACAGAAGCCACAGCTCATCGAGCAGGCTCAGAATACTGTTGATAAGATTACAAAGAACTTCAAGCGTGGTCTTATTACAGACGAAGAGAGATACAAAGAAGTGGTAGAGACATGGAAAGACACCGATGATGAGCTTACACACTTACTTCTTTCAGGTCTTGACAAATACAATAACATCTTCATGATGGCTGACTCAGGAGCCCGTGGTTCCGATAAGCAGATTAAACAGCTTGCCGGTATGCGAGGACTTATGGCAGATACTACAGGACGTACTATCGAGCTTCCTATTAAGTCAAACTTCCGTGAAGGTCTTGACGTACTTGAGTATTTCATGTCAGCTCACGGTGCTCGTAAAGGTCTTTCGGATACAGCGCTTCGTACAGCCGATTCGGGATATTTGACAAGACGACTTGTTGATGTATCTCAGGAGCTTATTGTAAGAGAAACAGATTGTACACCTGAAGGCAAGGAAATACCGGGTATGGTAGTTCGTGCATTCATGGATGGCAAGGAAGTAATTGAAGATCTTCAGGAAAGAATTACAGGTCGTTGCCCATGCTACGACATAAAGGATAAAGACGGTAATGTTCTTGTAAAGGCTAATCAGATGATTACACCAAGAAGAGCTGAGCTTGTTATGAAGAAGGCCGTTGACGAAAACGGTGAGCCGATTAAAGAGCTTAAGATCAGAACAAACCTTACATGCCGTTCTTATAACGGAATTTGTGCTAAGTGTTACGGCGCAAACATGGCAACAGGTCAGCCGGTACAGGTTGGTGAGGCTGTAGGTATTATCGCAGCTCAGTCAATCGGTGAGCCGGGTACACAGCTTACCATGAGAACATTCCATACCGGTGGTGTTGCCGGTAACGATATCACTCAGGGTCTTCCTCGAGTTGAGGAGCTTTTTGAGGCTCGTAAGCCTAAGGGACTTGCAATTATCTCAGAAATCGACGGTATCGCTACAATTAAGGATACCAAGAAGAAGAAAGAGATTGTTGTTACAAATCCTGAGACCGGAGAAGAGAGAACATATCTCATTCCGTACAGCTCACGAATCAAGGTTATTGACGGTGACAAGCTTGTAGCCGGTGATGAGCTTACAGAAGGTTCGGTTAATCCGCATGATATCTTAAGAATTAAGGGCGTGCGTGCAGTACAGGATTATCTCCTTCGTGAGGTACAGAGGGTTTACAGACTTCAGGGTGTTGATATCAACGATAAGCATATCGAGGTTATTGTTCGTCAGATGCTCAAGAAGATCAGAATTGAGACAAACGGCGATACAGACTTCCTTCCGGGTACACTTGTTGACTTCTTAAGATTTGAAGATACAAATGCGGAAATGGTTGAACAGGGTAAAGAGCCTGCAACAGGAGAGCAGACAATACTTGGTATTACAAAGGCTTCTCTTGCAACAGATTCCTTCCTTTCGGCAGCATCATTCCAGGAGACCACAAAGGTTCTTACTGATGCGGCAATCAAAGGAAAGATCGATCCGCTTGTCGGCCTTAAGGAGAACGTACTCATCGGTAAACTTATTCCTGCAGGTACAGGTATGAAGAGATACCGTGGAGTTAAGCTCAACACTGAGAAAAAGACCAACGTATTTGAAGAGGCTATGAATGCCGATTCGGACGAGGACGATTTTGAAGTAACGGATCAGCTTGATGATGTAACAGCTGATGCAGCAGTTGAAGAAACTGTAGATATTGATTAATATAAACATAATGCTCCCGTGCTCCTTATGGAGACGGGGGCATTTTTGCTTTTATAAGAAAAACACAGTATAATAAAAAAAATATATGTATCAGGGGGAAGTTTTCATGGAACAGTCAATGACTCAGGGGCCTATAAGAAAGCAGATAATACTCTTTACTCTGCCGATAATGCTCAGCATCTTTTTGCAGCAGTTTTATTCAATGGTGGACAGCATCATTGTCGGAAATTATGTCGGAGAGCTCGCTCTTGCCGCAGTCGGAACAAATGTGCCGGCGGTCGGATTATTTACAGGTGTAGCAATAGGAATGACAACGGGATGCTCTATAGTCGCATCTCAGCTTTTCGGCGCAAAGAAAGGCGATGATGTAAAAAAGGCGGTGGCCTCATCGCTCATTCTCAATATAATACTAGGAATAGTTGTGACATTTATTGCGGAAGTTTTGGCGGGAGTATTTTTTAAATACGTCCTCAATGCTGAAGGAGAACTTTTGGAAAACGCTGTCTTGTATTTTAGAATATATTGCATAGCCCTCGTTTTTCAGTTTTTGTACAATACGGTGACAAACCTTTTGCGTTCGGTAGGTGATTCTAAGGCCGGACTGTATTTTCTTCTTATTTCATCGGGAATGAATATCGTACTTGACCTTGTTTTTGTAATAGTCTTAAAGACGGGAATAGCCGGGGCTGCTGTTGCTACGGTTATATCTCAGGCCGTTGCGGGAATCGTTAGTTTGATTTATATGGAAACAAAGCACGAAGCCTTAAAGGTATCGCTTTCGGAACTTAAGTATGACAGGGAGATAGGAAGCCTTGCGATAAAATTCGGCATTCCGGTAATAATACAGCAATGTGCGATTTATCTCGGACAGATAGTTGTGCAAAGACTTGTAAATACTTTCGGAATGACGGCGGGATATGCTGCGGCAATAAGGGTTGAAAATATTGTTCTTATTCCGGTGTTTGCGTTTAATGCGGGAATGAGTATGTTCGCCGGACAAAACGTCGGAGCCGGAGAATGGAAGAGAGTATCTGACGGTCTTAAAAACATTGTCGGAATAGGCTTTGGTATTTGTGCTCTGTTAAGCATAGTGACCTTTGTTTTCTCAAGGCCGTTGATTTCGCTTTTCGGAGTAACGGATGATGCAATGTGGGCGGGATACGGATATCTTCATTTTTGCTCATGTGTATTTTGGATTTTCTGCGTATATATGATAATAAATGCAGTAATGCAGGGAGCGGGAGACGTTACTTTTACAATGTTTAACTCGTTTTCCGGACTTGTTATCAGATGTGCTGTCGCTTATGTGATGGCGTATTTTCTTGGCTTTGGCGGAAGCGCGGTGTGGGTTTCAGTGCCTATCAGTTGGGGCTACTCGCTGATTTTGTCGCTTTTTAGATACAGAAGCGGCAAATGGAAAGAAAAAGCAGTTGCTGCAAGAAGGGGTTAAGTTTTAATATAAGCGGACCGATAAATAAGATAAGCTCTAATTATGTGTGAGCTTAAAGTTTCATAATGACGCGGGCAAGGAGGCCTGCAGTTTGTAATGGTCGTTTGACTCAGGGAGGAGGTATATATGATCATTAAAAGTTCTAATGTTTCAATGTCATCGGAACATATTTATCAGTCCTGCTCGTATAAAAGCACGATGACGGTTCAATCAGTCGCGGAGAAAGCGGCTACTCTTGAGCTTTCCGAAGAATCAAAAAGTTATATTGCTCAGCTCAAAGAACAGACCGAAAGCGAAAGCAGTGTAAGCATTTCGGACATTTTGGGTATGCATAAAGCAGAGCCTTCGTTTGAAGTGCCTGTGGCGGAAGATGGCAATATTCAGACCTTGAAAAAGATTCTGGAGATGCTTAAAAGAATTCGCGAGGGAGATTTTAAAGTTACAAATATGGACTTTGACCTCATGAAAGCATCATCTCAAAGTTTTTCTTTGACCTTCGGCAGTTTTTCGGGAAGTGGTGAAGTGCTCGATCTTAGAAGTCCGGGAAGTACGCAGGGTACGCTGTGGACCAAAACCACAGCTTCCGAGAGTTATTTCTGCGAGCAGGAAGCAACATCTTACAGTGCGGTCGGCACTGCAATAACAGCGGACGGCAGAGAGATTAACTTTGGAGTTGAAATGGCGATGTCGCGCTCTTATGAGGAGTATAATCAGTCGCTGTCGCAGGAAAGCTTTATACTTACGGACCCGCTTGTGATTAATCTTGATTCAAATACAGTAAAAGTAACGGACCAAAAGTATATGTTTGACATTGATTCAGACGGAAAAGAAGAGGAAATATCCTTTGCTAAAGAAGGAAGCGGATTTTTGGCGCTTGATAAAAACGAAGACGGAGTGATAAATGACGGCTCAGAGCTTTTCGGCACTTCGTCCGGAGACGGGTTTAAGGACTTGGCAGCTTACGATGAAGATGGCAACGGATGGATTGATGAGGCGGACTCGGTATTTTCCAAGCTTAAAATCTGGACAAAGGATGAGGACGGAAACGACAGGCTTATTGATTTAAAATCTGCCGATGTGGGAGCTATATATTTAGGCGCGACGGATACGGAGTTTTCTCTTAAAGACGATGAAAACAATACGAATGCGGTGATTCGAAAGACCGGAGTCTATTTAAAAGAATCGGGCGGAGTCGGAACGATACAGCACGTGGATATAGCGGTATAGTTGACAGGGCTTGTGTTTGTAGGGTAGAATGAAAATCTATAGAGCGTAGCAATAAGGGAGGAAAAAGCAAATGAAATTTATGAAAAGAAGTTTTGCGCTGCTTCTTGCGTTTGTTATGATTTTTACGATTATACCTGTAAACACTGTAAGCGCTGCCGTAAAATTAAACAAGACAACAGCGAGTATTTGTGCCGGCGAAACCCTAAAGCTTAAATTAAAGGGAGCTTCAAAGGTAAAATGGAAATCAACGGATACGTCTGTGGCAACCGTTACAAGCAAGGGAAAAGTAAAAGGAATAAGTGCCGGAAGTGCAGTTATTAAAGCCGTGGATAAGAGTACTAAAAAAGTATATAAATGCGTACTGACGGTTAAAACTGAAGACGGTTTGTTATCCTTTGGATATACCGAGGATGTGTTTGAATTTTATTTCGGATATTTTTATATTTTAACCAAAAGAGTAAAGGGCGCAACCTATTATATGGACGGAGAACTCTGGGCGACTACGACTACAGGAAACAGAGCAACCGAAGAGAATAAATACTGTTACGTGGTTAAAAGCTTGACGGATTTTGGCTTTGCATATGGCGAAACGCATACTCTGACGATAGAAAAAGAAGGTTATGAGACTTATACTCAAACATTTACTTTATCACCGCCGGATGTGACGGGTATTTTTGTCGAAAATATTAATATTAAAATTGAAAAGGAGTCATTTCATTTTCCTAAAAACGCTATTTTAAATCTTAACCCGAACTTATATGAAAGCGAGCTGGTAATAGAATTGGATGGAACTGAGGTAACACCTATTCATAGGAGTGTTAACGGAGACGGCCATACTTTTATAAGGTTAGATGTTTCAGACCTTGCTTCGGGAACTCATACGGTAAGCGTGACTTGTGAAGAATACGGAACCGAAAGCAAAACATTTGAAATAGAATAATAAGCTGCATGGTAAGTTTTCGGTTGACAGAGACAAATA
>JAILQM010000103.1 GCA_024698965.1 Eubacterium sp. | reverse complement strand
GATTTAAAAAAATTATTATTACAAAGGATGCTGTGGCACCGCTTTATAATGATGAAGGCATATTGGTAATGAGTGTTTATGATTTTCTTCTAAATCCAGATAGCATGGAAATCTAAATGAATATTATAACTTAGCGTCAGCTCAGGATTAGATAAATCCTGATGCTGGCGTTTTTCTTTGTAAGAGTTCACATTATGTGTACTTTATGTAGGTAAGAAAAAACCGGTAAAGAGAAAAGAAATCAAAAAGTGATGCAGTCTAATTTTTTTTACATTTCCTCGGAAACGATAATGGTTTCCGTTGTTTTTATTGCTTCCTCGTAGAGCTCTTTCATGTGATCGCCGAGTTTTGCTTCGGATTTTTTGATTGATTTTAAGCTTGGCTTTGTAACGGGATGCTTTGCAACAAAGATTGTGCAGCAGTCTTCATAAGGCAGAATCGATGTATCATAGGTGCCGATTTTTAAGGCTCTTTCTATGATTTCCTGCTTGTCAAAGCCTACGAGAGGTCTAAATACCGGAAGAGTGCAAACTTCGTTGGTGCAGATAAGGGACTGCATTGTCTGGGATGCAACCTGTCCGATGGATTCTCCTGTGACAAGTCCGAGCGAGCCTCCTTCTGTGGCAAAATGCTCTGCAATCTGCATCATGTATCTTCTCATTATAATAGTAAGCTCATCATGAGGGCAGGTTTCGTAAATGTACATCTGCATATCTGTAAAGTTTACTATATTAAGATGAATAGGACCGGAGTATCTGGATACTATTTTGGCCAAATCTATAACTTTTTGCTTTGCTCTTTCTGAAGTATAAGGCGGAGCGTGGAAATAAGTCGCGTCAATCTTGCAACCTCTTTTGGCTATCATGTGGCCGGCAACAGGGGAATCTATTCCTCCCGATAAAAGAAGCATTGCTTTTCCGGCAGAGCCTACAGGCATGCCGCCCGGTCCCGGGATAATCTTAGAATAGATGCAGATGTTTTCTCTTATTTCTATATTAATGTTTTCCTGCGGTTTATGTACGTCGACCTTAAGATCGGGGAAGGCTTCGAGGAGCTTTTCTCCGGCTGCGGCATTTATTTCCATAGAGTTAAGAGGAAAATTTTTGCGCGCGCGGCGGGCATTTACCTTGAAAGTAAAGTCGTGGCTTTCATACGCCTCTTTTACGAAGCCGATAACGTCTTCCCAAAGCGCGTCTACTCCTCTGTCGTCTGTAAGAAGTACAGGGCAGATGCCGACGATGCCGAATACATTTTGCAGTCTTTCTACGACTTCGTCAAAATCATAGTCCGATTCGCAGTGGACAAAGATGCGTCCCTGCTGCTTGGTTACTTTAAACTCGCCGTCAGCTTTTTTTAAAGAATACTTTATCTGGCGGACAAGTGCGTCCTCAAAGACGTGTCTGTTTTTTCCTTTGATGGCGATTTCGCCGTACTTTATTAAAAATGCCTGGTACATATTAGGTCCTTTCTTATAAATCTTAAATCTGTATCGAAACAGTATTATACCACAATGCAACGAGCCAAGCGCAAATTTACTTGCATTTGGCGACTGCATAGTGATAATAGCCGCTTGCGGCTATTATACCATATTAATAATGAAGTGTGTAATTTGCTTTTTGGGTAAATGGTTTATAAAACGAAAAAGACGAACGATTGGGGGTCGTTCGTCAGTGTTAGGGGGTATTTTAAAAGGTAGATGTAAATTCTAAAAATTTACATTTCTTAAGAATATTGGGGGGTTTCTTAAGATGTATTTACTATATCATGAGGTTTCGAAAAAGGGAAATGCTTAAAAGCGATACAAGTATGCGATTTGGTAATAGTAATTGCTGTTTTGATAAAGAAAGAGTATAGTATAGGTATGGGAGGAAAAATCTATGACGATTACTCAGATTGAATATTTTATGGCGGTTGCCGAACACAAGAATATATCGAAGGCGGCAGAGGCTCTTTTTATGACTCAGCCTGCGCTTAGCCGACAGATAACAGCAATAGAAGAAGAACTTGGGATACATCTCTTTTTCAGAAAGAGCAGACCTATTACACTGACTCCGGCAGGTGAAGTATTATACAGAGGACTCGGCGGATTTACGGATAAGTATTATGATATAGTAAGAAAAGCTCAGATTATAGGAAGCGGAGTAGGCGGAGCTCTGCATTTTGGGGTGCTTCCGGGTATAGATATAGGAGACATTTTTCCGAAATTTTTTAATAATATGAAGGAAAAGTTTCCCGAGATAGAGATTTCGGCTGCGGCAGGAAGCTTTGCGGATCTTATGAACGGGCTTAAAACTTTTGAGTTTGATTTTGTTATTACCAATGATTTTGGAGTTGAAGTTGCTGAAAATATAGAAACTCTGCTTATAGATGAGCAGCCAAACTACCTGGTTATGTCAAAAAGCCACAGGATGGCGGACAAAGAAAACGTAAGTCTTATAGATTTTAAGGATGAGGTTTTTGTTGTAAATGCGCCCGATGATTTGGCGCATGGCGGTAAGGTGCTTGAAAAATGCGCGCTTGCGGGATTTACACCAAAGTCCATTGTGGCAGAGAATATAAGCCAGTATCTTCTAATGCTTGAGACCGGAATGGCGGTCGGAGTATTAAACGGAAGAACAACGGCTCACCACGATCCGAACATGGTTTTTGTACCGATTCCGGACATTGATACCAATAGGATTTTGCTCGTATGGGATACGGATTGTAAGAATCCGAGTCTTAAAAACGGAATTAAGGGATTTAAAGAAGTACTTAAAAACGATTAGTGCATATTGCTCAATTATACACAGAAATTTCACAGAAATCCGTGCTTTTGTCGGTTGACAAAAACAACACTGATATTTAATATTGATTAAGGTGGCTGTGGCCACCACATATACGAACCTACTGAACCTACTAAAATATTTACATTAGAAAAGGAAATAATTACATGGGAATATCTAACGTTTTGACGCTTCTTAGCGGAGTGGCGCTGTTTCTTTTCGGTATGTCTCTTATGGGAGACGGACTGAAGAACGTTGCAGGTAACCAGCTTGAGACATTTTTGTACAAGCTTACAAATACACCGCTTAAAGGAGTATTATTAGGTACGATTGTTACGGCTATTATACAGTCGTCATCAGCTACATCTGTAATGGTTGTGGGTTTTGTTAACTCGGGAATGATGCAGGTATCACAGGCCATCGGTATTATCATGGGCGCAAATATCGGTACTTCTATTACCGGCTGGATACTCTGTCTGTCTTATATTGACGGTTCGAGCGGCATAGCTCAGATTCTTTCAACATCTACCATATCGGCTCTTATGGCCATTATAGGTATTTTATTTAGAACACTTTCCAAAAAGCAGTCACATGTGCATGTGGGTACTATAATGCTTGGCTTTGCGATTCTTATGTTTGGAATGCAGTCAATGTCCGGTGCGGTTTCTCCTCTTAAAGAAAATGAAGACTTCGTAAACTTGCTTACAATGTTTGAAAATCCGTTCATCGGTATTTTGGTCGGTATTGCGTTTACTGCAGTCCTCCAGAGTGCATCGGCTTCTGTAGGTATTTTGCAGGCCCTCTCGGTAACAGGAACAATGACTTTTGCTTCAGCGCTTCCTATTATTATGGGTATCGGTGTAGGTGCTGCCTGCCCTGTACTTTTATCATCGATAGGTACTAATAAGAACGGTAAAAGAACGGCCCTTATCTACCTTCTCAACGATTTATTCGGTATGGTATTTTGGTCGATTGTGTTCTACTCGGTAAATTCTTTTGTGCATTTCGAATTTATGAGCGATATAATGACACCTGTTGCAATCGCCTTTATAAATACTCTCTTTAGAACAGCTACAATCCTTGTACTTCTTCCGTTTGTTAAATTCGAAGAAAAGCTTGTATTTTGGCTTGTTAAAGATGAGGTTGAAGAAGAAGATGAAGATGATAAGGCAGACTTTTCACTTTTGGAAGAAAGATTCTTATCATATCCTGCGCTAGCAATAAGAAACTCTCATCAGACCGTTGTTAACATGGCTTATCTTGCGAGAAAGAATGTAATTCGCGCGATGAACCTCATGATCGAGTTCAGCGATAAGAAATACAACAAGGTTAATACAAAAGAAGATTATGTGGATAAATACGAAGATAAGCTCGGCAACTACCTTATGAAGCTTACCGTAAAGGAAATGAATAACGTACAGACCAGAAAAGTGGCTGAGTATCTTCATGTTATAAGCGATTTCGAGCGTCTCGGAGACAGAGCTGCAGATATTGCGGATGTCGGAAAAGAGCTTTATGAAAAGAAGATAGAGTTTTCGGATGATGCTAAAAAGGAACTTTGTATTTTGCTTGCGGCAACGCGTGAAATAATGCAGCTTACCGTTGATGCATTTAAAAATGACGATGTGGAGCTTTCCGGAAAAGTTGAACCGCTTCATGAGGTTGTAGATGCCCTTTGCGAAGAATTTAAGCTCAGACATACCATAAGACTTCAGAACGGCGTCTGCGAGCTTTCTCACGGATTCCCATTTAACGAGACTTTAAATGCCTGCGAAAGAATTGCATCACAGTGTTCACATGTTGCTGTGGCGGTAATTGAAGCAAACGAAATCGAAACAGAATATGCTGCTCACGGAAAACTCCAGGAGATGAGGAGTAGAAAAGACGAGAATTATAAAAACCTTGTTAAGGAATATACCGATAAATACACTGTCGGTAATATCGAGGTACTTGACGATATGGTAATGGTAAACTAAATGATTTATTAGAGAAATGAGGAATGCCGGCAGTTAGTAAACTGCCGGCATACTTATGAAAAAGATTTATGTGTATGAAAAGTGAAATTTCACTATTTTTTGGGAGGAACCTTGCTTTCGGCAAGCAAGGTTATGAAAAAAATTAAAAAAGAGTTGTTGTCACTCACATGCAATTAATTAAGTTTTTTCTAGTACGATATTAAATATACACAGAAATTGTGACTACAATATGTGAAATTATTTATCGTTCTGTAAATAAATTATGAACGAATTGTAAACACGAGGCCCTGTTAAAAAAGAATCACTCGCTTTACTATGCCTGCTGTGCTATAATATAGTCCGTACGAAAATAGGAAGGGTAAGTGTTATGAAAGCACGCAAAATTGTTATAGGAATAGTTATTGCGCTTGTGGTTGTTTATCTGGCGGTAACGCTTTATTTTATGACGCATTTTCTGCCGAATGTAACAGTTAACGGGGTCGATGTATCTATGAAGACTGCATCAGAGTCCGAAGACTTATTCTATGAAAAATCCGAAAATTATGTACTTACAATTTTAGAAAGAAATAACTGCACCGAGACCATAGCCGGAGAGGATGTAAATCTCAGGTATGTTTTTGATGGAGAATTTGATGATATTATAAGGGACCAGAATGCATATATCTGGCCCGCTTATTTTGTTATGGCAACAAGTGTTGAGCTTGACGGAATGGCAAGATATGACGAAGAAATGCTTGAGAGCGTGGTAGAAAACCTTTCCTGTATGGATGAGTCTTCATGGATAGAGTCAGAGGATGCGGAGCTTGGAGACTATGATGCTACAAGCGGTGTTTACTTACTTACAGAGCCTGTTTACGGCACATGTATAAATGCAAAGACCTTTGAAGAAACTATAGATACCAAGCTTTCCTGCGTTGAAGAAGAGCTTGATCTTGCAGAAGAGGGCTGCTATGTGGATCCTGTGATTACAGAAGATACAGAAGAAGCCGCAAAACTTGTTGAAGAGGCCAGCACTTACGGCTCATCGGTTATAACATTTGAATTTGATGATGAAACCGAAGTACTTGATGCATCCACAATAAAGGACTGGCTCATAGTCGCAGAGGATTATTCCGTAACTCTGGACGAGACAAAGGCCGCGGAATATGTTGAAACACTTGCCGAAAAGTACGATACTTTGGATTTGGATAAGACTGTTACGGCGGCAAGCGGAGAGAGTGTTACGGTAAAAGCAAAAACCTACGGCTGGGAGATGGACAAAGAAAAGACCGCAAAGCTTATTCTTAAAAAGATATATGCCGGAGACTCATATACAGGAGACGTTAAGTGGCTCAGAGAGGCTGCAAGTCACGGAGAAAATGACTACGGCGATACCTATGTCGATATTAATCTTACGACTCAGCACCTGAGACTTTTTGTGGGCGGAGAGGTAATACTTGAGACAGACTTTGTTTCGGGTAATGTTTCTAACGGATGCAAGACGCCGGGCGGAGCATATTATGTAACCTACAAAGAAGCTAACGCTGTACTAAGGGGTGATGATTATGAGACTCCTGTTAGCTACTGGATGCCTTTTAACGGAGGAATAGGTCTGCATGATGCAACATGGAGATCGACATTTGGAGGAAGTATTTATAAAACAAACGGCTCTCACGGATGTATTAACCTTCCGCTCAGCGCCGCTAAGACTATATTTGAAAATGTTGAAGCCGGAACACCGGTGCTTTGTTACTATATGCCGGGCACGGAGCCTGCAAACGGAACCCCTAAAAAAGATACGACCTCTGATGAAGAAAAAACATCTTCGGCATCTAATAAGAAAAAGACCGAAGAGAAGGTCGAGACTGCGGATGACTCCGATGATGCGGAAGACTCTGCGGACAGCACTGATGAGTCAGACAATTCGGAAGAATCTGAAGAAACGTCAGAAAACACCGAAGAAAACACCACCTCAGAAGAGGAATTGACAGATAATACACAGGAGATTGAGACAGAGTAATGATAGAAGAGTTTAAGAGAGGAGCAAAGGACGGCATACCTATAGCCCTTGGATATTTTGCGGTTTCGTTTACTTTCGGAATAGCAGGTTCTGTGGATGGGCTTTACTGGTGGCAGGTTGTACTTATTTCAATGACCAACCTCACCTCAGCCGGTCAGTTTGCGGGACTTGAAGTAATGGCGGCAGCAGGCTCTCTTATTGAACTTGCACTTACACAGCTAGTAATAAATTTAAGATATTCGCTTATGGCACTGTCACTTACCCAAAACCTTGATAAAAAGTTTAAGGGAATATACAGATGGCTTTACGGCTTTGCAATAACCGATGAGATATTTGCGGTGGCGGCAACAAATGAAAAACCGGTAAGAAGGAGCTACTTCGGAGGACTTATGGTTTTACCGTATTTTGGATGGATGTTTGGCACACTTTTCGGAGTTGTACTGGGAAACGTACTTCCGGCCGTAGTTGTTAGCTCGCTCGGAATCGCCATTTACGGCATGTTTGTGGCTATTGTGGTACCGGATGCAAAGAAGGACAGAAACATACTTATAGTTGTCATTGTTGCAATGGCAATAAGCTGCATCTTGAAGTTTACACCGGTATTTGCACATATATCGAGCGGTTTTGCAATTATTATTTGTGCAGTGGCAGCATCGGCATTAGGAGCTTTGGTATTTCCGATGTCTTATGAGGAGGCGGACTCTTGAACAACCTGATTTATTTTAAATATCTTTTTGTAATGGCGGGGGTTACATACCTTATAAGAGCATTGCCTTTTGCGCTTTTTACAAAACAGATCAAAAGCAAATACATAAAATCATTTTTAGCATATATACCGTACAGCGTGCTTACGGCCATGACGGTTCCGGCGATATTTTTCGCAACAGGCTCCGTTATATCGGCGGCGGTGGGATTTGCCGTTGCCATAGGACTTGCGGTAAAAGGCAAAGACCTTATTACTGTTGCTTTGGCGGCCAGTGCCGTTGTACTAATAGTCGATCTTATTTTATAAAGGAGAAGTTATGGATTACGAGAGAATGTTAGCCGCAGCCGATCATACTCTTCTTCGCCCGGAGGCGACATGGGAGCAGATCAGGACTTTGATTGATGAAGCAATAGAATATAAAACAGCATCTGTGTGCATACCGCCTTCATATGTAAAACAGGCAAAAGACTATGCGGAAGATGCCGTTAAAATCTGCACTGTTATAGGATTCCCAAACGGATATAACGCTACGGCGGTTAAGGTGTTTGAGACCCTTGATGCAATAGCGGCAGGCGCTGACGAAATCGATATGGTCATAAATATCGGCTGGGTTAAGGACAGAGAATGGAACAGAATTCGCGGGGAGCTGTCCAAGATGAGAAAGGCCTGTGACGAGGTCGTATTAAAAGTGATAATTGAGACCTGTCTTCTTACGGATGAGGAGAAAATAAAACTCTGCTCACTTGTTACCGAAGCCGGGGCTGATTATATAAAAACATCAACCGGTTTTTCGACCGGAGGAGCCACAGCTTATGATGTGGAGCTTTTAAAGAAAAATGTTGGTGAGGGTATTAAGGTAAAGGCAGCCGGAGGAATTACTTCTCTTGCGGATGCCGAGAAATTTTTGGAGCTTGGAGCCGACAGGCTCGGCACAAGTAAGGTAGTTAAACTTATTAAGGAGATTAAGGAGGATTAATTTTTATGAATGGGGACTATACAAAAATGTATCAGGAGAAGCTTACTACTCCTGACGAGGCGGTTAAAGTAATAAAGTCGGGAGACTGGCTTGATTACAGCTGGTCGGCAAGTGAGCCGGATGCATTAGACATTGCTCTTGCAAAAAGAATGCCTGAGCTTTATGACATCAAAATCAGAGGCGGACAGAGTTTAAAAGAGCCTGCTATTTTCAGAATTGAAAATCCGGCAGACCAT
This sequence comes from Eubacterium sp., assembly GCA_024698965.1. GTDB lineage: Bacteria > Bacillota > Clostridia > Lachnospirales > Lachnospiraceae > RUG14243. The sequence goes on along the minus strand of JAILQM010000103.1, from coordinate 14,391 downwards.
TTTTCATTTTCTTCATGGCATGTAAGCGGCGTGGAGAGAAAACGCATGACAGAGGATTTCGTATTCTACGGACCTATCAGATATTCCGAGCTTCCGGGATATTACAGAGACAATATCGATTCAATCGATGTAATGATGATAAAGACTGCTCCTATGGACAGTGCGGGATTTTTTAACTTCGGTATGAATAACTCGCATCTTGCGGCAGCTCTTGAAAAGGCCAAGGTTGTTATCGTTGAGGTAAACGAGACAATGCCAAGATGCTTGGGAGGATTTGAGGAAAGAATTCATATCTCAAAGGTAGATATGATTGTCGAAGACAATACTCCGATTCCTACACTTGCAGGCGGAGATGCCAAAGATACAGATATTAAGATGGCTGAGCATATCTTCCCTGAACTTGCGGACGGATGCTGCCTGCAGCTTGGTATCGGCGGAACACCTAATGTAATAGGTAAAAAGATTGCAGAATCCGATCTTAAAGACCTCGGCGTTCATACAGAGCTTTATGTTGATGCTTTCATGGATATGACAAAGGCAGGCAAGGTTACCTGTATGAGAAAGAATATCGACAAGGGCAGACAGGCTTTCGCCTTTGCCGCAGGTTCAAGAGAGCTTTACGATTTCATGGATGACAACCCGCAGCTTCTTTCGGCTCCGGTTAGTTATACAAACGATATAAGAGTTGTATCTTCCATAGACAACTTTGTATCCATAAATTCAGCGGTAAGCGTAGACCTTTTCGGTCAGGTAAATGCTGAGAGCGCAGGCCTTCGCCATATAAGCGGAGCGGGCGGACAGCTTGACTTTGTAATGGGCGCTTATCTTTCAAACGGAGGTAAGAGCTTTATCTGTGTGCCTTCGGTAAGAGTAAATAAAGACGGAAGTAAAACTTCAAATATCATGCCAACCCTTGCAACAGGTTCAATCGTAACAGATACAAGAGCCAACCTTATGTATCTCGTAACCGAGTACGGAAAGGTAAATGTAAAGGGTATGTCTTCATGGCAGAGAGCAGAATCCCTTATAGGTATTGCTCATCCTGACTTTAGAGACGAGCTTGTTAAAGAAGCTGAAAAGATGCATATTTGGAGAAGAAGTAATAAAAGATAGTAGTTTACATAAGTTTAAAAGGAGTTACAAAAATGAGTGTAAAAATCGGTATTAACGGATTCGGACGAATCGCAAGAGTAGTAACAAGGAACATTATTTTAAGAAATCTTGATGTTGAGATCTGTGCTATCAACCAGAGAAACGCTGAGTTTGACAAGATGGCATACATGCTCAAATACGACTCTGTATTCGGAAGGTTTGACGGAGAAATCGAGCCTACTGAGGATGGAATTTCTATTAACGGAATTAAGATCAAAGTTTTATCTGAGAGCAATCCTGAAGACATTGACTGGGCTTCTGTAGGAGCGGAATACATTATCGAATCAACCGGAGCATTCAGAACTATTGAAGGCTGCAGCAAGCACTTAAAGGGCGGAGCAAAGAAGGTACTTCTTACAGCACCGGGAAAAGACAAAGATATGCCTACATTCGTATACGGAGTTAACGAAGAAAAATACGATTCTTCTATGACAATTGTATCGGGAGCATCTTGTACAACAAACTGCCTCGCACCGCTTTGTAAGGTAATCCAGAAAGAGTTCGGTATCAAGGAAGGACTCATGTCTACAATCCACGCTTCTACATCAAAGCAAAAGCCTGTAGATTCAAACGGAGGACGTGACTGGAGAACCGGACGAAGCGTATTTAACAACATCATCCCTTCAACAACAGGAGCAGCCAAGGCAGTAGGACTTGTTATGCCTGAACTTAACGGAAAGCTTACAGGTATGAGCTTTAGAGTTCCTACAAACGACATTTCCGTAGTCGACCTTACAGCTAAGCTTGAAACAAAGACAACATACGAAGAAATCTGTGCAAAGATTAAAGAAGCTTCTGAAACATATATGAAGGGTATTATCGAATACAACAACGACGAAATCGTATCGGGTGATATCAGAAAGAACCGCAACACCTGCGTATTTGACGAGAAAGCAGGTATAATGCTCAACGAAGATTTTGTTAAGCTCATTGCATGGTATGACAATGAGTGGGGATATTCCAACAAGATAATCGATCTTGTAATGCATTTTGCCAAGGTGGACGGAAGAGACTAATTGGCGTAATATATTGTGAATTTTCAATATTTTATTGACAATTACCCCCAAAAAGATAGATAATAAAGAAAACTGGCCGGAGGTATTATATGGGTGAAAATATGTTAACTGAATACGAACTTGATGTAATGGGTGAAGTTGCAAATATCAGTATGGGTAATGCAGCAACCACATTGGGTATGATGGTAAATAGGCGAGTTGAGATTACGACACCTACAGTATCTCTGATTAATCGCAGTTCTGCACTTGATGATTATGACAAGACATGTTTCTTTGTTCAGATTCATTATGTAAAAGGTGTAGACGGAAATAACGTTCTTATCCTTAAGGAAAGAGATGTTAAAGTAATGACGGATTTGATGATGATGGGAGACGGTACAAACATTCCGGATGAGCTTACAGAGCTTCATCTTAGTGCCGTATCGGAGGCCATGAACCAGATGATGGGAACGGCAGCAACATCATTATCACAGTTCCTTGAAAGAGAAATAGACATTTCTCCGCCTGAAGTAAGTTCAATTGATGTGGAGAGTGTTAAGATTTTCGAGAAAATGTTTGTGGATCCTTCTCATATGTTTGTGAAGATTTCATTTAGGCTTACAATCGAAGATCTTATTGATTCAACGATGGTTCAGCTTTATCCTGTGCCTCTTGCAAAGAGCCTGTGCGAGTTGTTCCCGTCGCCGGAACAGTAGAAAAATTAGGGCTCAGGTACCTATGGTGCCTGAGCTTTAAAAAACTTTATGGGAGTGGTCTATGAAAAAGTCGATTAAGACAAGGGTGGTTTTCTACATGATAATTATTCTTGTCGTATCAATAATAACGGTTAGCCTTACAGTTTCATATAATACCGTAAAGATAATTGAAGATGAGAAAAAAGATACTCTTCAGCTTCAGGCTGATAAGTATTCCAAAGAGATAGAGGTCTGGATGACCGCAAAACGCTCTATTTTGCATTCTCTTGCAGATGCATTATCCGCAATGGAAGTATCGGATGATGAAAGTATTAATCTGATGTTGCAAAAGTTTCAGGAAAAGCAGTATGACATGCATGTTGTATATGCGGCAAAACCTGACAAGAGCTACTACAGGGCAGCAGATTATGATGTTGAGATAGAAGAAGGATACGATCCTACTCAAAGGCCGTGGTATCAGATGGCTGTTGAAGCAGGAGATGCGGTTATAGTAGATCCTTATGCCGATATTTTTACCGGAGAGATGTGTATGACAATTGCTTGTCCTGTATATGTGGACGAAGAGCTTGTTATGGTTGTGGCGGGAGATATCGGACTTTCTACAGTGCTTGAGACGGTAAATTTGGTAGCGGCCGACGAAGGCGGCTACGGATTTATAATAGACAGCGCGGGAGATATTGTTACTCACCCGAATGATGCTTACGAACCGACTTCGGATACAAAGATAAATGCCTATGATGTAATGCCGGAGCTTTCCGAGATATTTGATGAAACGGGCGCTAATGTTTTGGTAGATAAAGATTACGCCGGAGAGAAGATGTTTTTTGCTTCGTCTCAGATTTTGGGATCGGAATGGGAGCTTATAAGCGTAATGCCTACATCTGTTGTTTTCGATGATATGATTACGATTATTCTTGTAATACTCGGTCTTTCGGTTTTATGTATGATAGTGGCAGCTATAGTGGCAACTATAAGAGTTGAAAGAGAGCTTGAACCGATTAAGCCTATTGCGGCTGCGGTGCAGAGACTATCCGAAGGAGATTTTTCTTCGCAGCTCGGATTTTCCATGAGACAAGATGAGCTCGGAACGCTGCAAAACTCGATGTCTAATCTTGTGGGTATTCTTTCTGCGATAATTGAGCAGGAAAGATACATCTTAGATGAGATGGCAAAAGGAGACCTTGCCGTAGTTGATATGGAGGATATGCCGGGTACATTTGATGAGATTGCCGACTGCGTTAACCATATTAAAAGAACGCTTAACGAACTTATTAAAGATATTCAGTATACAGCCATAGAGCTTCAGGATACTGCGATGGGATTCGGAGCGGCGGCCACTCAGGAAGAGATGGAAATAATATCAGCAGAGCTTTCGGCTCTGGCCATGGAAATGATGGAAAAGGCCAATAAATTCAATACTTCAAAATAAAACAAGGGGGTGTCAAGAAAAAATACTTGACACCTTCTTTTTTATATAGTATTATTCTCATTGTGATGCTTAAGGGGCATAGTCTGTAAAAGGAGCCGGATATGGAAAAAATTGTTAAACAGGGACTTTTATATGACTTTTACGGAGAGCTTTTAACAGAGCATCAAAAAGCTGTATATGAAGCAAATGTCTTTAACGATATGTCACTTTCGGAGATTGCCGAAGAATACGGGATATCAAGACAGGGTGTTCATGATCTTATTAAAAGATGCGACGGCATTTTACAGGGATATGAAGACAAGCTTCATTTGATGGAAAGATTTACGCTTACCGGAAATAAAGTAAAAGAGATTAAAAAGCTTGCAGAGAATGCGGGAGAAGATGCTCTTAAAAACATTTCCGAAATTGCAGATGAATTATTAGAGGAGCTATAGTATGGCATTTGACAGCCTTACCGAAAAACTTCAAAACGTATTTAAGGGACTCAGAAGCAAGGGCGTACTTACCGAAGATGATGTAAAGGCAGCTCTTAAAGAAGTAAAGATGGCGCTTCTTGAGGCCGATGTTAACTTCAAGGTCGTAAAACAGTTTACGAAAGACGTACAGGAGAGAGCAATCGGACAGGATGTCATGAAAGGCCTTAACCCGGGACAGATGGTTATCAAAATCGTTAACGAAGAGATGACTCGTCTCATGGGAGAAGAAACCGTTGAGCTTAAGCTTAAGAATAATAATGATATAACCGTTATTATGATGATGGGTCTGCAGGGTGCCGGTAAAACAACGACCACTGCAAAGATAGCCGGAAAGGTTATGCAAAAAGGAAGAAAACCTCTCCTTGTTGCGCTTGATGTATACAGACCTGCAGCTATCGAACAGCTCAAAGTAAACGGTGAAAAGGTCGGAGCAGAGGTATTTTCAATGGGCACAGATGTAAAGCCTCTTGATATTGCAAAAGCCTCTTTGGAATATGCTAAAAAGAACAGCTTTAATGTTGTTATTTTCGATACGGCAGGACGACTTCAGGTTGATGAAGACATGATGAATGAGCTTGCCGAAATAAATGAGAAGATAGAAATCACTCAAAAAATTCTTGTAGTCGATGCGATGACAGGTCAGGAAGCCGTAAACGTGGCACAGACCTTTGAAGACAAAATCGGAATCGACGGAGTCGTGCTTACAAAGCTCGACGGTGATACAAGAGGCGGTGCGGCGCTTTCAATCAGAGCCGTAACCGGAAAGCCTGTTTTATACGCAGGTATGGGAGAAAAACTTTCGGATCTCGAACAGTTTTATCCTGACAGAATGGCATCCAGAATCCTCGGAATGGGCGATATAATGACGCTCATAGAAAAGGCTCAAACAGACCTTGATGAGGAAAAAGCTGCAGAGCTTGAGCGCAGCATGAAAAAAGGTACTTTCGGCTTCGATGCTTATTTGGAGTCGATGAGTCAGATGAGAAAAATGGGCGGTCTGACAAGTATTCTCAGTATGATGCCGGGTATGGGGTCATCACAGCTTTCGCAGATTGAGGATGCGATGGATTCAAAGAAGATGGCAAGAATCGAGGGAATTATTTATTCGATGACTCCGAAGGAAAGATCGAATCCCGAGATTATAAACCCTTCAAGAAAGCGCCGTATAGCAGCCGGCGCCGGAGTGGAAGTGGCCGAGGTAAACAGACTTATCAAACAGTTTGAACAGGTCAGAAAGATGATGAAGGGCATGAATACGTCAAAGATGAGCAAGATGTTCGGTGGATTTGGCGGATTCGGCGGAAAGAAAAAAGGTTTTCCGTTTTAATCAGGTGATAAGTGGAAATGTTCCATTTACATATATTAGTTTAAAGTTACTAAGGAGGTGACAATAATGGTAAAAATGAGATTAAAGAGAATGGGTAAGAAGAAAGCACCTTTCTATAGAGTTATCGTAGCAGATGCACGTTCACCGAGAGACGGTCGTTTCATCGACGAACTTGGTACATACGACCCAACAAAGAACCCAAGCGAAATTCACATTGATGAAGAGAAAGCTAAGAAGTGGCTTGCTGACGGAGCTCAGCCTACAGAAACAGTAGCAAAGCTTCTTAAGACAGCCGGAATCGAAAAATAAGAGGGGGCTTACGTCAATGAAAGAACTGGTAGAGGTAATTGCAAAGGCTCTTGTAGAGAATCCTGATGAGGTTGAAGTTATCGAAACGGAGAAAGACAAGGCTATTGTAATCGAATTACATGTGGCTCAGTCCGATATGGGTAAGGTCATAGGTAAAAAAGGACGTATTGCCAAAGCAATTCGTTCGGTTGTGAAAGCAGCATCTTCTCAGGAAGAAAAAAAGGTAATAGTAGATATTTTATAATTACCGTTTAAAAGCCGAATACCCTAAGCGGTATCCGGCTTTTTATATAGGAGAAAATATGGAAGAATTATATCAGATCGGAGCCATAACCCAGACTCACGGAATAAGAGGCGAGGTAAAGGTCTTTCCGATGACGGATGATGTTATGAGGTTTAAGGGAATGAAGGACTGTATTTTAGATACGGGTAAAGAACTCCTTCATCTTGAGGTGACAAGCGCACGCCCGCAGAAAAACCTTGTGATAATAAAATTCAAAGAATTTGATAATATAAATGATGTGGAAAAATACAAAGGCTGCGGTCTTTTTGTAACAAAGGAAAACAGAGTGCCTCTTGAAGAGGGCGAGTATTTTATCGCCGACCTTATGGAGTGCGACGTGTTTACCGATGAAGGAGAAGAACTCGGGCACTTATCCGACGTTCTTCAGACCGGAGCAAACGATGTATATGTGGTATCAAAAAAAGGGCAGAAGGATATCTTAATCCCTGTAATACCGCAGTGCATCTTAAATGTTGATATAGAAGGAAAGAAAGTAACCGTTCATCTTTTGGACGGACTTAGGGATCTGTAAATGAAATTCTGGGTACTTACGCTTTTTCCGGAGATGGTCGAAAACGGTGTTTTGACATCCATTACCGGAAGAGCTGTGGAAAAAGGAATAATCGAGTTCGAAGCGATAAACATAAGGGACTATACCAATGAAAAGCACGGCAAGGTCGATGACTATCCCTACGGCGGAGGCGCCGGAATGCTTATGCAGGCTCAGCCGGTTTACGACGCTTATATGTCGGTGGTTGAAAAAATAGGATATAAGCCAAGGACTGTCTATCTTACGCCGGCGGCTAAGGTGTTTTCTCAAGGTAAGGCAAAGGAGTTTGCGCTTGAGGAAAACCTGGTGCTTTTATGCGGCCACTACGAAGGAATTGACGAGAGAGTTCTTGAAAAAATCGTAACGGATAATGTCTCAATAGGCGATTATGTGCTTACAGGAGGAGAGCTTGCGGCTATGGTTGTTGTGGATGCGGTATCGAGAATGGTGCCGGGAGTACTTACGAATGCAGCCTCGGGAAAGGACGAGTCTTTTTCCGAGAACCTTTTGGAATACCCACAGTATACAAGGCCTGAAGAGTGGATGGGAGAAAAGGTGCCGCCAATACTTTTATCCGGACACCATGCCAATGTGGAAAAATGGAGAAGAGAACAGGCAATTAAACGTACAATGGAAAGAAGACCTGAGCTTTTAAAGGATAATGAGGATGACAGATAGAATAATCGAAAACATAAAACATATTTTTGCATATATAAAGACGATAATTAAATGGCTTTTTTTTGCAACGATTGCGGGAGTAAGCTGCGGCGCTGTAGGTACGCTTTTTCACTACTGCGTTGATATGGCGACGGTATCTCAGCAAAAATACCCGTATCTTTTGTATTTTTTGCCGATTGCCGGACTTTGTATAGTAGGTATTTACCGTCTTAACGGAGTAAAAAAGGATGAGGGCACAAACCTTATTCTTACATCGGTGCAGTCCTGCGAGGATGTGCCGGCGAATATGACGGTGCTTATTTTCATAAGTACATTTTTAACCCACCTTTGCGGCGGTTCGGCCGGAAGGGAAGGAGCGGCGCTTCAGATAGGCGGAAGCATGGGCTCGCTTATCGGCAGACTTTTTAAACTAGAGCCCAACGAAAAAAGGATAATCGTAATGTGCGGAATGAGCGCGCTTTTTTCGGCTCTTTTCGGTACTCCTCTTACTGCGGCAGTCTTTAGTATGGAGGTAATAAGTGTCGGAGTTATGAACTATGCCGCATTTTTGCCTTGCGTTGTATCGGCTGTAATTGCGGTGAAATTTGCGGAGTTTTTCGGGGTTGAGCCTATGGCTTTTGACCTTGCATATATTCCTGATATGAATATTAAAACGGCGGTTTTAATCGGACTTTTGGCTTTGGGCTGCTCGGCGGTATCAGCGATATTCGTAAGAAGCCTTCAGCTTTCGGGCAAGCTTTTTGCCAAATATATTGAAAACGGTTATTTAAGAACGTTTTGCGGGGGCTGCGCGGTAATCTTACTTACATTAATCTGTGGCAGCAGAATGTTTTGCGGAGCCGGAATGGATACAATAGAGCTTGCACTTTCCGGAAGAGTGGTATGGTATGCCTTTATTATGAAGATAATATTTACCGCGGTTACTATAGGAAGCGGTTTTAAGGGCGGCGAGATTATCCCGAGCTTTTTTATAGGAGCTACCTTTGGAAATGCGATAGGAGCCCTTCTTGGAATAGATCCGGTATTCGGAGCGGCTATAGGAATGGTTTCGGTATTTTGCGGAGTTGTAAACTGCCCAATGGCTTCTGTGCTTTTATCTGTAGAACTTTTTGGCAGCGCGGGAATACTCTTTTTTGCCTTATCCTGCGCCATCTGTTATATCGCATCGGGGTACTACAGCCTCTATGCCGCACAAAATTTCGTATATTCAAAGCTTCCTCTCGCAAAGACGGATACGAGAAAGTTTTCCAAAAACAGAGACGAGTGGAAAAAACTTATCAAATAAAAATGACAATGGGGATTATTCCTCATTGTCATCTTTTTTCTTAAATACTTCGGACATCCTTATGTAGAGCCAGAGTATAAAAGGTATAAGGAAGGATGCCGCTATGGCTGCTCCTAAATATTCATACCATTTTTCATAGCCCGATACGGCAAAAAATAATGTAAGGCCGTATAAAAGCACAAGGATAATAATGCCGATTATGGCTAAAATCTGTTTTACTTTCATAAAAAATATCCTCACTTTTTTATTTAAGCAATATAATACACTAAAAAAGGCTTATGTGCAATGTGATGAAAAAGTGACATTTTTTAATATTGAACTAAATAAAATACACGCCATCTAAAAAAATGTCACAAAAACCTAAAATAATGTCATTGTCTAATAAGGCTCCTAATGATAACATCTTAATCAAGAAAATTATTTATGCCTGCCGGATTTGTGCAAACCTTATGAAGTGTGTTTAGGGAGGATGGGTTTGATTCAAATCAGGACGCAACAAATAATATATTGGGGGGATGGCCGCACCGGTGGGGTGCGGCTGTTTTTTGTTTAAAATGCTACTTAAATTATACAAGTTTGCAAATAATTGCCGCGTAATGTATAATTAACAGGTAGTTGTTTTTTGTAAATATTCCCCGATTTTAATCGCGGGTTAAAGCCGATATCAGGAGGTATCTATATGCAGCATTGTTTTCAGGATATGTCACTCGAGTATTTTGACGGAAACCCGTTTGAAAAGATAGGCGGAGGTTTTGCTCTTACCACAGAATGTGACGGTAAAGTCAATTCCATGACGGCGGCTTGGGGCGGCCTGGGTGTTATGTGGGGCAAAAATGTAGCTTATGTTGTTGTAAGAGACAGCAGATATACAAAGGAGATTCTTGATAAAACAGATAAGTTTTCCATGACATTTTTTGCGGATGACGATAAGAATTCCAAAATGCTTCTTAAGTATTTCGGAGCGGTATCCGGAAGAGATGAAGATAAGATCAAGGTTTCAAGGATTACAATAGACAGATATAACGACGTACCGTATATTGACGAGGGGGTATTGGTTTTTATATGCAAGAAGTTATTCTGCTCACCTATGACAAAAGATAATTATCTTGACAAAGCTATTTATGACGAGTATTATCCTACGGGAGACAATCACAACATCTATATTGCTGAGATTGAAATGATGCTTGCTAGATAGCAGGTCAATTAGGAGGAATATAAAATGAAGAATAAAGTTGTGGCAGCGCTCATGGCTGCTGTCATGGTATTTAGCATTACTTCGCCTGTAATGGCTACCGACGGAGATACCGTAAGTGAAGTTATAGACGAGACACTTTCAAGCGAAGAAGATTCATCAGAAGAAAGCTCAGAGGATGCTTCGGAAGATACCACAGAAGAAGTTACGTCTGTACTTGCGCTCGGAGCAGATCTTACATCGGATCAAAAAGAGACAGTACTTGGACTTATGGGACTTAGCGAAGATGACGCATCTTCTATTACTACAATTACCGTTACAAACGATGAAGAACATGAATATTTAGATGATTATTTAGAGAGCAGTGTTATCGGTACAAAGTCTCTTTCTTCTGTTTACGTGGTTAAGTCGGAAGACGGAGCAGGCCTTGATATCGAAATCCACAATATCAATTACTGTACAGTATCAATGTATGCTAATGCTCTTATTACCGCAGGTCTTGAGGATGCATCTGTTATAGTTGCGGCTCCTTTCGAAATCTCGGGTACAGCGGCTTTAATAGGTACAGTTAAGGCTTATGCGGAGATGAATGATACATCCGTAGACGAGGAAGCATTAGAGACTGCTACAGAAGAGCTTGTTGTAACGGGCGAAATCGGTGATGCAATAGGAGATGCTGATGATGCGGCAACTCTTATGGCTCAGATTAAGCAGTATATGGTAGAAAACAATCTTCACGATGAAGAGTCCATTGAAGCTGCCGTAAGAGAAAAGGCAGAAGAATACGGATATGATCTTACAGATGAAGAAGTTGACAAGATAGTAGACGTTCTTTTAAAGATAGATCAGCTTGACCTTGATTTAAGCGCTCTTACAGAGCAGGCAAGCGCAATCTTTGATAAGCTTACATCAACAGGAGATGTAGTTAGCGGAATCGGAGAAGCAATCACTACATTCTTTACAAATGTGGCTAATTTCTTTAAAGGAATCTTTGGCTAAAAATAAATAAATTATAAAGAATTAAATTGGCCTCTTGCTTTTTTTAAAGCAAGGGGCTATACTTATGCCTAAGTCCGACCGACCGGTCGGTCGGGATTTAAGGAGGAGACTTATGGCAAAGTACAGTGTAAGAAAACCATATACGGTTCTTGTGGGCGTAGTGCTTGTTATTGTGCTCGGAATTGTGGCGTTGTCTAAGATGACAACAGACCTTCTTCCGGACATGAGCTTTCAGTATGCGCTCATAATAACAACAGATGTAGGAGCAAGCCCTGAGGAGGTAGAGTCGGATGTTACGGCTCCTATTGAAGCGGCTATGGCCACTACATCAAACATTAAAAATATTACTTCATATTCCTACAACAGCTATTCTGTTGTTACCTGCGAATATGAGCAGACTGCAAATATGGATTCGGTTGTTATAGAGATACAGCAACAGCTCGATGTTTTGGGAGCGAGTTGGCCGGATTCTGTGGGCAGTCCTACTATTATGAAAATAAATCCGGATATGCTTCCGGTAATCATGGCTGCGGTAGATGTTGACGATGTAGACGAGTCAGAGCTTGCTGATTATGTTGAAAACGATCTTATACCGCAAATTGAGAGTATAGAAGGCGTAGCATCGGTTACCGCAACAGGCGAAATTGAAGAAGCCGTTACTATTACCATGAACGCCGACAAGATTGATGATTTAAACAAAAAGATCAAAAAGGCTGTACTTAAGCAGTTTGAAGAGGCCGGGGAAGAACTTGACGATGCATCAGATCAGGTTGAAAGCGGACAGGATGCAATAGAAGATGCGAAGTCTCAGATGAAGGACGGAGCAGATGAGGTGACTAAGCAAAAAGAAAGCCTTTATTCTACAGAGGCTGATTTAAAGTCCCAGCTTTCCGATTTAGAGTCTCAAAAAGAGTCTTTAGAGCAGATTCAATCAGCCCTAAGTGAATTTATGGAGTCTGAGGTTTATACCGAGACAATTCCGGAAATAGAAAGCGCAATAGCTTCTCTTGAGAGCGCAAAGGCTCAGCTTGAGGCAGCCGGAGGAGACACTACCGAAATAGATGCGCAAATAACAGAGCTTGAGGCGTCTCTTACAGCTATTAATGCTCAGATAGCTTCAAACTTTTCGGCACTTTCCGCTCTCGGAATAAGCGTAAGTACTTATGAGGATCTGCCTACGGCTGCGGCAACCGTTGCCACAACCCTTACACAGATTAATACAGGTATTGAGACTATAGAGACTGCTTTAGAGCAGGTTGAGGCGGGAAAGGTTTCTCTTTCCGAAGCTTTAGATACCCTTAATACTAATATTGGCCTTGCGGCCCTTGATATAGGAACATCTTCTGCGGAGCTTTCTGTTGCCGCATCTTCTATCGAAGAAGGTGAAAGCAGCTTAGAAAGTGCAAAGGAAGAGGCACTCGAAAATGCGGATGCGGAAAACGTTCTTTCAATGGATACCTTATCATCACTTCTTACGGCGCAGAATTTCTCCATGCCGGCGGGATATGTGACAGACGAAGACGGCACAAGCTATCTTGTAAAGGTAGGAGATGAGGTGTCATCTTTAGAAGAACTCGAAGACCTTGTTCTTTTGGATATGGGACTTGACGGAGTGGACGTAATAAAGCTTTCGGATGTTGCAGACATTGAGATTACCGATATGTCAGGGGATTCATATGCGATTGTAAACGGAAACCCGGGCGTTATTTTATCGGTTGAAAAACAGTCGGGATATTCAACCGGCGATGTGACAGACAGAGTTTTGGATAAGTTTGATGCCTTAGAAGAGGCTGAAGACGGGCTTCATCTTACAGTCCTTATGGACCAGGGCGTGTATATTAAAGTTGTTATAAGCAGCGTTTTGGAAAATATGATTTGGGGAATGCTTCTGGCAATCCTTGTCCTTATCATCTTTTTGAAGGATTTAAAGCCGACCTTTGTTATTGCCTGCTCAATACCGCTTTCTGTTATTACTGCGGTAATGCTTATGTATTTTACCGGCATTACTTTAAACATTATTTCAATGTCAGGTCTTATGCTCGGTATAGGAATGCTTGTCGATAACTCGATTGTCGTCATAGAAAATATATACAGAATAAGAGGAAAAGGTGAGCCGGTTAAGGCGGCGGCAGTCCTCGGAACAAGACAGGTTACGGGCGCGATTTTTGCATCTACCCTTACAACTGTCAGCGTTTATGCACCTATTATATTTACGGAAGGCATTACAAGGCAGCTTTTTGCAGACCTTGCTCTTACAATAGCCTTTACCCTTTTTGCATCCTTTGTTGTGGCTATCACGTTTGTGCCGGCGCTTTCTACAGTTATTTTTAAAAAGACAAAGGTTATAAAGCATCCTTGGTTTAACGCTTTTAGAGATTGGTACGGCAGAGTGCTTGCGGGAAGCCTTAAGGTTAAGCCTCTTGTTTGCATTCTTGCACTTATCCTTCTTTTGGGCAGCGCAAAGCTTTGCCTTTCAAGAGGAATGAGTTTCCTTGATATGGATATTGAGACAGGCTCTCTTTCGCTTACGGTTGAGGCAGCTGATGATGTGAATTTAGAGTTCGATGAGCTTACTGCTTATTCGGACGATATTATAGAGAGAATATCAGACATTGACGGAATTGATACCATAGGAGCCTTAGCCGGTGGCACAGCCACATCTTCTATGCTTTCGGATTCTGATGCGGTAAGTATGTATGTGATTTTAGATGAAGACGCGGACTCGGAGAAGGTATTATCGGAAATAGAAGATAAGACAAAAGACATTACAGATGTTGAAATTACTTCTTCTTCATCTGCTATTGACTACAGCGAGTATTTCGGCAGCGGACTTTCGATACAGATTAAGGGAAATAACCTTGATGATATGCAGACTGCGGCAGAGATGATAGCAGAGGTTGTGGAAAATACCGAAGGAACAATAGAAGTTGACGACGGACTTGACAACTCTTCGCCGGAGCTTAGAATAACTGTGGATAAGGAAAAGGCCGCAGAGTACGG
>JAILQM010000083.1 GCA_024698965.1 Eubacterium sp. | reverse complement strand
GATGAAAAGAAGGTGGAAACAGGCAATAAAGTTATAATTGCCGGAGCCGGACTTACGGGCTCTGAATGTGCGATAGAGCTTGCAAGAGAAGGAAAAGATGTGACGATTATCGATATGATGAAGCCGCAAAAATTCCTTATGGATGCATCGGGCCAGGTAATGCTTTCAATTACACGTCTTCACGAAGAACTCGGAATCAAAAAGATATTTGAGTCGGCTATTACGAAGATTTGCGAAAACGGTATTTCGTACAGGGATAAAACCGGGCATGAAGAGTTTTTGGAAGTCGACACAATAATAAACGCACTCGGAATGACAGTTGACAGGGAAAAGGTAAAAGCTTTGGAAAATGTTATCCCAAACACATGGGTTATAGGGGATTGCGGAACCGGACCTATGACAATTAAAAATGCAACAGAGACAGGTTTTACCTACGCAATGGAGTTATAAAAAAGGAGAAAAGAAATGGCAAAAACAGTGGAAGAACTTGAAAAGATTATTCTCGATCAGCAGAGAAGAATAGAAAGAATGGAGGCGGTAAATGCAATTCAGAATGTTTTGAGTAAATATGCCGCTTATCATGTGGCAAGTGAGCAGGAGATGACTGCCGAGTTATACTGCCACCATACACCGGGAACAAGACTTGTATTTAACGGAGATATATATGATGAGTGGAACGGTGTGGTAAATCATTTCATAAACAGAATGAAAAATGCGGAAGAGGATCTTTCGGGAAGATTATATCTTCATGATATGGTATCCCCTCTTATAGAGGTTGCTGATGACTGCAAATCGGCAGATTGTATGTTCTCATCCCACGGATGTGAAACCGGATGGAATCCGGACGGCTCGCTTAAAGCCTGCTGGGCATTTAACCGCTATCACTTTGTATTTGTAAAAGAGGACGGAGAGTGGAGAATCTGGAGACAGGAGATGCATCAGATTTTAAATACTCCTTATGAAGGAAAGGGCTGGGTTGAAGAGCCTTGCTATGATATTATAGGAAATGCTCCGAAAGAACTTCAGGAGCAGACAGCGGCTCATCCTGAGCTTGGACCTAACAGAAAGACCAAAAAACCTTATCTTGCTCTTTCGACAGAGACACCGGAGTGTGATGCTCACAATCTTATTCCTGTTCCGCCGCTTCCGTACAAGGTGACAGATCCTGAAAAATTCAGAGATGAAGACGATCTTGATTGGAAATGGTAATTAAATCAATTAAAATCCGGAGAGAATGCAACTGTTTGTATTCTCTCCTTTTTTTTCGTGTTATACTAAAGTATCATTCAAATATAAAGGTTACTTTTCGGTTTTTATAAAAACAAGGATGAAATATGATATTTAAGAAAAACACAATTGAGAAAAAAGCGGCAAATAAAAACGGTGTAAAAAGGCTTGCGTTTGCGGCATTGTCAATGCTGATTGAAATAATGCTGATAGTGCTTTTGTTTACCAGCCTTTACAGAGTGGCGGAATGGGTGGCTGTTCTTACCAAAATTATAGGTTTAATATTTGTGCTTTATATTTACGGACAGCATAAGACTTCATCCATGAAGATGCCGTGGATTATTTTTATTTTGATGTTTCCGGTGTTTGGGCTTGTGATGTATCTTTTGGTTGGTCTAAACGGATCGACCAAGAAAAAGAGAAAGGCAATTGCCGAGGCGGATGAGTGGCTTTTTAAGTACCTGCCTGAAAATACCGATGAGATTGAGAATGTAAAAAAGGAAAATACAAGGATTTACAATATCTGTTCTTATATTGAAAAATATGCGGGATATCCCGTGTATCAAAACAGCGATGTTAAATACTATGATAAAGCCATAGATGCTTTTAACGCACAGCTTGAGGAACTTAAAAAAGCAAAGAACTTTATTTTCATGGAGTATCATGCAATAGAAAATAAGGAAAGCTGGAAGAAAGTAGAAGATGTTCTTTTTCAAAAGGTATCGGAGGGAGTAGAGGTAAGGGTTTTCTATGACGACATGGGCTCAATCAGTTTCGTTAACACGGACTTTGCGAGAAGACTGCGAGAAAACGGGATAAAATGCCAGGTCTTTAATGAGTTTTCTCATGGAATAAATTTCTTTTTGAATAACCGTGACCACAGAAAGATTACAGTAATAGACGGAAGAGTTGCATTTACAGGTGGGTATAATCTTGCAAATGAGTATTTCGGTATAACAGAGCCTTACGGAAAGTGGAAAGACAGCGGAATTAAGGTGACGGGCGAAGCCGTAAGAAGCTTTACCGTGATGTTCCTCGAAATGTGGAATATCAACGATAAAAACAAGATGTATATAGACGAGGATGTGGATAAATATTTTCCGCAGGAGAGTTATCTATCTGCCGATGACGGATATATTCAGCCGTATGCGGACAGCCCGCTTGATGATGAGCAGGTTGGAGAAGAAGTTTATATTAGCATTATAAATAAGGCCGACAAATACTGCTATTTTGTGACGCCATACCTCATTATCACAGATGAGATGATACATGCGTTTTCGCTTGCAGCCAAAAGGGGTGTGGACGTTAGGATAATTACACCGGGAATTCCGGATAAAAAGATAGTCTACGGCGTTACAAGATCTTTCTATAACGGACTTGTCAGAAACGGTGTGAGAATATATGAGTGGACGCCGGGATTTTCTCATGCAAAAATGAGTGTGGCAGACGATATAATGGCTACCTGCGGCACAATTAACCTTGATTACAGAAGCCTTTATCATCATTTTGAGAACGGATGCTTTATGTACAATATGAATGCGGTAAAAGATATAAAAGCGGATTTTGAAAAGCTTTTTACCGAGTGCAATGATGTAACGGAGAATTATAAAACAGGCCGAAGCAGCTTTATGCGCTTCGGACAGATGGTATTAAGACTTTTTGCAGAGCTGATGTAGAGATTGTTTTTTCTTTTTCTTTACGGAATAGCCGAAGCTTCCGAGCTTTTCGCCGAGGGAAAAATATTCTCCGTGAGAATATGAAACAAGGCCGGTGTCGTTTAAACAAAACTTACCGGTTTCATCCAAAAGAGATTCATCTATATCGACGGATTTTACCTCAGCTATAAACATGTCATGCGAACCCAGGGGTAAAATCTGCCTGAGTTTGCATTCTATGTTTACAGGGCTTTCTTCTATTCCCGGAGCCGATATGTTTACCGACTTTGAAGGAGTAAGATTAAGCTCTTTAAATTTATCAACGTCGCGTCCGCTTTTTACTCCGCAGATGTCGCAGGCATATACAAGATCTTTGGAAACCAGGTTTATTACAAATTCGCCGGTTTCTTTTATTATATCGTAGGAATACCTTGAAGGTCTTATTGATACAGAAACCATGGCCGGATTCGTACAAACGGTTCCGGCCCAGGCTATTGTAATAATATTGGGTTTTTCATCTTTTCTTTGGCAACTGACCATAACCGCAGGGACGGGATAGAGCATGTTGCCGGGTTTCCAAATCTGTTTACTCATTTTTTTCTCCGATAAAACTTTTTTATCATTCTACCACAAAAATGTTTTAGCGGGAGGATTTATTAATGGCTTGAGGTATAATATCTTACTCCGCCGGGATAAACCTTGAGGTTTTTAAATCCGTTTTGAGAAAGAAGCCTTGCGGCAGAATATGCTCTGACGCCGATTCCACACATGATAATATATTCTTTTTCCCTGTCAAGCTCATCTAATCTCTCGCGAAGCTGTCCAAGCGGTATGTTTACGGCATTTTCAAAAGAAAAGTTTGCAACTTCGGGTTTTTCTCTTACATCTAAAACCGTTGCTTCTTTATTTGTCTGAATTTCATCCGTTCTTGCGAGAGTCATGTAGTTGTTTATAACGTTTTCCGCAACATAACCTGCCATATTTACAGGATCTTTTGCCGAAGAAAACGGTGGTGCGTAGGAAAGCTCCATGTTTGTAAGGTCAAATACGCTTGCATTTAATCGTATGGCAGTACCTATGGTATCTATTCTCTTGTCTGCGCCTTTTTCTCCGACTATCTGAGCGCCGAAGATTTTACTTCCGTCCGGCGAAAAAATAAGCTTTAAGAAAAGAGGCGTTGCACCCGGATAGTATCCTGCATGGGAGTTTTGAGCGATGAGAATTGTTTCATAGTCTTTTCCTTTTTCAAGTCCTTTTGCGATAAGTGTCTTTTCGTTTGCGCCTGTAGATGCGGCAGTAAGGTTAAATACCTTAATGACAAAAGACCCCTGGGTTCCTTTATAGGATGTGGAAAGTCCCGCAATGTTGTCTGCAACAATTCTTCCCTGCTTATTTGCCGGTCCTGCAAGAGGCACCATTGTCTTGTCTTTAAGAACGAAGTCGGTTACTTCTACAACGTCACCTGCGGCATAGACATTTGGGGCACTTGTACGCATTCTCTCATCAGTAATAATTCCGCCACGCTCATTTACTTTAATACCTGCATTTTTGGCAATTTCGCTGTTTGGACGTACGCCTATTGATAAAATCGCAAGGTCTGCCGAAAGCGTTTTGCCGCTTCTAAGAGTAATATCAATACCGTCTTCTCTTTCTTTAAAGCCTGCAACTCCGTCTTTTAAAATAAGCTTTATGCCGTGACTTTTAATTGATTTATGAAGAAGGGCGGCCATATCGAAATCGAGCTGCTTTAAGACCTGATTCGGAGACTGGACAATTGTTACATCAAGCCCTAAGGCGTAAAGGTTTTCAGCCATCTCAAGTCCGATAAATCCTCCGCCAATAACTACAGCGCTTTTTACATTTTGATTGCTGATATATGCTTTTATTTTGTCGGTATCCGATACTGTCCAAAGGCTCTTTACCCTCTCGGAATCTATTCCGGAAACATCAGGGCGGATAGGAGATGAGCCGGTTGCGATAAGAAGGTTGTCATAGCTTTCTGTATAGGTAGTACCGTCAGCATTTTTTACTGTTACTTCTTTTGAGGCAGTATCTATTGATACGGCTTTACTGTGGTCTCTTACATCGATTTTAAAACGAGTTTCCATCATCTGCTTTTTCATGACCAAAAGAGAGTCTCTTTCCTCAATTACCTCACCTACATGGTAAGGAAGGCCACAGTTGGCGTAGGAGATGTATTCTCCTCTTTCAAGAAGTATGATTTCTTCATCCTCCTTTAATCTGCGAAGTCTTGTTGCACAGCTTGCACCTGCTGCAACGCCTCCTATAATTACTGTTTTTCCCATAGTTATAATCCTCCTTGTTATTCATTGTTTTTTAATTTGCAAATGGTCTGAGTCATTGTTCCCATCGGACAGAATGTGCACCAGGTTCTTTCTTTATAAAGTGCCATTACGATAAGCCCTATAAGAGTAGACGTAAGCATCAGACTGTAAAAGCCGAAGCCAAACTGAGCTACCCAGTCCGGGAATATGCTTCCGGAGTAGGTGTGATCCCACGGCACTTTAAATGTCCAGAAAAGCTTAAGGACTTTCTTTAAAGAGCCTTGGCCTGCAAATACAAGATAGGTTTGGAATACCATAGAGCCAAACATGGCTAAAAAGAAGACCAAAAATCCGTATCTAAAGTATTTGCTTACCATCCATTTCGGAGTGCTTTTATGTCTTGAACATTTTAGGTCATGTCCTAAAAGCCAGAAAAGCTGTCCTCTGCCGCATAAGTGATTGCAAAACCATTTATTGCCGCCGAAGATGGCGAAAACAATCGGCAGCAGGAAGTCAATCATGCCAAGCCAGGCAAAAAGGATGTTAAAAAATCCCAATGTAAAATATATTATAGTCCATAGCCAAAGATAATCATACCAGTGGCTTTTTCCTTTAACAGACGCCATATGCCACCTCCTCACTTATGAAAATGGCATTGGCCGGACAGGCCTTTGCACACAGTCCGCATCCTACACATTTTAAAAGGTCGACTTTTGCATAACATCCGTTTTTTATATGTATTGCTTCTCGGGGACACTGCTTTACGCAGGCGCCGCAGCTAACACATAATTCTTTTTTGGGAGTTGCTTTTTTCATTTTCTTTTCCTTTAATTTTTATTTGCTTTTTGAAGCAGATACGTTTATTATATGTGGTAAGAAAAATATATCAAGTACGCAAAAAATATAAACCAGGTAAGGAAAAACTGATCATGAAAAAAGAACCGTTATGTGAAGACATTGCCGGTGAAGGATGCGCTCTTAAAAAGGTTATGGGCATCTTGGGCGGCAAGTGGAAAATTATGATTTTATGTATTATCGATAATAATGAGGTTGTAAGATACGGAGACCTTAGACGCTCTGTTTACGGCATTACAAATACCATGCTTGCCCAGTCGCTTAAAGAACTCGAAAGTGACGGACTCGTTGTAAGAATGCAGTATGATGAGATGCCGGTCAGGGTAGAATATTCTCTCACAGAAAAAGCTCATTCAATTATTCCGATTCTTTTAGAACTTAAAAGATGGGGCGAAAAAAATTTATAATCGGGCAAGAGGTAAATATGTTTGTAAAAAATCTAGATCATCTAAACCTTAAGCAGATTGCCGAAAGCGGGCAGTGCTTCAGGTTTAAAGAGATTGAAGAAAATAAATATTCTACAGTGGCCTTTGGCAGATATTTAGAGGTTACGCAAAAAGGGGATGAATTTACATTTTCATGCGATGAAGATGAGTATGAGAAAATATGGGCTTCTTATTTTGATACAAAAACCGATTATGCTGCTATAGAAAAACTCATCTTATCATCAAACGATGATCATCTTAAAGAGGCTTTTAAAGAAGGATATGGCATAAGGATATTAAGACAGGATTTGTGGGAGATGATAGTTACTTTTATTATCTCTCAGAATAACAATATTAAAAGAATCACAAATTCCGTGGAAGCGATATGTCAAAAGGCCGGAAGGAAAACGGATTGCAAAAGGGGCTGCATTTTGCCTGAACCGGGTGATATAAGGGAAGGCTTTTTTATGGATAAGACCTTAGGGCTTGGCTACAGAGACTCTTATCTTGAAGAAATATACAGCTATGCCGTAAATAATCCGGGATGGACAGACTCTCTTAAAGGGATGGACTATGAAACGGCGATGGAGACTCTTGTCGAAAGAAAGGGTATAGGCAAAAAAGTGGCAAACTGTATTTGCCTTTTCGGGCTTCATCATGTGGAGGCGTTTCCGATAGATACCCATGTAAAGCAGCTTTTGGAAAAGTATTATCCAAAAGGGTTTGATTTTGAAAGATATGAAGGCATTGCCGGAATTATCCAGCAGTATCTTTTCTATTATGAGCTTAAACATAAGTAAAGCGGCCAAAAGGCCGCTTTTTTAAAGTACATTTATGAGTTTTTCTACATCTTCATCTGTTGTTGCCCAGCTTGTGGCAATGCGCATAACGGTTTGGCCGTTTGGAAGATTTTCCCAAAATCCCATTTCGACAAGAGAAATGAGGCGGTCATATCCGGCTTTGTCTAAGATTATAAAAATCTGGTTTGTCGGAGAATCTATTGCAAACTCATAGCCCTTTTCTTTTAATGCTTTTTTGATTTTTTCGGCTTTGTCAATCGCGTTTTTTCCGATCTCAAAATACAAATCGTCGGTAAATAAGGTGTCAAACTGAAGCCCGTTTATTCTGCCTTTGGCAAGGAGGGCACCGTGCTGTTTTATGAGGGTGAAAAAATGCGGGATGAGATTTTTTTTGGGAAATACCACTGCTTCACCGAAAAGCAGGCCGCATTTTGTGCCGCCTATATAAAATGCGTCACAGAGGCGGGCTATATCCTTTAAAGAGGCATCGTTTTTAGGGCAGGCCAGGGCATAGGCAAGTCTTGCTCCGTCCAGATAAAAAAGCACGTTACTTTCTCTGCAGATTTTGCTTAAAGCTTCAAGCTCTGACAAAGAGTAGAGGGTGCCGTATTCTGTGGGCTGAGAGATGTAAAGCATTCCGGGCATAACCATGTGTTCTTTGTTTTCATCGCTGTTGTATGAGTTTATAAAAGAAAGAACATCATCCGCTTTTACCTTGCCGCAGCTGGCGGGAAGCTCAAAAACCTTATGTCCGCCCGCTTCAATTGCACCGGCTTCATGCACGCTTATATGACCGGTTTTTGCGGCCATTACGCCCTGATAAGGTAAGAGGGCAGCGTCTATTACGGTGGCATTTGTCTGTGTTCCGCCGATAAGGAAGAAAATATCCGCATCCGGACAGTCTATGGCTTTTCTTATTTTGGCTTTGGCGCTCTGTGAGTATGTATCAAAACCGTATCCGGACGTTTTTTCCATATTTGTTTCAAGAAGGCGGGCTAACACTTTTGGGTGTGCGCCTTCCATGTAATCTGATGAGAATGAAAGTTTTGTATTATTCATGGGATCCTCCTATGGATTTACTATCATATATTTTATGACTCGGAGGTTCTTTTTGCAATAAAATATGGTATTATTTAAAGTAGCTGCGGGATTGTCTGCGGCATATTAAACACAAAGGAGAACAAGCATATGCTTTGGAAAGCAAGAAAGAGAATATGGTGCGGGCTTCCGTGGACATTTACGGTATATAGTTTTGATGAAGAACGTTTTTATCTTGACAGAGGATTCTTAAACAAGCGTCAGGATGAGATGCGTCTTTACAGGGTACTTGATTTGGGCGTGACAAGAAGTCTTATTCAGAGAATTTTCGGCATGGGTACAATTGCGGTTAAAAGCTCTGATAAGACTTTGGGAGACTTTGAAATCAAGAACATTAAAAATGTAATGGATGTAAAAGAACAGCTTTCCAATCTTGTTGAGGAAAACCGCGAAAAGAAGAGAGTCGTATCCAGAGAGTATATGACAGATGACGATTCGGATATCGATTTTAACTAAAGGGAGTCTTAGGTGGAACTGATACTTGCAAGCGCGTCTCCGCGCAGAAAAGAGCTTCTTAATATGGCCGGAGCAAAATTTAGGATTGTCCCGTCTGATATTGAAGAGGTGGCAAAGGGAAATACCCCGGATGAGATTGTAGTATCTCTCGCCGAGCAAAAGGCATTTTCGGTGGCAGAAAAAGAGGGCAAAGATGCGCTTGTTATAGGCGCGGATACCATTGTTGCAATTGACAATGAAGTCCTCGGAAAGCCAAAAGATGAAGATGATGCTTTTAAGATGCTTAAAAAGCTTTCGGGCAGGGAGCATGAGGTATATACGGGTGTTGCCCTATTTTGTGAAGGGAAAAATATAAATAAGAGCTTTGCTGTTTTGACAAAGGTAAAGTTTTACGAGCTTACCGATGAAGAGATAAGACAATACATAAGTACCGGTGAGCCTTTGGATAAAGCCGGATCGTATGGTATACAGGGTAAGGGCGGACTTTTTGTCGAAAAGATTGACGGAGACTACAACAATGTTGTGGGGCTCCCTATTTCAAGGCTTACAAGAGAACTTAAGCTTTATAAGGAGTTTTGGTAAAACGAGGGAACTTATATGGCGAATATAGAAGAATACATTAAATGGCGGGGAGATATTACTTTTAGGGAGCGGCCGTTTAATGAGGTGGACAATCTTATATTTTCGGAAATAGCCTATGTGGATTTGGACGATGTAATCCCTCAGAGAGGCTCTAAAGATGCTATGAGTATGGAAGAGGCTGCCGAGATTTATTTTTCAAAACACACAGATGAAGAACTTTTGGCCAGAAATACCGTCACAAAGATGGCGCCTTTTTTATTTAGGGAGGCTGCAAAGTCAAATCGTTTTAAAAATGTCGGACTCGGCGGCTTTGTAAATCTCATAGATGAAACAACGGATACCCAGTTTGCGGTTATGGTCTTTACAATTCCTGACAGGTCCGTTTATATTGCCTTCAGAGGCACGGACGATACAATAGTAGGCTGGAAGGAAGACTTTATTTTCAGCGTATCTTCCGCAACAAGAGGGCAGAAAATGGCGGCGGATTACTTAAACCATTTTGGGCTTGAAAGAAGGAAGATAAGAGTCGGAGGCCATTCAAAGGGTGGCAATTTTGCGGTTTATGCATCTGCGTTTTGCAATCCGAGGATAAGAAAAAAGATATTTGAGATATATTCAAACGACGGACCGGGATTTATAAAGGACATAACAGAAACCGATGAATATAAGGAGATTTTGCCAAAGATAAAAAGTATTGTGCCCGAATCTTCCGTTATAGGAATGCTGCTTAACAACGAGTATGATCATAAGGTTATAAAGAGCAGCGGCAATATGGCTCATCAGCACGATCCGCTTTCGTGGGAAGTTTTGGGAGAGAGTTTTGTTTTGGCAGAGTCGCTTTCAGAGTCGAGCAGTCTTTTGGATACGGCGATTACAAACTGGATATCTTCGTTTGACGATTCGGAAAAAGAGGAGTTTATAAACACGCTTTTTAATACATTCTCATCAACCGGAGCTACGACTTTTGAAGAGCTTCAAAAGAATATTCCGGGGAATTTGGTTGAGATGTTTAAAAATATTTCATCACTGCCGAAAGAAGAGCAGCTTAATTTCGGTAAGGTGATTGGCGGCCTTATTAAAAGTGGGGCAGATGCCATAAAAAACAAAAACACATTTTCAAAAATGAAGGGAGAGACTAAAAATGTGGACAAGAAAAGAGGTTAAAACGCAGGGAAAGGAAGCGTTTAAGAAAAATTACTGGTGGTGCGTTCTTATCGCTGTAATATTCGCTTTTTTAACGGGCGGATTTTCGAACTCGTCTTCATCGGCTGATACAACAACGGATGATCAGACAACTGAAGAGTTTGTAATGGAGAATATAAACGAGGATGCGGGTATTGACGCATCTCTTTCGGAGATTTTGGGAGAAGAGTATGTTGACGAGGTAATGGACTACAGCATAAATGTAGGACCTTTTAGCTACGATCTTTCTGATTTTTCGGGTTATGTGCCGGGGTATATCGGAACACTTTTAAGACTTATTACTGTTAAGATGTTTATGGGCTTTTTTGCTTTTGCAATTGTAGGATCGATTTTACTTTCGATTTTTGTAATTAATCCTCTGGTTCAGGGATGCCGCAGATTTATGCTTAACAATCAGTTTGAAAAAGCAGATTTCGGCTCATCTATGTCTGAGGGCTTTTCCCCTTACGGAAAGGTTGTATCAACTCTGTTTTGGAGAGATTTATATCAGGTATTATGGACATTGCTTTTCATAATTCCGGGTTTGGTAAAGGCTTATTCATACAGAATGGTTCCTTATATTTTGGCAGAGCATCCTGAAATGAGTGCAAGCGAGATAATTACAGAGTCAAGAAAAATGATGGATGGGAACAAGTGGAAAGCATTTGTGCTTGACCTTTCTTTTATCGGCTGGTACATCCTTGATGCAATCACCTTCCATATCGCGGGAATATTCTATGTAAATCCTTATGTAATGAGCACGGATGCCGCACTTTATACAAGATTAAGAGGAGATAGTCCAAGCGCACCTGTATGTGATAATTGGGAATAGGATAAAAAATATCTCAAAAAATTTAAAAATATATCTTAAATATGTGTTGACATACCTATGAATGGATGATATATTTGTCTTGCGTTAATTTAATAAAGCAATAAAATCTATGAGCAAAGATAGTACCTTTTAGATGAGGTTTTCAGAGAGTCTGCGGTTGGTGTGAGCAGATAACAGCGCTTTTAGGGAATGGGTTTGTGAGATGCAAAGCGAAAAGGTTTACTTAGTAGCGGATGCCGCGTCCTCGCGTTACAGGGGCAGAATATCGAGCATATAGCTCCGTATTTGGATAAAGGTTATGATAAGCGGTGGCAGATTTTCCGGTTTCGGGGAATCTGCCTTTTTTATTAAAAATGCGGCATCATAATGAAGCAGGGTGGCACCACGGTATGTATCGTCCCTGAGACTTAAGGTCTCAGGGGCGTTTTTTATTGAGAGGAAAAAACATGAAAACACTAAAACTTTACAAGAAAACAGTAAGCATAGTAAACGAGGTCTCAACCGATATGTTCGAAGCCCTCGTAGGAGATAAAAAGGGATTTCTGCTAGAAAGCTATGACAAAAACTACGACAGATACACATTCATGGGAGAAAATCCCGAAGAGATAATCCGTTCTAAGGGCGATAGCTTAATCATTGAAAAAAATGACGGAACCACTGAGGTTTTAGAGGGAAATCCGATGGAGCTCCTTAAGGATTATTATTCGGAGTTTAACATTATCTCTGACGAGAGCACACCTTTTAAGGGAGGACTTGTAGGAAGCCTCGGATATGACTTTATAAGATATATTGAAACTCTTCCGGATGAAAACCCGGATGAAATCGGAGTTGAGACGGTGCAGATGATGCTTATGACAAGATTTGTCGTTATAGATCATGTAGCCGAGACGCTTACGGCAATAGTGCTTGATGAGGACAGCAAAGAGGGAGAAAAAAGAGCTCTTTGTTATGCGGATGAAATGACGGACAAGTGCAGAAATGCTCCTCATATTGAAGACAAAGAACTTGTGCTTGACGGAAAGATAGTTAAAAAATCCGATACTGTTGAAGAATATGGCGAGAAAGTAAACAAGATTAAGCATTATATAAAAGAAGGTCACATCTTCCAGACGGTGCTTTCGCAAAGATGGACTATTGAGACCGGGCAAAAGGGATTTGACCTATACAAAAAACTCAGAAAGGTAAACCCTTCACCATATCTTTACTACTTTAACTTCGGAGACTTTGAGCTCATAGGTTCTTCGCCTGAGATGCTTGTAAAACAGCAGGAAGGAAAGGTTTATACCTGTCCTATAGCGGGAACAAGACCGAGAGGCAAAAACGAGGAAGAAGACAGACTCTTAAAAGAAGATCTTTTGGCTGATGAAAAAGAAAGAGCAGAGCACGCGATGCTTGTAGATCTTGCAAGAAACGATATGGGAAAGATATCCGAGTTTGGAACCGTTAAAGTAACAAGGTTTATGGAGGTTCAGAATTATTCCCATGTAATGCACATCTGCTCAATGGTGGAAGGCAGAAAGAAGGGAGAATATCATCCGCTTGACCTTGTTGGTTCATTTCTTCCGGCAGGAACCTTATCCGGAGCTCCAAAGATAAGAGCAATGGAAATAATAGATGAGCTTGAAGATACAAAGCGTGGTCTTTACGGCGGAGCCACCGGACATCTTGATTTTTCGGGTAACATGGACTTTTGTATTACGATAAGAACGATGGTTAAAAAAGACAATAAAGTATATCTTCAGGCCGGAGCCGGAATTGTTGCAGACTCCGTTCCGGAAAATGAATACTACGAATGCTGCAACAAAGTAATGGCACTTGCAAAAACACTTGTGGAGGAAGAAAACTTATGATTTTACTGATAGATAATTACGATTCATTTACCTATAACTTATACCAGTATGTGGGAACTTTTACTCAGGATATAAAGGTTGTAAGAAACGATAAGATAACTATAGATGAGATAAAGGAAATGGCGCCCGAGAAAATCATTTTATCACCGGGACCAAAGAGCCCGAAAGAAGCCGGGATATGCACAGAAGTTGTAAAAGAGTTTTACGATAAAATACCGATTTTGGGAATCTGTCTCGGACATCAGTGCATAGGAGAGGCTTTGGGCGGAGTAATAACTTATGCAAAGGAGATTTTCCACGGAAAGCAATCACTTATAAACCACAAAAGAAAAAGCATTTTTACAGGAATAGATACACCGATAAAAATCGCAAGATATCACTCTTTGGCAGTTGAAAAAGATACTCTTCCGGAGTGCTTTGAAATCCTTGCTGAAACCGATGATGAGGAGATAATGGCGATGAGACATAAAGAATATCCTGTTGTGGGACTGCAGTTTCATCCCGAGTCTATATTTACAGACCACGGAAAAAGAATGATGGAAAACTTTGTGGCAGGAGTTATGTAGGAAGGATAAGTCATGATATTAGACAAGATTGTTGAAGATAAAAAAATAAGACTTAAAGAGCATAAGGAAAAGTTTTCTTTTGAAGAGGCCAGAAGAGAGGCGGAAAAAAGAATTAAAGATGACAGTTTAACCGGCGCGAAAGAGACATTCTACGATGCGCTTTCAAAACCGGGACTTTCCATTATAGGTGAGTTTAAAAAGGCTTCTCCTTCGCTCGGAAACATTGAAAAGACGATGGAGCTTGATGAGAGAATCGCAGAGTATACAAAAAGCGTAGAGGCGATAAGCTGTCTTACCGAAGAGGATCATTTTTACGGAAATACGGAGTATTTTAAAGAGATTAAAAAGATGACGAACCTCCCGATGATAAGAAAAGATTTCATGATTGATGAGTATCAGTTCTACGAGGCAAAGGCCATAGGAGCAAATGCGATTTTACTTATTGCGGCGATACTCGATAAAGAACAGATGAAAGCCTTTTATCAGCTGACAAGAGAACTTGAGATGGACGCCCTTATTGAGACTCATAATGAAAAGGAAGTCGAAGATGCTCTTTATACCGGCGGCAGGATAATCGGAGTAAACAACAGAGATCTTAAAGATTTTACGATAAGGCTTGAGACGACGAAAAATTTAAGGAAATATATACCGGATGATAAGTGCTTTGTGACGGAGAGCGGTATAACGGATGATGAGAGTATTAAATACCTTAAGGAATGTAAGGTGGATGCCTGCCTTATAGGAAGGGCATTTATGGAGACGGCAGATCCTGCTGCACTTGCAAAGAAGTGGAAGGAGATTTAAAAATGGCATATGTTAAAATCTGCGGACTGACTTGTCCGGAAGATGCAATCATTGTTTCAAAAGCCGGAGCACATTATGCGGGATTTGTGTTTTACGAAAAGAGTAAAAGAAATCTTGATAAATATGCGGCAGCGCAGATAATGCAGCATCTCGCACCAAACATTGCAAAGATAGCCGTTTTGGTATCGCCCGATAAAAAAACAGTGGAAAATATACAGACGATGGGATTTGATGCGCTTCAGATTCACGGAGAGCTTTATGAAGAAGCACTTTCGGCGGCAAGGATTCCAATCTGGCGGGCGTATAACATTTCGGGAGATTTGCCGGATATTGAAAAGCACGAAAAAATAAAAGCCTACGTCATAGACGGAGCTTCCTACGGAGCCGGCAAAACTTTTGACTGGGACAGGGCAAAGGATGTAAGGGAAAAAATCGGGGACAGATACCTTATTCTTGCCGGAGGATTAAACAGCGAAAACGTAGGGCAGGCAATAGATGCTTTAAACCCGGACATTGTGGATGTATCAAGCTCCGTTGAAGGAGAGTTTGGAAAAGATAAATTAAAGGTTTGCGAATTTATAAGAAAGGTGAAAGAACATGGATAAGAGTTATTACGGAAAATTCGGAGGACAGTACGTTTCCGAGTCACTTATGAACACACTTAAAGAAGTTGATGAAGCTTTCGAAGAGGCTATAAAAGATGAGGAGTTTATAAAGCAGTACCACTATTATTTAAAACAGTACGTGGGAAGAGAAACACCGCTTTACTTTGCAGAGAGAATGAGTGAAAAGTACGGAACAAAAATCTATCTTAAAAGAGAGGATTTAAACCATACCGGAGCTCATAAGATAAACAATGTTATAGGCCAGATTCTTCTTGCCAAAAGAATGGGCAAAAAGAAGGTTATAGCAGAAACCGGAGCCGGACAGCACGGAGTTGCAACAGCAACCGGAGCGGCGCTTTTCGGGATGGAATGCACGGTTTATATGGGAAAGGAAGATATACAAAGACAGGCCCTTAACGTTATGAGAATGGAGATGCTCGGAGCAAAGGTAGTATCTGTGGAGTCGGGGTCTAACACCTTAAAGGATGCGACGAATGAGGCAATCCGTACCTGGGCCAAAACAGCGGAAGATACCTTCTATATCATAGGTTCTGCAGTAGGACCTTATCCTTATCCTAAGATGGTAAAAGAGTTTCAGTCCTGCATTAGCCGTGAGGCAAAGAAACAGCATTTAGAGGTCGAGGGAAGAAACCCTGATGTGGTTATGGCGTGCGTCGGAGGAGGATCTAATTCCATCGGAATGTTTGCGGATTTTATAGATGAAGAAGGCGTAGAGCTTATCGGAGTTGAGGCAGCGGGAAAAGGCGTTGACACAGACGAGCATGCGGCAGTACTTAGCATAAACGAGTCAAAGGTCGGCACTCTCCACGGAATGAAGTCATATCTTTTGCAGGATGATGACGGAAATATAAAGCTTGCACACAGCATTTCTGCCGGTCTTGATTATCCGGGAGTAGGACCTGAGCATAGCTATTTAAGAGATTCGGGAAGAGCAAAATATGTTGGAATAACAGATAAGGAAGCAATGGATGCTCTCATGGAAATCACACGTATAGAAGGCATTATCCCTGCGATAGAAAGCGCACATGCAATAGCTTATGCGATGAAGAAAGCAAAGGAAATGACAAAGGATCAGTCCATGATTGTATGCCTTTCGGGCAGAGGAGACAAAGATGTAAACACCATATCCGATTATTTCTCGGGTAAAGGTTATCTTAACTAGGAGGAAGAGCTTTTATGACAAACAGAATAGAAAACAAAATGGCGGAACTAAAAAATGAGGGTAAAAAGGCTTTTGTAACCTATATAACAGCAGGTCTTCCAAACCTTGAAAAGACAAAAGAGCTTATAAAGGCACAGGAACAGGCCGGCATAGATGTAATAGAGCTCGGAATCCCGTTTTCTGATCCTATAGCGGACGGCCCGGTTATTCAGCAGGCTTCTTATGAGGCGCTACTAGGCGGGGTTACGCTTAAGAAAATATTCTCTCTTATGAAGGAGATGAGAAGTGAGGGCGTGAATGTTCCGATCGTATTTATGATGTATTACAACACAGTACTTTCATGCGGAGTAGAGGATTTTGTAAAAGAATGCAGGGGCGCAGGCGTGGACGGTCTCATTATTCCCGACCTTCCGTTTGAAGAGCAGGAAGAGTTAAATAATGCACTTAAAGGCGATGATACAACAATTCTTCTTCAACTTGTTTCCCCTGTTTCAAAAGACAGAATTCCGATGATTCTTGATGGCGCAAGAGGCTTTGTATACTGCGTATCGTCGATGGGCGTTACAGGCCAGGCAGCGGATTTTCATAAGGAAGTAATAAACTATCTAAAGGATGTAAAGAGTGTATCCAAAATCCCTGTAATGATGGGATTCGGAATAAGAACGGCAGAGGATGTAGAGCCGATGAAGGATATTATTGATGGCGCGATAGTCGGAAGCCATTTCATTAATCTGATGAAGGAGAGCAGCTTTAGCGCAGATAAGGCCGCGGAGTATGTAAGAGAGTTTAAGGCGGCACTTAATTAGTAGGGTTGGAAGAAAGGAGTAAACAATGATTAAAGAAGCAATAGTAAAAATAGTAAACAAAGAGGACTTAACCTATGACGAGGCCTATGCGGTAATGGAAGAAATAATGACAGGCCAGACCACACCGACTCAGAATGCGGCATACCTTGCGGCTCTTTCAACAAAGAGCGCAAAGGCAGAAACAATAGATGAGATAGCCGGAAGTGCGGCAGCTATGAGAAAGCAGGCACTTAACGTAGATGCGGAAGGAATGGAGACCTTTGAGATTGTGGGAACGGGCGGAGATAACGCGCACAGCTTTAACATTTCGACAACATCGGCATTTGTTGCGGCAGCAGGCGGAGTAAAGGTATCAAAGCACGGAAACAGAGCAGCATCATCAAAGAGCGGCACGGCGGACTGTCTTGAGGCGCTCGGGGTAAACATTAATCTTGAGCCGGAAAAATGCACCAAACTTTTAAAAGACATTGGTTTTTGTTTTTTCTTTGCACAGAAGTACCACTCATCAATGAAGTATGTGGGCGCTATAAGAAAAGAGCTCGGATTTAGAACCGTATTTAACATTTTAGGACCTCTCACAAATCCTATCCGTCCTAAAAAAATGCTTCTCGGAGTATATGATGAATATCTTGTGGAGCCGCTTGCACAGGTGCTTTACAGCCTCGGAGTCGAAAGAGGAAGGGTAGTATACGGAAGAGAAAAATTAGATGAGATATCTGCCTGCGGAGAGACATTTGTTTGCGAATTTGACGGCGGTAACTACAAATCTTATGTAATTAAGCCTGAGGACTTCGGATTTGCTTCCGGCAAAAAAGAGGAACTTGTAGGAGGAGAGCCGTCTGAGAATGCCGAAATTACGCGAAATATTCTCATGGGAAAAGAAGAGGGGACAAAACTTAACGCAGTGCTTTTAAATGCGGGAGCAGCCCTTTATATTGATAAAAAAGCATCTTCTTTGGAAGAAGGAGTAAAACTTGCCAAAGACATTATTGACAGCGGCAAGGCTTATGCAAAACTTGAAGAGGCAATCAAAGCAACAAACTAATTGCATTTTTTAAAATACAAATAATCCTTGTTATATAAATAATTATCAGTTATAATAATTCATAGCGGTTTAAATGTTTTGGCATTTAAACCGTATACAAGTGAAAACTGACCGTTTAGGTCAATAAACCAAAATATACAAGGAGTGTGAAACCAATGGCAAAAACAATTATCACAGCAGCGCTTACCGGTGCTGTTACACCACATGGTTATGATGTTCCGGAAACACCGGAAGAAATCGCAAAATGCGCGTATGATGTATGGAAAGCAGGAGCTGCTATTGTTCATCTTCACATGAGAGATGATCAGGGTGCAGGTGTTATGGATCCTGTTAAATTCTATCAGACAATTAAGATTTTAAGAACACAGTATCCTGATTGTGACGTTATCGTTAACTGCACATCATCAGGAGACAACCGTGTATCTGATGATTCACCTTACGGAAATCACATCCGTATGCTTCATCATAAGATTGTACCTGGCATCCAGATGGGTACATTCGATGCAGGTTCATTCAACTGGGGTATCCCTGGTGGTATCTTCTCTAACTCACCTTCAATGCTTACTGAGCTTGGTAACCTTTATCTTGAGAAGAACATCAAGCCTGAGTTCGAAGTATTCGACATGGGTATGATCCGTGCCGTAGGTGTATATTGGAAGAAAGGTATCGTTAAGGCACCTCTTCACTTCCAGCTTTGCCTCGGCGTAGTTGGTGGTATGGCTGCTACACCTGAAGATGTACAGACAATGCTTTCTGAAATCAGACGTCTTCAGTCTGAAGGAAACCTTCCTCAGGAAGTTACAGTTTCAGGCTTTGGTATCGGTAAAGGACATCTTCCTGTAATGTTTGCTATGATCGCAAACGGATGCCACATCCGTGTTGGTATGGAAGATAACGTTGTTTACGGTAAGGACAAAGACGGTAACAAGATTCTTGCTACAAACCTTATGCTTGTTGAGCGTGCTGCTCGTGCTATCGAAGCTTTCGGTAACGAGTGTGCTACTCCTGCAGAAGCAAGAGAAATGCTTGGACTTGCACCACTTGATCGTGAAGCAGAAGTTAAGGCTTTAGAAGCTCTTACAATTGAAGAGATTGAAAAAGCTAAGCAGGCTTGTGCTGATGAATACGGTACAACTTACAAGCAGGAAGAGGGCATGGGCTAAATCCCCCTCAAAGCTTAATATGAATTTTAAACTCCCTGTGGCAACTGTCACAGGGAGTTTTTTGGAGATAAAATGACTAAAACAAACGCAAGAATACTCATGGCGGCGGTTATGGTCGCAAGAGGTACATCATTTATATTCTCAAAGACTCTTATGGGAAGCATGGGAGCTTTGAACATACTAGGACTGAGATTCCTTACGGCTTTTTTGATTCTTCTTGTTATTTTCAGGAAAAAACTTAAGGAGCTTGATAAAGAGAATCTTAAAGGCGGTATTATTCTCGGACTTTTATACACGGTGTGTATGATATGCGAAATGACGGGACTTAAGACGATTGAGACCGGAACAAGCTCTTTTATAGAAAATACGGCAGTTGTTATAGTGCCTTTTTATGAGCTTATTTTATTTAAGGTTCTGCCTAAGAAAATAACGATAATAAGCGCCTTTATAACCCTTATAGGCGTAGGCTTTCTGACGCTTACGGGAGATGCGACAATTAATGTGGGAATTTTATTTGCGATTGCGGCGGCACTTTCCTACGGAGCCTGTATAATGTATACTACTCATGTGGCAAATACCTGCGATCCTATTATTATAGGAATATTGCAGCTCGGAAGTATGGGACTTGTCTGCATGATATTATCTTTTGTATTTGAAAGTCCGACTCTTCCTCAAAGTTCCAATCAGTGGGCTATGCTTCTTATGCTTGTTTTGGTCTGCTCGGTGTTTGGATTTACCTTCCAGCCGCTTGCTCAAAAATACATGACGGCTACAGAGGCAGGTATGTGGGCAACGCTCAACCCCTTAAGTGCCTGCACTATAGGGATACTTTTTGCCGGAGAGCCTTACGGAGTATTTAAACTCCTCGGAGGATGCCTTATACTTTTAGGTATCGTAATGCTTATAAAAGGTGATGGAGAAAAATAATGTTTCAGTTTTTTGTTGAAGAATCCGCAGTGGGCGGAGACGCTATCTATATAGAGGATAACGATGTAAATCATATAAAAAACGCTCTTAGGATGAAACCGGGAGAGAAGATAAGAGTTTGCACAAGAGGCGGAGACGGAGCCTGTTATATGTGCGAAATATCTGAGATAACGGATGATATGGTTACTGCATCTATTCTTTACAAAGAGGAGAATACCAGTGAGCTGCCGGCCCGAATTCATCTTTTCCAGGGACTTCCCAAAGGAGATAAGATGGAGCTTGTCATTCAAAAATCCGTAGAGCTCGGAGCTTTTGAAATAATACCGGTTGCCATGAAAAACTGCGTGGTTAAGCTCGATGATAAAAAGGCCGCAAAAAAAGTTCAAAGATGGCAGGCTGTATCGGAGAGCGCAGCAAAGCAGTCAAAAAGAATGATGATTCCCCAAATCTCAGATGTTATGAGCTTTAAAGAAGCTTTTGAATACGCATCAAAAATGGACGTCATCCTTTTGCCGTATGAAAATGCTGCGGGAATGGCGCCTACAAAGGCTGCCTTTGAAAGTGTAAGGCCCGGAACTGACGTTGCGGTATTTATCGGTCCGGAGGGCGGATTCGACCCCTCGGAGATATCGCTGGCCGAAGGAAAAAGTGAGATTATTTCTTTGGGGAGCCGCATTCTTCGCACAGAAACAGCTGGGCTTGCCGTTCTTTCAATGCTCATGTATGTTCTTGAAACAGGTAAATAAAAAAGCCGGGACTTTTGTCCCGGCTTTTCTTATCTAAAATCTTTTTAAACATTTGTAAACTTGTCTGCTTCGCTCTTTAAGCCGTTTGCAATCTCTTCGCTGTTGTCCATCTCGTGTTTGATTTCTTCCATGCTGTTAACAAGAATACCTGTGTTTTCGGATACATTTCCAACGTCTCTTGCGCTTTCTTCAACCGCTGTTGAAATGTCGTTAAACGCATGTACGATTCCGTTCATTGTATCCTGGAGCTGCTCTGTGCTTGATGAGAAGTTGCTCATCATATCAAGGATGCTTGTGGCATCTTCGCTGTACTGATTACCCATCTCAACCATTGTATCGTAGTCTTTTAAGATGTTGTCGTTTATGTAGTTGAGAATCTTGTCGGCGTTATCAACAAGCTCTGATACCGCATCTCCAACCATAGTACTTATATCCTGAATGTTGTTAGCCGTATTTCTGCTGTTTTCTGCAAGAACACGAATCTCGTCTGCAACAACCGCAAAGCCTTTACCGGCTTCTCCCGCACGGGCAGCTTCTATAGAAGCGTTAAGAGCAAGGAGGTTGGTCTGGCTTGAAATCTCAAGAATGTCGCTTGTAAGTTCGTTAATCTTTTCAACCTTTTTACTGTTTTCAATGGATGAGCGGAGCACTTCGTTCATCTCGTGCATCATATTATCTGTTGTTGCCTTGTTCTTCATGGCAAGGTTCTTCATATCGGTTGCTCTTGTCTTCATTTCCTGAGCATAGCTTGCGCCTTCTTCTGCACTTTCGGAAATTTTAGAAGTTTCGTCTCCGACATTTCCTGCATCCGCATTTACACTGTCAACAGTTGCGGAAATCTCCTGCATACTTGCAGCAAGCTGTTCCATTGTAGATGAGGTGTTGTATGCGTTGTCGTTTGCATTTGCAACCTGTCCGACTACAAGTTCTACGGAATTTTCAAGGTTTCCGGAATGGCTGATAATCTGCTGCATAATATTCTGGAGAGTATCCATGAATTTATTGAATCCTTTGACAAGCTGTCCGATTTCATCTTTTGTTTCAACAGGAATACGCTGAGTTAAATCGCCCTGTCCGTTTTCGATATCGGAAATGATTGTCGCAAGCTTTAGGTCAGCATTTTTTATTGGTCTTACAATGAGAAGAGTTGTGATTATAAGAGAAACGATACCGGCAATTACAAGAAGGATAATAGTAATAATACTGAAATTGGCAGCAATATTTGATATTTTAACCTGACTTGAAAGAGCGGTTGAAATCTCGCCTGCGTTCTGTGTTCTCATTCCTTCCATGTTTGTAAGAAGGGTAACCTGGTTTTCACTGATGTCACTCCATAAAAGCTCTTTTGCAAAAGCTTCGTTTCCGTCGTCCACAAGTGATGTGATTTCATCGAAATAAGCGCAGTAAGCGTCAATTGCGGTAACGAGAACATTCCAGTTCTGAGCTTGCTCGCTGTCTTCAGGGAAGTCGTTTACGCCGCCGAGTTCTGCGAAATCATTAAGGGCAGTATAAAGATTGGACTCTGCCGTATCAAAAAGAGTTTTGATGTCGCTTTGTTTTTCGGCATCATCAGTTGTACAGTAAGCGTACATATACTGCTGCATCTGCTCGATACTGATTTGTACCGTT
The DNA here is from genome assembly GCA_024698965.1 of Eubacterium sp. Classification (GTDB taxonomy): domain Bacteria; phylum Bacillota; class Clostridia; order Lachnospirales; family Lachnospiraceae; genus RUG14243. Next base: position 50,792 of record JAILQM010000083.1, on the reverse strand, counting down.
GTGGCATCCTGATACATTGTAAAGGTTACATTTTCGAGTGTTTCGGAAGAATTCTTGACACTGCTTACGTTTCGTATGTTAACAAGCATACCCAAAACGGAAACAATGAAGACTATTCCGAGGATAAGAAAGATTTTTCCTCTAATTGTTTTCATACCTTATCTCCTTTTTGCAAAAACATAATACACTAAGGAAATTATATCACAATATATAGAAGAAAAACAGTAAATTGTTAGAAAAAACCGCTAGATTTCGTGCTGTTTTAAAATAGCCTCTATGAGTCCGAAAAGGTAAGGTTTGTAGCTTTTTAGAGTGGTCGGTTTTTCGTTTAAAATGATATTATAACAGGTAGAACTGACGAGTTCGAATATGGTATAGATCATAATATCAACATCTTTATATTTAACATTTGAGGTATCAAACTCGAGTTTTGAAAGGTCTGAGATTTCATTAATTTCTCCGTCGTTTACCCTTACATCGTAAATTAAGACATTTACGAGCTTTTCATAGTCAAGCACATTTTCCTCCGAGTCGTTAAAGATGGCCTCGGTAAATACACCCCAGCTTAAATTCTTGGAGATAAAGGTAAGAAGCTTTGGATCTGAGGCAAGAAAGTCTATTATGTAGTTAATAATAAAGAAAACATTCTCTTTGTTTGACGGAATTTTTTTCTTCATGGCTTCTTTAAAAGCAGAAGCAATAATCTCGTTGGATTTGGAAGCAATAAGATGTCTCTCGATTTCATATTTATCTTTAAAATAAAGATAGAAGGTGCCTTTTGCAACCAGGGCACGCCTTGCTATATCGGAGATTGAAGTGTTTTCCACACCTTCCGCGGTAAAGAGTTCGTATGCGGCTTCCAAAAGCCTTTCTTTTTTCTTTTTTTTATTTTCCAATATCTTTCCCATATCTGCACCATAGCACAAAAAAACGCCTTGGTCAAGGAAAAATGACTTACGGTCAAAAAAATATGACTTTTAGTCATTTTTATATTGACTAGTGGTCATTTTTGTGATAAAACATATTAGAACAGAAAAATGACTAGAGGTCATTTTGATAATATTTATTGAGAAAGGGATGAAAAAGAATGTATAAATTTGCTCAAAAAGTTGTGAAATATCGCATTCCGATTCTAATTGTTTCGCTGGTTTTACTCATACCTGCGACAGTAGGTTATATAGGAACCGGAGTTAACTACGATATTCTCTCATATCTCCCAAGCGAGATAGAAACCATGAAGGGGCAGGATATTTTGACCGAAGAATTTGGCTCCGGATCGTTTTCGATGTTTGTGGTTGAGGGAATGGAAGCCAAGGATGTATCGGCGCTGAAAGAGAAGATTGAAGATGTGGAGAATGTGGAAAACGTTCTTTGGTATGACTCAATCGTGGATATCTCGGTTCCGATTTCAGCTCTTCCGCAGAAGGTTGTGGACGCATTCCAGACAGAAGATGGGGATGCAAATCTTCTTATCATAATTTTTAATACGACGACTTCGGACGAAGAAACAATGACAGCCATAAAGGAAATAAGAGCTTTGTCAAATGAGCAGTGTTTCCTCAGCGGTATGTCTGCGATAGTAACGGATACCAAGGACTTGTCTGAGGCAGAGACTCCAATATATGTAATAATCGCCGTTATATGCTCGGCAATTATTTTAAGTATTACAATGGACAGTTTCCTTATTCCTTTTATTTTCCTTATCGGAATAGGAATTGCGATTATATATAACCTGGGCTCTAATATTATTTTCGGAGAGATTTCTTATATAACGCAGGCCCTTGCCGCGGTTCTCCAGCTCGGCGTTACGATGGATTACTCAATCTTCCTTTGGCATTCTTATAAGGAACAGACGGAAAGATTCGGCGGTGACAAGATAGAAGGAATGACAAATGCGATTGCGGCTACCTTATCATCTGTGCTCGGAAGCTCTGTTACAACAATAGCCGGATTTTTGGCACTTTGCTTTATGAGCTTTACTTTGGGACTTGATCTTGGACTTGTTATGGCAAAAGGTGTGCTTTGCGGAGTTATCTGCTGCGTAACGGTTCTTCCTTCGATGATTCTTGTATTTGACAAGGCTTTGGAGAAGACCTCGCATAGGCCTCTTATTCCGTCAATCAGTAAAATATCGGGATTTGTAACAAAGCATTACATTGTTATAACGATTATCTTCCTTGTGCTTTTGATTCCGGCAATTTACGGAAACAGCCGTACACCTGTATATTACAAGCTTGATTCTTCACTTCCGGAAGACCTTGCTTCAATAGCTGCAAATGAAGAGGTTAACGAAAAATTCGACCTTAACTCAATGCATATGATTCTTGTGGGCTCTGATGTGGCTTCTTATGAAGTGGCTCAGATGAATGACGAGATATCAAAGCTTGACGGAGTAAGCAGTGTAATAGGACTTGATTCTCTTGTTGGTGCAACGATACCTGAAAGTCAGGTGCCGGAAGAACTTAGAGAGATGCTTGAGAGCGAAAACTGGAAGATGATAGTTGTAATGTCGGAATACGAGGTTGCAACAGATGAGGTAAACAGTCAGTGCGAAGAGATTTCTTCCATAATTAAAAGCTATGACGAGGACGCAATGCTTGTAGGAGAAGCACCTTGTACAAAAGACCTTATCGAAATCACAGATCAGGACTTTAAGACAGTATCGTTTGTATCTATAGGACTTGTATTTTTGATAATCCTAGTGCTCTTTAGATCTATAACAATACCTGTAATGCTTGTGGCAATAATAGAGTTTGCAATCTTTGTAAACATGTCGTTCCCATATTATTTGGGAACGGAGGTGCCGTTTATAGCATCAATTGTCATAGGTACAATTCAGCTCGGAGCTACGGTTGACTATGCAATCCTTATGACGACAAAGTATAAGCAGTACAGATGTGCGAACTTTGGCAAAGAAGGCTCACTTAAAAAGGCACATGAAAACTCAATAGAATCCGTAATGGTAAGCGCATTGTCATTCTTTGCCGCTACCTTCGGAGTCGGTATTTATTCCGACATAGATATGATCGGCTCTTTATGCATACTGATGTCAAGAGGAGCAATCATAAGTATGATAGTAGTTGCTTTTGTACTTCCTTCACTTCTAAGAATATTTGACGGAGTCATTATTCATACAAGCGGAGGATTTGCAGAGGTAAGAGAAATGGATAAAAAAGTGACTTTAAAGAGCCAAAATGTATAGAAAGGATGATTGAGATGAAGAGGTTTGAACTTATAACAAAAAAAATCGGTGTAGCCGTTTTATGCGCGAGTCTTTTTATAAGCACTGCATCCCTCAGCGGCTGCGGGCAGACAGGCGAAAGCGAAGAGGTAAACGTGGAAGAGTCGGGAGATGCATCCCTTGCGGAGGCAGATAACGAAGAAGAAAGCAAAGGATCGGGAACAGGCACTGCCTATAAAGAAGAGACGGTCTATGTTACAACAGATATGTCGGGAAACGTAACCGATATTACGGTAAGCGACTGGCTTAAAAACAACGATTATTATGATGTGCTTACAGATGTGACAACGTTAGATGATGTAGTAAATGTAAAAGGCGATCAGGAAATTACTCAGACAGGAGACAATCTTTCGATAGACGCATCGGGCGAGGATATTTATTATCAGGGAAGCGTTGAGAGCTCAGAGAGCCTTCCGATAAGTATTGACGTATCTTATAAGCTTGACGGAAAGAGCGTTTCGGCCGAAGAGCTTGAAGGACAGAGCGGAAAGGTTGAAATCACTATTAAGTATACCAACAACGAAAAGACCGAATCGGATGGCGAAGAGGTATATGTACCGTTCCTTGTGGCAAGCGGAGTTTTGCTTGATTCGGACAATTTTACAAATATAGAGGTTGAAAACGGAAAGGTCGTATCAAACGGATATTATCAGACTGTAATAGGCTACGGGCTTCCGGGAATGAATGAGAGCTTAGGACTTGAGGGAGACGATGCCGTATTTACGGATGAGGTTGTAATTACCGCAGATACAACGAATTATAATGTAGACTCAATTATGAGCTTTTATACATCTTCGGTATTTTCCGATTTAGACTTTGACGATGTCGAAGATACAGACGATCTTGAGGATTCGTTAAATGAACTTTCCGAGGCTTCGGCAAAGCTTGTAGACGGAACGGAAGAACTTTCCGACGGAGCAAAAGAGCTTTATGAGGGTCTTACCGAAATAGATGAAGGAGCAGATACCCTCGCATCGGGAACTAAGAGCTTTGAGAGCAGTTACAGCACCTTTGATGCGGGAGTTAAAAAACTCGATGCCGCTCTTGCAACACTTAATACCAAGATGAACGCAATGTATGATGAGATTGATGCGGCCATTACAGAATATTCTGCACTTGCCGAATCGGCACCTAAGCTTGCCAAGGCTTATGCAGCAGATGATGCAGAGGCTACATACGGCGGAGATATTCAGAAGGCAATGTATCTTGCAGGCACTTACGGAACACCTGATTATGATGAACTTCAGCAGGCTTATGCCGCAGTTCAAAAATATTATGCGGCTTATGAGCAGTATGCGGCAGCAGGGGATGCAGAAAACGCACAGGCTGCAATAACTGCGGCAACTCAGTATGCGGCAGCTTATAATACAGGATGCGCATCTTATTACGAGTCGGCAGCGCTTCAGGCTAAAGGGGCTGCGGCAGCTCTTCAGGCAATTAAAGACGGAATGGATGAAGAAGATTCTTCGACAGGACTTGATACAAAGGGTTCGCTTTCGGCTCTTCAGTCGGCCGGAGATACGCTTTCTTCGGCAAGCACACAGCTTAAGAGCGCAGCGGGAAAGATAAGCTCGGGAGCATCTTCTCTTGCAGACGGCACAAGCGAAGCCGCAAGCGGATCAAAAGAGCTTTATGAAGGCTCTGTTGAACTTAAAGAAGGCATGGCAGAGTTCGACGAGGAAGGCATCCAAAAGATAGTTGATGCTTTCGGAGGAGATTTGGGAGATGCTTTAGATAAGCTTAATGCGGTAAAAGATGCCGGAGAAAGCTATATCTCATATGCCGGAATTTCCGATGATGCGGAAGGCGAAGTTAAGTTTATTGTTACAATGAAATAAATAAAGTATAAAGGGCCGTGGCTTTAGTAAAAGCTGCGGCCTTTTTTGGCTTTAAGTTACTCGCCTGAGGGAAGAGTTTGTGGTAGAATTAGAATATGTTTGATATCAAGGAAGAGCTTAAAAAGCTTCCGGATAAACCGGGAGTTTATATAATGCATGATAAAAGCGATGAGATTATCTATGTGGGCAAAGCGCTTAGCCTTAAAAGCAGGGTTCGCCAGTATTTTCAAAAAGGCGGAGACGGCAGGGCTATTCTGGCTCAGCTTGTGCCTAAAATAGATTATTTTGAATACATAGTAACGGACTCGGAGCTCGAAGCTCTTGTGCTTGAAAACAATCTTATAAAAGAGCACAGACCAAAATATAACACTCTTTTAAAGGACGATAAGACCTATCCTTATATCAAGGTGACGGTCGGCGAACAATTCCCGAGAGTATTTAGTACAAGGCAGATGAAAAAAGACAGCTCAAAGTATTTTGGGCCTTATACGAGTGCGGGTGCCGTAAAAGATACGGTAGAGCTTATGCAAAAGCTCTATAAGCTCAGAACCTGCAGAAAGAAGATTCCTTCGGGAAAAAAGAATGACAGAGCATGCCTGAATTATCACATGGACAGATGTCCGGCCCCGTGTCAGGGTTATATTTCCCACGAAGATTATATGAAGCAGGTTGATAAGGCACTTGACTTTCTCGGCGGAAACTATGCCCCGCTTATAAAAGAGCTTGAGGAAAAGATGTATGCTTTTTCCGAAGAGCTTAAATTTGAGGAGGCGGCAGAGACAAAAGAGCTTTTAAACAGCGTAAGGGCCGTCGCGCAAAAACAGAAAATTACAGCATCCGACGGAGAAGATAAAGATATAATCGCGCTTGCGAGAGATGAAAGGGATGCGGTTATTCAGGTATTTTTTGTAAGAGACGGGAAACTCATGGGCAGAGAGCATTTTTACCTTGAACTTGGCGAAGATGATGATGATGCGGATGTGTTCGGAAGTTTTGTTAAACAGTATTATTCGGGAACTCCGTTTGTGCCAAAGGAGCTTATGCTTCAAAGCGAGGTAAAAGACAGCGGGCTTATAGAGGAGTGGCTTTCGGATTTAAGAGGTCATAAGGTATATATCAAGGTTCCGAAAAAAGGAGCCAAGGAAAAGCTGGTGGAGCTTGCAAAGAAAAACGCAGAGCTTGTTTTAAGTACGGACAAAGAGAAATTAAAGCGTGAAGAAAAACGCACAATAGGGGCCATGAATGAACTCGGAAAGCTTACCGGAGTCGGAGAGCTTAAAAGAATAGAGGCCTATGATATATCGAACATCAGCGGTTACAACATGGTGGGCTCAATGGTGGTATATGAAAACGGCAAGCCCAAAAGAAACGACTACAGAAAGTTCAGAATCAAATCTCTTTCCGGACAGAACGATTATGCGGCCATGGATGAGGTGCTTACGAGAAGGTTTTCTCACGGCCTAAATGAAATGGAGGAAGGAAAGTCAAAGGATTTTGACAGCTTTACAAAGTTTCCGGATCTTATTTTGATGGACGGCGGAAGAGGACAGGTTAATATAGCTGAAGCCGTTCTTGAAAAACTCGGTATTCACATACCGGTTTGCGGAATGGTAAAAGATGACCACCATAGGACGAGAGGCCTTTATGTGGATAATAAGGAAATACCGATAGACAAGTCCGGCGCAGCGTTTCATCTTATAACGAGGGTTCAGGATGAGGCGCACAGATTTGCGATAACCTATCACAGGTCTTTGAGAAGTAAGGGACAGGTGCATTCGGTACTTGATGATGTAAAGGGAATAGGTCCGGCGAGAAGAAAAGCTCTTATGAAAAGCTTTGAATCGATTGATAAGATGAGAGAGGCGAGCGTAGAAGAGCTTGCAGATGCCGGAGATATGCCGGAAAATGTGGCAAGAGAACTGTATAATTTTTTGCGATTAGACTCTTCCGAGTGATATTCGCGGCAGATTTATGGTATTATTAAGTATAATGAATTAAGAAGGGGTGAATTACATGAGTGATGCGGCAAGAGAAAGCATTAAACTTGATGAACTGCTTAAAGGAATAGATCTTGAGTATCTTACGCCGAGCGTGGATACTTCAAATATAAGGGTAACAACCAGAGAGGTACACAGACCCGGATTTCAGCTTACGGGATATTTTGAAAGTTTTCCGTATCAGAGAATACTCATCATAGGCAAAGTTGAGTACAACTATATTCAGCTTATGGACAAAGCGCGAAGAACATGGATATTTGAAAAAATGTTTTCCTATGACGTGCCGGCAATCATTTTCTGCAGAGGAAACAGACCGGATGAGGAAATCCTTAAAATTGCAGAGAAAAACAATGTACCAGTATATCTTACCCAGGAAGAGACCTCGCCTTTTATGGGCGTTCTGATTACTGAACTCGGAGAAGTGTTTGCACCGTTTATGACAGTACACGGAGTGCTTGTCGACTGCTACGGCGAGGGACTTTTGATTATGGGAGAGAGCGGAATCGGAAAGAGCGAAGCGGCGCTTGAGCTTATAAGAAGAGGACACCGTCTTGTTGCAGACGATGTCGTTGAAATAAGAAGGGTTAACGAATGGACGCTTGTAGGAACGGCGCCGGAGGTTACCCAGTATTTCCTTGAGGTTAGAGGAATCGGTATGATTGATGTTAAGATGCTTTTCGGAGTTGAATCAATCAAGCCGAAACAGAATATAGATATTGTAATTAAGCTCGAAGAATGGGAAAAGGGTGCAGATTACGACAGAATTGGGCTCGATGAAAAGTACATTAATTTTCTCGGCCTTGACGTGGTTTGCCAGGAACTTCCTATTAGACCGGGCCGAAACCTTGCGGTTATCTGTGAGGTTGCCGCTATTAACCACAGACAGAAAAAGATGGGATATAACGCAGCCCAGGAGCTTTACAGAAGAGTGGAAGAAAACATGCTGCGTAAACAGCAGGAAAGATTGGAAAATTCATAACAAAAGGAAAGAAGGAGTAGATCATGGAAAGACCAAACGTATGGGAAAAATATACCGCAGCCGAAAAGAAAAAGGTATTTTCTTTTGCTGACGGATATAAGGAATTTTTGTCAAATTGCAAGACCGAGAGAGAATGCGCTGCATTTTTTGAAGAGCTTGCTCTTAAAGAAGGTTTTATAAAAATAGAAGACGCAATCAAAAAAGGCAAGAAGTTAAAGAGCGGAGACAAGGTCATCTGCAACAACATGGGAAAAGAGATTGCGATGTTTGTAATCGGAAAGGATGCGCTTGAAAAAGGAATGAATATTTTGGGCGCTCATATAGATTCTCCGAGACTCGATGTTAAGCAAAATCCTCTCTATGAAGATTCAAAGATGGCCCTTTTGGACACTCATTATTACGGCGGAGTAAAGAAGTATCAGTGGGTTACTCTCCCTCTTGCACTTCACGGCGTAATAGTTAAAAAAGACGGCACAAAAGTCAGCGTAAACATCGGAGAAAAAGATGACGATCCGGTATTTGGTGTATCGGACATCCTTATTCATCTTGCTCAGGATCAGCTTGAGAAAAAAGCCGCAAAGGCTGTTGAGGGTGAAAAGCTTGATGTGCTTGTCGGAAGCATTCCTTTAAAAGGAGAGGAAAAGGATGCGGTAGCCAAAAACATTATAGAGATACTTAAAAAAGAATATAAGGTAGAAGAGGAAGACTTCCTTTCTGCGGAGATAGAAGTTGTGCCGGCAGGACGTGCGAGAGACTACGGCCTTGACAGAAGTATGGTTATGGGATACGGACATGATGACAGAGTTTGCGCCTATCCTTCGTTTAAGGCAATTACTGAAATGAAGAATCCGAAGCGCACAAGCGTATGCCTTCTTGTGGACAAGGAAGAAATCGGAAGCGTGGGAGCTACCGGAATGAAGTCGAGATTTTTTGAAAACATGGTGGCAGAGGTTATGAATCTTTGCGGAGACTACTCAGAGCTTTCGGTAAGAAGAGCGCTTACAAATTCGTGCGTGCTTTCATCTGATGTAAGTGCGGCCTTTGATTCAAACTATGCATCGGCTTTTGAAAAGAAAAACGCAGCCTTCCTCGGAAACGGAATCGTATTTAACAAGTTTACCGGAAGCCGCGGAAAGAGCGGTTCTAACGATGCCAACCCTGAGTATATGGCGGCAATAAGAAACATTTTTGACAAAAACAAGATCGGATTCCAGACAGCAGAGCTTGGTAAGGTTGACCAGGGCGGCGGCGGAACCATTGCCTATATTTTGGCAAGATACGGAATGCAGGTAATTGACAGCGGAGTTGCTGTATTAAATATGCACGCACCTTGGGAAATCATCAGTAAAGCCGATCTTTACGAAGCATATAAAGGCTATATCGCCTTTCTTAAAGAGATAGAATATTTTCAGTAAGCCGGGGATGGACATGGATTTTAAAGAGAAACTTTTGAAAATACTGCCCGAAAGCGGGATTAAAGAAAATGAACCTATGAGCCTGCATACGACATTTCGAATAGGCGGGAAAGCCGATTATTTTCTGATGCCGGAGGCTGATAAGGTTGCAGAGACAATTAAACTTTGCAAACAAGAAAATATGCCTTATATGATAGTCGGAAACGGAAGCAATCTTTTGGTTTCGGACAAAGGCATAAGGGGCGTGGTGATAGCTCTTGAAAAGCAGATGAATTCCATTGAGATTAAGGGAAATATTATTCGCGCCCAGGCGGGAGCAATGCTGATCGGTCTTGCCGCAAAGGCAGCAGAATCTTCACTTGGCGGGCTTGAGTTTGCGTCCGGAATTCCCGGAACTGTCGGCGGCGCGCTTACAATGAATGCAGGAGCCTACGGCGGTGAGATGAAACAGGTCGTAAAGCGTATAGGCATTTTGGATAAGGACGGAAACAGCGATATTATAGATGCAGAAAAATACGACGGACAGTACAGAACGAGTTATATAATGAAGAGCGGAGCAATCGTCCTTTGGGGCGAGTTCGAGCTCGAGAAAAAAGATAAGGAAAAAATCCGCGAAGAAATGGATGAGCTTAAAAAGAAGAGGACCGAAAAGCAGCCTTTGGAATATCCGAGCGCGGGATCTACATTCAAAAGACCGGAAGGCTATTTTGCCGGAAAGCTTATTATGGATGCAGGGCTTGCGGGATATACGGTAGGAGGAGCTCAGGTTTCGGAAAAGCACTGCGGATTTGTGATAAATAAAGGTGGGGCAACAGCTGAAGACGTATATACTCTCATGCAGAATGTATCGGCGGAGGTTAAGAGTAAATTCGGAGTCGAGCTTTCACCCGAGGTCAGAATTATCGGTGAGTTTTAAGAGGAAAAACTATGGAATTTGTTATTTTAACCGGAATGAGCGGTGCCGGCAAAAGTCAGGCGCTTAAGATGATGGAAGATATGGGGTTTTTGTGCATTGACAATCTGCCCATACCTTTGCTTGAAAAATTTGCCGATTTGGCATATCAGGGAGGCTCGCCGGCATCAGACAGCGACATGGGAGTGGCCATCGTTATAGATATAAGAAACGGTGACAGATTGGGCGAGCTTGAAAATGTGCTTGAGCAGATGAACGATCTTGGAAGAAGCTATAAAATTCTTTTCTTGGATGCCGAAGATTCGGTTCTTGTTAAGCGTTATAAAGAGACGAGAAGAAGCCATCCTCTTGCGCCTAAAGGAAGAGTGGATACCGGTATATCGCTTGAGAGGAAAAAACTTGAGTTTTTGAAGGAACAGGCAGACTATATTATAGATACGAGCCACCTTCTTACGAGGGAATTAAACTCGCAGCTTAAAGATATTTTTGTAAACAAACAAACCTATAAGAGCCTTAATATCATGGTTATGTCCTTTGGGTTTAAATACGGTATTCCGGCAGATGCAGACCTTGTGTTTGATGTAAGATTCTTGCCGAATCCGTTTTATATCGACAGCTTAAAGCCGCTTACAGGTGAAGATGAAGAGGTTCAAAAATATGTTATGGGTTTCGAGGATTCTCATGTCTTTTTGGACAAATTAAAAGACATGATAGAATTTTTGCTTCCGAGATATACTTCAGAAGGAAAAAATCAGCTCGTTATAGCAATAGGCTGCACGGGAGGAAAGCACAGAAGCGTAACACTTGCAAATGCTCTGTTTGACGCACTTTCAGACCTTGAGGACTATGGCCTTAGAAAAGAGCACAGGGATATAGGCAAAGACGCTTTAAGAGGAAAATAACAAAAAAGGAGGACTTTTAATGTCCTTTTCCGGAGACGTAAAAGAAGAACTTTCGAAGCAGCTTCCGAAGGCCAGACATTGCCAAATAGCGGAACTTGGCGCTATTGTCGGAATGTGTGGAAATGTAGAGGGAAATTCGGATGAAGGCTACAAAATTACCATTCAAACCGAAAATGCCAGACTTGCCAGAAAGTGCTTTACTTTAATAAAGAAAACATTTAAAATTATTACAGAAATCGAGATAGAAAACGGTAGCGGCCAGTTCAAGGGCCGCAGGTTTATTATTAGGATTTCTTCACCTGAGGATGCCTTAAATGTGCTGCAGGCCTTTAAGGAAATAGGAGAAGACGGAAACTATAGACCGCCGGAAGGGCTTGTGCCCAAAGTGCTTGTACTAAACGATTGTTGCAGGAGAGCATTTTTAAGAGGTGCGTTTATGGCGGGAGGCTCAATGAGCGACCCGGAAAAGTCTTATCATCTGGAATTTATCTGTGATAAAAGCGGCCGGGCCGATCAACTTGTTGAGCAGATGAAAGCCTTTGGTATAGATGCCAAGGTTGTGGAGCGCAAAAACCATTATATTGCATATATAAAAGAGGGTACGCAGATTATCGATCTTTTAAATGTAATGGAAGCTTTTGTGGCTCTTATGCAGATGGAAAACGTTCGCATTCTTAAGGATATGAGAAACAATGTGAACAGGCAGGTGAACTGTGAGACCGCAAACCTTAATAAAACTGTAAGTGCGGCGGTTAAGCAGATAGAAGATATCAAATTCCTTATAAATTGCGGCGAGCTTGATAAGATGCCGGAGCATTTAAAGGAAATGGCACATCTTCGATTGGAACATCCGGAGAGCTCTTTAAAGGAGCTCGGAGAAATGTGCGACCCTAAGGTCGGCAAGTCGGGTGTTAATCACAGACTGAAGAAATTAAGCGAAACAGCAGAAAATATTCGGGGTTAATGTGGCTGCTTTAGGCAGACGAAGGAGGAAAAAATGATTCAGAAGGAAGTAACGGTAAACATTTTGGATGGAAAAGAGGAGCGCCCAATCGCTGTTATGGTACAGCTTGCGGGAGAGTTCCAGAGCCGAATTTATTTTGAATCCGATAATAGAAAGGTGAATGCCAAAAGCATTATGGGAATGATGACATTGGGCCTTTATCCGGGTGAACCTATCAACATCACAATTGAAGGTGATGATGAAGAAGAAGCCATGGAAAAAATAGAAAAATACCTTACTACAGGGGCACAATAAAAGTCATAGCGCTATTGAACTTTTGGGGAAATAGAGTTATACTAATTAGGTGCTTGAACTTATAAGCATGTCTTAATCTGAATATCATTATTCAGTTAATTTTTAAAAAAGAAAGGAAGATGTAAACAATGAGTTACAAAGTTACTACAGCTGCAGAAGCAGTTACTTACGAACCACCTGGACACTATGATGTGCGTTGCACAAACCTTCACAAACCTGATCAGGTAGACGGAGGAGAAATCTCACTCGGATTATCTCACTTCTTACCTGGCGGCGGTGCTGAGATGGCTCCGGCTCCTGTAGAAATGTTCTACTACATCGTAGAAGGCGAAATGACAGTTACAACAGGTGAAGACGGAAAAGCTCATGTTCTTCATGCCGGCGATTCTATTCACATGGCTAAGGGATGCGAGAGAGAGTCTAAGAACACAGGTATTGTTACAGCTCAGATGCTTGTATGCCTCGTAATGAAGAAATAATTATTTCTGATTAATATTTAAAACCCACCGCTTAGGCGGTGGGTTTTTTGTTTGGGGTTTATTTTGATTTTCGAAACCATGATTAAAAACACTATTCTGCAGTTTCCGTTCCTGTGTCGCTTTGGCTATCGTCAGAGGTTTCTTCTGCACCGGTGTCTTCTTCGGTTTCTGTTGTCTCTTCGTCGGTTGCTTCTTCGGTTTGCGAACCGTCGTGAATATTACATATCTGATCGGCTATATCATCATAGAGATATGAACCGTCTGAGGTTGAAGACGAACCGTCTATTATAAATACCTGAGTGGTTTTGCTGCTTTCAGGGCAGTAATCACTCGCTATAAGACCGGAATCTTCACAAATTGTAACCGATATATGGTGGTTACAGTAATCTGTAGGAACCGTGCCTTTGGCAAAGTATTCTGTTATCACCATGCTTCCTCTCGGATCGTTAGAGCAAACTCCGTCTATAGGTAAAAGTCCCGATTTAGAGCATACAGAGGCTTTCACAATACCATCCGGTACAGGGAAACTCTCGTATTCCATATCCTCGTGAATCCTAGACATAACTGCTCGCCATAAATTCTTGGTGTAGGTAGTTGAGCTAAGGGAGGCATTAGTGTCATATCCGCCCCATACGCCGCAAGTATAGCTGGTTGTAAATCCGACAAACCATGAGTCAACATTTGAAGTTGTTGTACCTGTTTTTCCGGCTATTGCTGTAGTACCGAAGTTTACTGCTGTACCTGTTCCGCTTGTTACAACGTCTTCCATTGCATCTGTAAGAAGGAAGGCTGTTGTCTCCTGTAATACCTGTCTTGTTTCAGGCTCGTTTTCAATGAGCACATTGCCGTCGTGGTCAAGTATTTTTGTATAGAAGATAGGCTCCGTATAAGTGCCGCCGTTTGCTATTGTCGCATAAGATGCGGTGAGCTCTAAGTTTGATACACCTGTTGTAATACCTCCGAGGGCAAGGGACTGTACGATGTCTGATTCTGAAAGCTTTGAAAATCCGAAGTTTAACAGGTAATTATAACCGAGCTGCGGAGTGATATCCGTAAGTGTTTTTACGGTAACTATGTTTATTGATTTCATAATCGCACGTCTTATTGTTGTAAAGCCGCCATATGAATTATCGTAGTTGTGGACGGTTGTTCCGTCGGAATAGCTGTAAGGAGCATCGTCCTGGACGGAAGCGAGGGTATATCCTGCCGCATCAATTGCCGGAGCAAATGTCGATACAACTTTAAATGTAGAACCTGGCTGACGATAAGTGTTTGTTGCTCGGTTAAGTGTAAGAGAAGCCTGCTTTTTGCCTCGTCCGCCGACAATGGCTTTTACTTCTCCGGTGGATTGATCCATTACTACAATAGATGACTGCGGCTGGGCTACATATGTAATAACCTCGCCGTTTTCAGGTATTGTATCTCCGGCTTCCATAATAGCCTTTTCGTATGCACGAACGGCCTTCTTGGCTTCTTTTTTCGTACTGTATATTAGGTAAGAGCTTGAAGATACGTTAGCCTTATAATATGAAAGCATTGACTGCTCATCATAATAACTGTAGGTACCGTCGGAATGTTCTATGGTAAGCGTTAAGTTAACCGTCCACTCCGTAGAATCCGGGAAGTTTGATGAATCCTGGTATTCTTCGTCGCATATAGCCTGAATTTCCGGATCCTGAGTTGTGTAAATCGAAAGGCCGCCGCTGTATAATAGCTTGTAGGCCTGAGATTCGGAATAACCCTTCTGTTCCTGAAGATCGTTTATTACCTGCTCTATAAGCTCATCTACGAAGTATGAGTAGATGGATGTTTCTGTCGATTCGTTAATATCCTGAATTCTCGAATAAACATCATCCGCAAGGGCTTCATTATATTCGGCTTCTGTTATATAGCCGTCTTTAAGCATATTGCCCAATACTTTTTCACGTCTTGTTGCATTCTCTTCAGGGTTTGTTACAGGATTGTATTTTGTAGGGTTTTGCGTAATTGACGCAATAACCGCAGCTTCTGATATTGTAAGCTCAGAAACATCTTTGTTAAAATATCGGTTTGATGCGGCCTCTACACCTAAGGTGTTTTGACCGAGGTTAATTGTATTAAGGTAGTTTTCGAGAATCGTATCTTTATCCGTTACCTTTTCAAGCTCGACGGCAAGGTACTGCTCCTGAATCTTTCGCTTGAGCTTTTCGCCGAAACTTGACTCACTTGTCCAGGTCGTAAAGACATTGTTCTTAAGAAGCTGCTGAGTGATTGTACTAGCACCTTCTGAGAAGTTACCCGTGGTAATACCGATAAATGCCGCACGGATAATACCTTTAATGTCGATACCGTTATGCTCGTAAAAACGGCTGTCTTCTATAGCGACAAATGCGTGTTGCACACATTCGGGTATTTCATCTATTGTTACATAGACTCTGTTTGAACCCGATGATACGAGCTGTGTCAGCTCCGTGCCTTCACTGTCATACACCGTTGTTGCAAAGCCTGTGGGAGAAACGTCTATTGAGTCTATTGAAGGCGCACTTGCAAGCGCTCCGTTAATAAGACCGAATAAACAGCAAAGTCCGATACAGCCTATTGCAATAAGCGAACATACTACTATCTTAAATGCGGAAAAGAACGGATGATTCTTTTTTCTTTTTGAATTTAGGTTCTTTTTCTTTTTACTTACTTCTTCTTTACTGTAGTCCATTTAAAGCCTCCGTACATAAAACTGAATATACTCCACTACATTATATATTCATTAAAGAGTTTATTCAAGGTTTGCCGCATTTTCGTATATAAAACCGCCCGTCGACCGTAAAAGTAGGCCCGAGCGCGAGCAAGAGGGCCCCATGCCGAGAAAACGCTGACAAATAGAGTAAGGCAGGGCTCAATCGGCATGCGTTTTCGAAAGTATGGGAGATGGCTTGCGGGAGCGAGGCAAGCAAAGAATATGCGTTACGGGCAATTTATGAATATGCCCGTCGACCGTAAAAGTAGGCCCAAGCGCGAGCAAGAGGGCCCCATGCCGAGAAAACGCTAACAAATAGAGTAAGGCAGGATTCAATCGGCATGCGTTTTCGAAAGTATGGGAGATGGCTTGCGGGAGCGAGGGTGGCAGAGTAAGTGCGTTACGTGCAACAAATATATAAAGAAAGCCCGTCGACCAAAAAAGTAGGCCCGAGCGCGAGCAAGAGGGCCCCATGCCGAGAAAACGCTAACAAACAAAGTGATGCAATCTTCAATCGGCATGCGTTTTCGAAAGTATGGGAGATGGCTTGCGGGAGCGAGGCTGGCAAAGAATATGCGTTACGGGCAATTCTTGTATATCCCGTCGACCGTAAAAGTAGGCCCGAGCGCGAGCAAGAGGGCCCCATGCCAAGAAAACGCTGACAAACAAAGTAATGCAATCTTCAATCGGTATGCGTTTTCGAAAGTATGGGAGATGGCTTGCGGGAGCGAGGGTGGCAAAGTAAATGCGTTACGGGCAATTTATGAATATGCCCATCGACTGTAAAAGTAGGCCCGAGCGCGAGCAAGAGGGCCCCATGCCGAGAAAACGCTGACAAATAAAGCAGTGCAAACTTCAATCGGTATGCGTTTTCGAAAGTATGGGAGATGGCTTGCGGGAGCGAGGCTAGTAAAGTAAATGCGTTACGGAAATATAAGAATTGTTGCGATGAAAAGAAGCATAAGTTATAATCTAAAGCATGAGTGAAGCAACATACAGAACGGTAAAAGAAGGCGGAAGCGGTGAGATAGTCGAAAAGAAATCAAGATTTATTGCAACCGTTAAAAGTGTAAGCTCCGAAGAGGAAGCAACCGCCTTTATAAATGAGATGAAAAAAAAGTACTGGGATGCGCGTCATAACTGCAGCGCATTTGTAATCGGCGAAAAAAGCGAGATTACAAGATGCTCTGACGACGGGGAGCCGTCCGGAACTGCGGGACGCCCCATGCTTGACGTTTTACTCGGAGAAAATATTCATAATGCAGTAGTTGTGGTAACAAGATATTTCGGCGGCGTTTTGCTTGGTACGGGAGGACTCGTAAGAGCCTATCAGGCAGCTGTAAGGGAAGGAATTAAATGCAGCAGGATAGCTGAGATGGAATTCTGCTATCCGGTCAGTGTTACGACTGATTATAACGGTTTGGGCAAGATAGAATATATAGTAAGAACCGAAGAAATCATGACCACGGATACAAGGTATACGGAAAATGTAGAGATGGATATTTTAGTTCCGGGGGATAAAAAGGACAAGGTAGTAAACGCCATTACCGAAGCCACGGGAGGCGCGGCAAAGGTAGAGATAGGCGACGGAGGAATGTTTGAAGTATTAAGGGGGTAACTGCATGGAAAACAGCAAGGTATTTCCGGAGATTCACGGCAATTTCGGCTTTGGATGTATGAGACTTCCGATGAAGGACGGCAAGGTGGATTACGAAGAATTTATCAAAATGGCGGATGCATTTATTGCGGCCGGGTTTAATTATTTTGATACGGCACACGGATATCTTGAAGGGGCTTCTGAGACGGCAATAAGAGACTGCGTTTCTGCAAGATATAAAAGAGAGGATTTCTTGCTTACGAATAAGCTTTCCGATCCGTTTTTTGCAAAGCAGGAAGATATAAGACCGTTTTTTGAAAGTCAGCTCGAATGCTGCGGTGTCGATTATTTTGATTTTTATCTGATGCACGCGCAGGACAGGGACAATTACGAAAAGTATAAAGCACTTAAGGCATATGAGACGGCCTACAAGTTTAAAGATGAGGGACTTATAAGGCATTTTGGACTTTCGTTTCATGATAAGGCCGAGGTCTTGGACAAAATTTTAAATGAGCATCCCGAGATTGAACTTGTGCAGATACAGTTTAACTATGTGGACTATGAAGATGCTTCTGTAGAAGGCAGAAAGGTTTACGAGGTCTGTCTGAAGCATAAAAAACCAATAGTTGTTATGGAGCCGGTAAAGGGAGGAAGCCTTGTTAATTTACCTAAGGAAGCGGATGATATTTTCAGAAAGCTCGGAGGTAGCAATGCAAGCTATGCTTTAAGGTATGCGGCGGGATTTCCGAGTATGGAGATGGTGCTTTCGGGCATGAGCGACATGGCTCAGATGGAGGATAATTTAAGGTCGATGCAGGATTTTGCTCCTCTTTCAAACGAGGAGAAAGAGGCGGTAGAAAAGGTCTGCAGTATATTTAAGAGCATGGACCTTATTCCGTGTACATCTTGCAAATACTGCATTGAGGAAAGTGAATGTCCTATGGGAATACTTATTCCGGATATGTTTTCAGCGTTAAATGCCCATGAGACATTTCATAACTGGAACACGAATTTTTACTATGATACGGTTATAACCGCCGGAGAGCATGGCAAGGCGGCGGATTGTATTAAATGCGGAAAATGCGAAAAGGTCTGTCCGCAGCATCTTGAGATAAGGAAGCTTCTCGAAGATGTTTCGGCAGTGTTTGATAGTAACGAAGAAGAATAGATTGATTGAACGGAGGTTAATATGGCTTGTTTTATAGTGCCCGGAGCAGAGGCGGCAGTTGCTCATATTGTAAAGAAAAACGCTGAAAAAAAAGAGGCGATTGAAGAAAATAAGAAAGAAATAACAATCCCTTTAAGCAGAAAAATAGGATGGCTTAGGGATATGCTTGTAGGCGGGTGCACACTGCTTTTATTTGAGCATATCTGGCACGGAGAAATCGTTCCTTATTTCCCATTCCTTACCGCAATGTCAAATCCGGAGGATATGATGGAAATGTTTAAGGAGATGGCAACGGTGGGAGTTGGTATGACAGTTGTTCTTACTGTTGTATGGCTTTTTGTCTGTAAGGCGGCCGATGCTATTGTAAGACGCGATGCAAAAGAAGAAAATGCGTAGAAGGAGAGGAAAATGACACTTCTTATAACTGTATTTGCTGCGCTAATATCGACGGCATGCTGGTATTTCGGAAAGGACGAAAGTAAAAATCTCGGAATACTTTGCTTTATGTACTGGGGCGCGTCTCTTATGTGGCTTGTGGATGCCGTATTTGAATATGCCGAGCTTAAAAGTGCGTATTTTACGCCGGATATTGCAGATATGATAAACGACGCATTTTTGGGAATGTCAGTCGTTGCGCTCGGACTTATTATCTGGATGGTAAGAGTCCTTATAAAAGACCCAAACGGTAAGATTAAAAGGATGTTGAAAAATGAGTGAAAAAAGTATAACAGAGCTTGGAAATCCGGCAAAGCCTACAGGAGAAGCAGGTCAGGAAATGCTTATGCGTATGGCGGATTCTCATAAGGAAGTCACAGGTTGGGGACTTTCGTTTGCACCTTTGGAGGATGCAAAGAAAATTCTTGATGTGGGCTGCGGCAGCGGAATGGCTCTTAAAAACACAATGGATAAATATGAGAAGCTTTCGGCTTTCGGAATAGATTATTCCGAAGTATCGGTTGCTCTTTCCGAGAAAAACAATGATGAATATATAAAAGAAGGAAGAGCCGAGATTATTCGTGCATCGGTAGATGATCTTCCGTTTAAAGACGGAGAATTTGATGTTGTCTTTACGGTAGAGTCATTTTATTTTTGGCCGGATCATAATGCAGGCCTTTGCGAGATTAAAAGAGTGCTTAAAGACGGCGGAAGATTTTTCCTAATTGCCGATATTTATGACACGGATGAGCTTGACGATCACCAGAGAGAAAACATTAAAAAATATAATCTTTATAATCCGACGCTTTCAAAATTTGAAGAACTTTTAAAAGAGGCCGGATATAAAGACGTTAAGATTCATACCAAAGAAGGCACAACCTGGGTGTGCGGTGAAGGAAAAAAGTAAACTTTTGCTTTTTAACCTGAGCAAAGTGTGATACAATAATCAAAACTAAAAAAGAAACGAACAAGGGAGTTCATATCATATGATATGAGCTCCCTTTTTTCGTGAGAGACAGGAGAAAAATATGAACATTTTCGATGTTGTGGGACCTGTAATGGTCGGCCCGTCAAGTTCGCATACTGCCGGAGCGGTCAGAATAGGAAACATATGTAAAAAATTAATGAGGGATCCTATAGCAAGCGCAAAGATTTATCTTCACGGTTCCTTTCTTTTGACGGGAAAGGGACACGGAACCGACAGGGCCGTTGTTGCCGGACTCCTTGGATTTGAGGTGGATGATGAGAGAATTCCGGACAGCTTTGAGGAGGCAAAAAAAGCAGGGCTCGATTTTATAATAGAAGGAACGGATTTGGGAGATGTTCATCCGAATTCGGTAAAAATAGAGATGGAGTCGGCCGGTGGCCGCAGGCTTGAGGTTGTGGCTTCTTCGGTCGGAGGAGGCAGAATATGCATAAATAAGATTGACGGAATAGATACTAATTTTGCCGCCGATTATCCGACGCTTATCGTTCATAACGTCGACAGTCCCGGGCATGTAACAGGAGTTACCGGAATGCTCGGAAGGAATTCTATAAATATTGCGGCCATGCAGCTTTACAGAAAAAGCAGAGGCGGAGAGGCTGTAATGGTTATAGAATGCGATGAAGAGGTAAACCCCGAGGCACTTAAAGAATTAAAAGATATGGATGGAGTAATAAAGGTAACTTATTTATCTTTATGTTAGGAGTAAAATGTTTGAAGCAGTAAAAGATATATTAAAAGAAGAAAAAGAGAAAAAGAGCATTTTTTGGAAGGTTGTAATGGAAAACGATTGCCGCGAAAACGGATATGATCAGAAAGAATCCTGGGAGAAAATGCATTATATATACGGAGCGATGAGAGAGTCGGAAAAAAGTTACAGCAAAGATATGAAAAGCAGGGCCGGGCTTTCGGGAAGTGCGGCATATAAGCTTGAAGCAGCACTTGAAAAAGAAAACCTGCTTTTGGGTGACTTTATAGGCAGCACTGCCGTAAAGGCATTAAAGATTGCAGAGAGTAATGCCTGTATGAGAAAAATAGTTGCCGCGCCCACTGCCGGTTCATGCGGAGTGGTATCGGCGGTATTTTTAGCGGCTCAGGAAAGATTAGAGCTTAGCGATGAAAAGATGACGGAAGCTATGTATGTGGCAGCAGGTATAGGAGGAGTGATTGCAGCAAGGGCTTCGCTTTCGGGAGCTGCGGGCGGATGTCAGGCGGAGATAGGTGCGGCATCTTCTATGGCTGCGGCAGGGCTTGCTTATCTTATGGGTGGCAACTCAAAAATGATAGCGAATGCGGCCGCACTTGCTATGAAGAACATGCTCGGTCTTGCCTGCGATCCGGTTGCGGGACTTGTCGAAGTGCCGTGTGTAAAAAGAAACGTAAGCGGAGCCGTAAATGCTGTTACAAGTGCGCAGCTTGCTCTTGCGGGCATTAAATCGGCAATACCTGCTGATGAGGTGTTTGATGCCATGAATGCAATCGGCCGCGGAATGGATTCTTCTATAAGAGAGACGGGAAACGGAGGGCTGGCAGCAACTTTGACCGGTAAAAAAATCAAGGAAAAAATGAAAACATTAATGTAAATGTGTAGCATTGTTTTCGGTTGACTTTTCACATTATTTGGGTACAATTAAATAATATGAAAAAGTCAATCGGAATAGATATCGGATCCACGACCGTAAAGGTCGTGGTTTTGAGTGAAGATAACAAAATAGAGTATAATAATTACAAAAGACATTATTCGAATGTAAGAGAGACCGTGATAGAGATGCTTAAAGAGATTTATGCATCTCTTAATATTAATGAATGTTTTTTGGCTGTGACGGGAAGCGGCGGACTTAAACTTGCGGGAGCGACGGGCACTACCTTTGTTCAGGAGGTTGTGGCTGTCTCTTTTGCTGTAAAAAACGAATATCCCGATACAGATGTGGTAATAGAGCTCGGCGGTGAGGATGCAAAGATTATCTATCTTACCGGAGGAGTTGAGCAGAGAATGAACGGTATCTGTGCCGGCGGTACGGGAGCTTTCATTGACCAGATGGCTGCCCTTATGCAGACCGATGCCGATGGTATAAACGAGCTGGCAAAAGGATATAAGGATATCTATCCAATAGCCGCAAGATGCGGCGTTTTTGCTAAAACTGATATTCAGCCGCTTATAAACGACGGAGCCGCCAAAGAAGATCTTGCGGCAAGTGTGCTTCAGGCGGTGGTAAACCAGACGATATCGGGACTTGCCTGCGGAAGAAAGATAAAGGGAAGAGTTGTTTATCTTGGCGGCCCTTTGCATTTTTTGACTGAGCTTAGAGCTGCGTTTTCAAGGACGCTAAACCTTGGGGACGATATGGAAAGCTGTCCGGAAAATGCTCATCTTTTTGCGGCATTGGGCGCTGCATATAAGGCGAGAAATTCAAGCGAAATTAATCTTGGAGAAACAATTGAAAATATAGCAAAGCTCGGGGATTCTTCATCTGATATGAATATACTTCAGGCTTTGTTTAAAGATGAAGATGAGTACAGAGAATTCAGGAGCAGACAGTCGGAGCATGATGTTGTAAGGGCTGATCTTTCGGAGTATGAGGGAAACTGTTATCTTGGAATAGACGGTGGTTCTACAACCATTAAAATCGTGCTTATTTCCGAAGGCGGAGAGCTTTTGTATTCGTTCTACGGCGGAAATATGGGAAGTCCTTTGGATGTGGCAAAAGAAAACCTTCTCGATATGATGAGCCGTATGAATCCGAAAGCGCATATAGCAAGGGCGTGCGCCACAGGATACGGAGAGGCCCTGCTTAAAAACGCGTTTAACCTTGACGAAGGTGAAGTTGAGACAATTGCTCATACTTTTGCGGCAAGGTATTTTGTGCCGGATGTGACAAGCATTATTGATATAGGCGGACAGGACATGAAGTGCATAATGCTCAAAGATGGGTATGTGGACTCGATTGTCTTAAACGAAGCATGCTCGTCGGGATGCGGATCATTTCTTGAGCAGTTTGCAAAGTCTTTGGGCTATAATGCGGCGGAGTTTGCAAATATCGCAGTTAAGTCAAAAAAACCGGTAGATCTCGGTACGAGATGTACGGTATTTATGAATTCGAATGTAAAGCAGGCGCAGAAAGAGGGCGCAGATGTTGCGGACATTGCGGCCGGCCTTGCTTATTCTGTAGTTAAAAACGCTCTCTTTAAGGTAATAAAATTAAGGGATGCGGGAAAACTCGGAAAGAAAATTGTTGTGCAGGGCGGTACATTTTACAATGACGCCGTTTTAAGATGCTTTGAAATCATAAGCGGAAGAGAGGCCGTAAGGCCGGAGATTTCCGGAATCATGGGAGCTTTCGGAGCGGCGCTTATTGCAAGAGAGCGTTCTACCGGGCAGAGCAGCATTTTGTCTTACGACAAGATTAAGGAATTTACCTATAAAACAAGTACAACCTATTGTAAGGGGTGCGAAAATAAATGTCGTCTTACGATTAACCACTTCGGAGACAGCAAAAGATATATCAGCGGAAACAGATGTGAGAGAGCTTTGGGAGGCGGAGGTGCAAAAGAAGAAGCTCCGAACCTTTTTGCCTACAAGCTTAAGAGAATTTTTGATTATGAGCCGCTGCCGGAAAACAAGGCTCCGATGGGAGAAATCGGCATTCCGAGAGCTTTAAATATGTATGAGAATTATCCTTTCTGGGCAGTGTTTTTCAGGGAGATAGGTTTTAGAACAGTGCTTTCTCCGCTTACGTCGAGACAAATGTACGAATCGGGAATGGATACAATTCCGAGCGAGTCTCAGTGTTATCCTGCAAAAATAGTTCACGGTCATATTGAGTGGCTGATTAAGAGCGGAGTTAAAACGATATTTTACCCATGCGTTTTTTATGAGAGAGACGAGGGAAGAAATACGCAGAATATTTATAACTGCCCGATGGTTATATCTTATCCCGAGAATATAAGAAACAATGTCGATGACCTTGAGAACAAAAATGTGAGATATTTAAATCCTTTCATCTCATTTGAAAATGAAGATGTTTTGGCACACAGGCTTTGCGAAGTTGCCGCAGAATACTGGGGCATAGGCGGAGGCGAGGTAAGAAGTGCCGTGCATAAGGCATGGAAGGAGCTTTTGAGGTGCAAGGAAGATATTCTAAACAAGGGAAAAGAAGCTCTTAAATGGATTGAAAAGAAGGGAAAGACAGGCGTTATTTTGGCCGGAAGACCGTATCACTTGGATCCGGAGATAAATCACGGAATACCTAAGATGATTCAGGGTTACGGGCTCGCGGTGCTTACGGAAGACTCTGTGGCAGGGCTTAACCCGCATGAGGTAAAACTGCGTACGACAAACCAGTGGGTATATCATTCAAGGCTTTATTCTGCTGCCGAGTATGCGGCGACGAGGGATGACCTTGAGATTATACAGCTTAATTCTTTCGGCTGCGGTGTGGATGCGGTAACAATAGACCAAATCTCCGAGCTTTGCGAGCAGACCGGAAAGATGTACACCCTTCTTAAAATAGATGAGGTTAACAACCTCGGAGCGGCCAGAATCAGGGTGCGTTCAATGATTGCGGCGTTAAAAGAGAGAAACAAAGACGCCAGCAAAAAGCTGCAAAAACCGTATGACTACGAAAGAGTCGAGTATACCGACAAGATGCAGCAGGAAAAATATACAATACTTTGTCCGGGAATGATAACACCGCATTTTGACTTTATGCAAGCTGCGCTAAGAAGCGAGGGCTACAACTTTGTCATGATGTGGAACGAAGGTCAGGATGTATACGATCTCGGCGTTAAATATGTAAATAACGATACCTGCTATCCGTGTATAATTACAACCGGGCAGATACTTGCCGAGGTTATGAGCGGAAAATACGATACGGATCATCTTGCTGTTGTTATGGCTCAGACGGGTGGAGGCTGCAGGGCTTCAAATTACGTTGGATTTATCAGAAAAGCTCTTGCCGAGGCCGGATACGGACATATCCCCGTTATTTCGGCAAACCCTAACGGAATGGAGACGCAGAGCGGATTTAAGATTGGTATAAAAACCCTTCTTAAGATAATTAAGTGCCTTATTTACGGAGACCTGCTTTCGAAAGTATCTCACAGAATGAGACCTTACGAGGTGGAAAAAGGCAGCACCAATGAGCTTTACGCAAAGTGGATGGAGATTATTAAAGAAGACGTCTCTCAAAAGAGTGTTAATTGGAGAAGCCTAAAGAAAAACTGCAGGGCTATAATAGATGAGTTTGATGCGATTAAGGTAAGCGGAACAGATAAAAAGGTAAGAGTCGGAATTGTCGGTGAGGTACTAGTAAAATACATGCCGATGGCCAACAATCACCTCTCGGATTTAATTGAGGCCGAGGGCGCAGAGGTTGTAATTCCGGACGTGATAGAATTTTTGGAATACTGTTTTTGGAATGCCAAATACAGGGCCGAGGTTTTCGGTAAGAGTAAAAAGGCGGCAAAACTTGTTGATTTATTACTTTGGGTTACCGATTATGTCAGAAAAGATGTAATGACCAGGCTCGATAAGAGCATTCATTTTAAAAGAAATTCAAGCCTTGAGAATATAAGGGCGGACGGTGCGGAAGTGCTTCAGCTCGGGAATCAGTGCGGTGAAGGCTGGTTTTTGCCGGGAGAAGTCATTGACTTAATCAAAGAAAAGGTTAATAATATAGTCTGCGTGCAACCGTTCGGATGCCTGCCGAACCATATTGTCGGAAAGGGTATAGTAAAAAAAGTTAAGTCGCTTTACCCGCAGGCAAATATTGTGGCAATAGACTATGATGCGAGTGCGAGCCGTGTGAATCAGCTCAACCGTATTAAACTTATGATGGAGGTTGCTAAAGAGGAAATATTATGAGTAAATTAATAACATTTGTGGTTCCGAGTTATAATTCGGAGGATTATTTGCATATCTGCGTGGACAGTCTTCTTAAGGCCGGTGAGGATGCGGAAATACTTATCGTTAATGACGGTTCCACAGACAAAACCGGAGAAATTGCTGCTGCTTATGCAGAAAAGTATCCGACAATAGTAAGAGTTCTTACACAGGAAAACGGAGGTCACGGCGAAGGTATTAATCATGGACTTCGCGAGGCTACCGGAAAATACTTTAAGGTGGTTGACTCGGATGACTGGGTTGGAGAAAAGGCCCTTAAAGCTGTAATTAAAAGATTAAAGGCTGCCGAAAGTCACGGCGGAATTGACCTTATGGTTTGTAATTACGTTTACTATACCAAGGGCAAGGGAGTAACAAGAACAATAAGATATAAAAACGTTATTCCGGAAAAGGTTACCTGCGAGTGGGATGATGTGAAAAGATTCAGACCATGGCAGTATATGACAATGCATTCAAATCTTTATCGTACAGAGATATTGAGAAAATGCGGAGTTGTGCTTCCGAAGCATACATTCTTTGAAGATAACCTTTTTGCTTACTATCCGCTTCCTTATGTGGAAAAAATCGTATACCTCAATGAGGACTTTTACTTCTACCTCATCGGTAGAGAGAACCAGTCGGTATCGGAAGAAAGCTTAAAGAAACGCTGCGATCACCAGATTCTTGTGTCAAAGGAAATCTTTAAGGCACATGATCTTGAAAAGCTTAAAGAGACAAAGCCGCGTCTTGTAAAATATTTATATCATGAGATTACATTTATGATGACTCTTGCAACAATCTTTACGAGACTTAACCGCACAGATGAGGCGGAAAAAATGATTTCCGACATGTGGAAGGAGCTTTACAAGCATAACAGAAAAATGGCTATAGTCGTAAGAAGAGCCTCTATTGCAGCATTTGTAAACCTTCCGGGTAAGCTTGGAAGAGAGCTTGGAATAATCGGTTTCAGATTTGCGCATTTAATTGTGCCATTTAATTAAAATATGGTTGCATTATAGAAATTACTATGCTATAATCTAATCTCGTCAGGGCAATTAAGCCTTGACATATGGACGGATTCCCGAGCGGCCAAAGGGGGCAGACTGTAAATCTGTTGTCTACGACTTCGAAGGTTCGAATCCTTCTCCGTCCATTTTTTAATATAATATTTTACAATTTTATATTGAAATGCCGGCGTGGCGGAATTGGCAGACGCCCGGGACTTAAAATCCCGTGGGATTAATTTCCCGTACCGGTTCGACTCCGGTCGCCGGCATTAACGAATATGGAGGGGACGGTTCTGCTTGCGCTTAGCATAGGGGACGGTTCTCTTTGTCGGTTTAGGGGGGACTCTCAGCATAGCATAGGGGACTCTCACAGCATAGGGGACTCTCACAGCATAGGGGACGGTTCTCTTTGTTGAAACAATCAAAGTATATAGCTTTGTTCTAAATGCTTATGTTTCAACAAAGAGAACCGTCCCCTATGCTGTGAGAGTCCCCTATGCTGTGAGAGTCCCCTATGCTATGCTGAGAGTCCCCCCTAAACCGACAAAGAGAACCGTCCCCTATGCTAAGCGCAAGCAGAACCGTCCCCTATGCTAGAAGCAAGATAAAAAAATAAAACTTCCGAATGGAAGTTTTATTTTTTTATCTAAATTATGTTAGGGGGATGAGAAGTATGAGTTCTCTACGTTCTTGATGATACTCTTTTTGCATTATAAGCTCAAGAAATATTCTATAAAGAATTATTAACTTTTTATAAACAAAGTTATGAAAATATGATAGAATTAATTCACTATGAAATGAGGTTAATGCCATGAAATTAATGAAAACACAGGATGCGGTAGGGCAGGTACTTTGCCACGATATTACGCAGATTATAAAGGGTGTGACAAAGGATGCGGTATTCCGCAAAGGTCATATTATAAAAGAAGAGGATGTTCCGGTGCTCTTGAGTGTCGGAAAGGATCATGTTTATATTTGGGAAAATGATGAGAATATGATGCATGAAAATGATGCGGCAGAGGTTCTTTATAAAATCTGTGCAGGCCAGAATATGCACGGCTCTGATGTAAAGGAAGGCAAGATTGAGCTTATTGCCGATTGCGACGGTGTTCTTAAAATAAACAGAGAAAAGCTTTTGGCCGTTAACTCTTTGGGTGAGATGATGATTGCTTCGCGTCACGGAGATTTTGCCGTGAAAAAGGGCGACAAGCTTGCAGGCACGAGAATCATACCTTTGGTTATTGAAAAGGAAAAGATGGATAGAGCTATTCTTGCGGCAGGAAGCGAGCCGCTTTTCAATGTCTGTCCGTTTAAAAAGAAAAAGGTCGGAATTGTGACGACGGGTAACGAAGTATTCCATAAGAGGATTGAGGATACTTTTACACCGGTTATTATAGATAAGGTTACAGAGTTTGGCGCGGAGATTATCGGACACGAGATTTCGGATGACGATAATGAGAGAATAACGGGATGCATTATGAAGCTTCTTGACATGGGAGCAGAAATGGTTGTATGTACGGGAGGAATGAGTGTCGATCCCGATGATAAGACTCCTCTCGCAATCAAAAATACGGGAGCTGAAATTATTACTTACGGAGCGCCTGTTCTTCCGGGAGCAATGTTTTTATTGTCTTATTACGGAGAAAAGAAGATTCCGGTACTTGGGCTTCCGGGTTGCGTAATGTATGCTAAGAGAACTATTTTTGATTTGGTATTGCCAAGACTTATGGCAGATGATATTGTAACTGAGGAAGATTTGCACAGATTCGGAGAAGGAGGCCTTTGCCTCAACTGCAATGTATGCACTTTCCCGAATTGCGGATTCGGAAAATAAAATCGTTAGGAGGGGATAATAGAATTGGAGAAAATTATCGAACTTAAGAATGTTGGTAAGAGCTATGACGGAAAGACAAAGGTTATAGAGGATATTAACCTTTCAATAGAGAAGGGTGAATTCGTGACACTGCTTGGTCCTTCGGGATGCGGAAAGACTACCATACTCAGAATGATTGCGGGATTTGAGAGTGTCACATCAGGGGATATTTTTCTTGACGGGGAAAAAATTAACGATCTTCCGGCCAATAAAAGGCCGATCAATACGGTGTTTCAAAATTACGCACTTTTCCCGTTTCTCAACATTTACGATAATATAGCTTTCGGCCTTAAGCTTAAAAAGCTGCCGAAGGATGTGATAGATAAAAAGGTCAAGGATGCACTTGAAATGGTGGATCTTGAAGGCTTTGAGAAGAGAAGGGTTCAGACTCTTTCGGGCGGACAGCAGCAGCGAATAGCTATTGCCAGAGCCATTGTAAATGAGCCGGAGATTCTTCTTTTGGATGAGCCTCTTTCGGCCCTGGATTATCAGATGAGAAAGGATATGCAGCTTGAACTTATGGAAATGCATAAGGAGCTTGGTATAACCTTTATTTTTGTTACCCACGATCAGGAAGAGGCGCTTACAATGTCTGACAAAGTCGTGGTTATTTCCGACGGTAAGATTCAGCAGATCGGTACACCTAAGGAAATATATGACGAGCCGGCGAATTCATTCGTAGCCGATTTTATAGGAGAGAGTAATATCTACAACGGCAGGATGACAGGTCATCTTAAGGTCAGCTTCTGTGACTGCGAGTTTGAATGTCTCGACGATTATCCTCTCGGAATGAGGATAGAGGCCGTAGTGCGCCCTGAAGATGTGGATATCTGTAAAGCCGAAGACGGAGATATTACAGGCGAAGTACTTTCGGTATTGTTCAAAGGAACTTTTTACGAGATTATAATTCAGAGCGGTAAAAACGAGATTGTTGCCAAAAGCACCGATCCTGTTGAGGTCGGAGCTAATGTGGGAATAAAAATAGAGCCGGACGGAATCCATGTAATGCCATACGATGCCACAAAGAATCACTTCAAAGGCGTTATTGAATCCGACGGAAGCATTAGATTTGCGGATAATTCTCTAAACGTAGATCTTAAAAAGATATTTGGAGAGAATGTTCCGGAGAACCCGGAAGGAGTTCATGTATCGGCATTCTTTGATCCAAGATACGGAGATCTTACAGACGAGGCCGAGACCTGCGATATAACCGGAAATATTATTTCAATTATATATAAGGGTGATCACTATAGCTACGGAGTAAGAAGTGAAAGCGGAACGGACTATTATATTGATGACGATTATCTTTGGAATACGGGAGACTATGTAGGCCTTATTATTCCTGAAGACAGACTCGAGTTTGAAATCACTAGGGAGGAAGAATAGATGAAAGATCGCAGAGGATATCTGGGAATTTTCTATGTGATCTTTCTTGTCGTGTTTGTTGTTCTGCCGCTTTTAGTGGTTGGATATTACGCGTTTACAAACTCTGAAGGAAGATTCACGGTTGAAAATTTCACGGAATTTTTCACAAACGGCAAGATGCTCGGCACCTTTGTCTACAGCCTTGCCATTGCTTTTTGTACGACGGCACTTGCACTTTTAATCGCCTATCCTACAGCCTATGTTCTTGTCAGAAAGAATATAAAAAAGAGCGGAGTTTTGGTCACTCTTTTGGTTTTACCTATGTGGATCAATTTTACGCTCAGAATTACCGCAATGAAGGAAATCCTTTCGACTATAGAAGGAAATCTGGCTTACTATCCGTTTTTTAATACGGTGCTTTGTCAGGTTTATGACTTTTTGCCGTTTATGATTTTGCCTATTTATACATGTATTGAAGATATTGATTGGGGATATATTGAGGCTGCAAGAGACCTTGGAGCAAGAAAGAGAATGGCTTTTGTTAAGGTACTTCTTCCTCTTTCAATGCCGGGAATTGCAAGCGGTATTACAATGGTATTTTTGCCGGCAATGACAAATTACGTAGTGCTTGATATGATTTACAATTCTACCTATATCATGGGAAGCCTTATAGGAAGCTACTTTGCTGCATTTGACTGGCACAGAGGATCGATGGTTTCTATAATTCTTCTGCTTTTCATTCTTTTGGCATCTTACACCAAAACCAGAGCCCAGCGTGCGGAAAGTGAGGTGGCATAATGAAGAAAAACGGATTTGCTTATTTATGGTTAATAGTTGTGCTGCTGTTTATGTATCTGCCTATTTTGCTTCTTGCGCTTTACAGTTTTACAGATGCAACCCAGGTGGGACAAAGCGGAGCATTTTCACTTGATAATTATAAAACGCTTATAGAAGAGGAAGAACTCAGAAACATGATTGCGGGCACATTCTTGCTTGCGATTACGGTAGCTTTTCTTTCGACAATCCTCGGAACTATCGGGGCTATAGGTAGATTTTATGTTGGCAAAAAGCTCGGAAGTACTATAGAGTTTTTCAACCGTATTCCTGTAGTTAATGCAGATGTTGTAACCGGATTTTCCATCTGCGTTTTATTCATAGTATTTCTTAATATGGATAAAGATACATATATTCCGCTGATAGCCGGACAGATGGCGCTTTGCACTCCGTTTGTGTATTTATCTGTTTTGCCGAGACTTGTTCAGATGGATAAAAACCACTATGAGGTGGCGATTGACCTTGGGGCAACTCCTTTAAAGGCCATGTTTTCCGTGACCTTAAGAGAGCTTATTCCGGGAATAATTGCAGGATTTGCGACTGCTCTTACTCTTTCTTTGGATGATTATTTTATTACAAGTTATACAAAACCTGCGGTATTTGATACGATATCAACCTATGTGGTAAACGCGACAAGAGGCTCGCAGACTCGCATTAAAACCGCTCTTTGGGCACTTTCGACAATTATATTCGTTGTGGTTGTCGCTGCTGTTGTGCTCATGAATCTTAAGACACCAAAGGAGGAAAACGGTAATGCGTAAGAAATTATTAACCGTCCTTTTTGGTGCATGCTTTTGCTTTATGCTTTCGGGCTGCGGAAACATCGGTGACGATAAGCTGGTGCTCAGAATTGCAAACTGCGAGGAGTATATTGACGAAGGATATTGGGGCGAAGATGAGATTATAGAGCTTGAAAGCGGAGATATTTTCAGCGAAGACTCACTTATTGATGATTTTGAAATCTGGTATGGAGAAACCTACGGAGAAGAGATTGAGGTTGAGTATTCGACCTACGGTACAAATGAGGAGCTCTATAATCAGATGAGCCTCGGAAATGTATTCGATCTTGTTTGTCCGTCGGATTATATGATAATGAAGCTGATGGAAGAGGAGAGACTTGAGCCTCTTTCGGAGGAATTTTTTGATGAGTCCAATCCCGAAAACTACTATATAAACGGGGTGTCTCCTTATATAGAGGGCGTTTTTGAGAGCCTTGAGAGAAACGGCGAGAGCCTGTCAATCTACAGCGCAGGATATATGTGGGGCACAATGGGACTTGTGTATAATCCGGAAATCCTTTCGGAAAGCGATGTGGCTCATTGGAGCGTGCTTTTAGACAGTGATTATTATAAGAGAATAACGATGAAGGACGGAGTCAGGGACTCATTTTTCGTCGCACAGTGTATAGCCAATGAAGAAAAGGTAATGCAGGAAGATTATCTTTCGGATCCTTTGTATTATCAGAACCTGTCCGCTCTTTTAAACGATACCTCAAAAGAGGCGGTAGATGTTGCTGAAGATATTCTTTCCGAGATGAGAAAGAATGCTTATTCTTTGGAGACGGATTCAGGTAAGGCGGACATGATAACGGGCAAGGTTGTTGCCAATATGCAGTGGTCGGGAGATGCGGTGTATACTTTGGACCAGGCTGAAGAAGACGGATGTCTGCTTAACTATTCGGTGCCCGAAGAATGTACAAATCTTTGGTTTGACGGCTGGGTAATGATGAAGAACGGAATAAGTGAAGATACGAGAAAAAAACAGGCGGCCGAAGCATTTCTTAACTACATTTCCATGCCGGAAAATGTTGTGCGAAATATGTACTACATAGGTTATACATCGGCAATCTCGGGCGGAGAGAGCGATGTGATAAAAGAATATCTTGAATATATGTACGGAGCAGAAGAAGGAGACGAGGTGGCCGAATACGACCTTTCATATTTCTTTGGGCAGGACTATGTATTGGAGTGTTCCAAAGAGCAGACCAAAAGACAGCTATTGGCACAGTATCCCACAGAGGAAATCATCGAAAGGGCTGTGGTTATGAACTGTTTTGATGAGGAAGCAAACGAAAGAATAATGCAGATGTGGACAAATATAAGATGTTTTGATTTGTTTTAAATAAGCCTAAGATTAAGAGGCCGGTGTATGTATGCACCGGCTTTTTTTGGGCAAACGAGCTTATTGAGAAATATTTACATTGACAGGGTAGATATGTCTAACTATAATGTTAACAGCGTTAACAAGTTAACGGCGTTAACCGGAGGTGGAAATGATGAATACTAAAGACAAGATTTTGGGAGTGGCAAAAAAAGAGTTCATGGAAAAAGGTTTTAAAGAGGCTTCTATGCGAAACATAGCCAAAGAACTCGGAATATCTGCAACGGCATTGTACAGGCATTATAAAAATAAGGAAGAAATATTTGATGCCGTGGTAAAACCTGCTGTAGATGCATGCGAAAGCTTTTGCGGTTCTGAAGAGGAAAGGGAACACGAAATCGCTGATTGCCAAGGAGTTGAAGCCATGTGGGCGGACAAAACCCAAATTAAGCTTATGGTCGATATGTTCTATGCCAACTTTGACGAACAAAAACTTTTGTTTTTCGGTAGTGAAGGTACAAAATACGCTAATTATTTCCACGAAACCATTACAAAGGTACAAAACTCAACACTTAAGTTTATGAGAGAGTTCGGTCCGAAAGATGGGAAGGTTAAACAAATTGACGATAAGGAGATGCACCTTTTGCTGAGCGCGCAGTATTCTGCGATGCTTGAGATGATAATGCATGACTTTACTTATGAGGAGGCCATTCATTATGCAGAGACGGTAAATGTCTTCTTTAGAGAAGGTTGGCGCAAATTTTTGGGATTCTGATGTGAAAACCATATTCGCAGAAAAGGGTTAGATAGTTAAGGAGGCTGGATTAATGAAAAAGAGGAGTACTCTTTCCTGGATACTTGAATTTGCCGGGAGAAAGAAAATCTACTATGTCGGCAGTGTGCTTTTTGCCATGCTCGGCGTGGCGGCATCATTTTTGCCGTATTTACTTATTTCTTATATGGTGAGTCTGCTTCTTGCAGGCGAAAGAGATTGGAGCTGTTATATAGGCCCTGTTATATGGATGGCGGTTTGCTGGGCTCTTAGAATATTTCTTCATTCCGTATCAACAACACTTTCACATGTAGCTACATATAATGTCCTTGGCGGCATAAGAATACAGCTTTGTGAAAAACTCGGAAAGATACCGCTCGGATCGGTTCTCGACGATCATAGCGGAAGTTATAAAAACATTATCGTTGAAAGAGTTGATGCGATGGAGGTAACACTTGCGCATATCGTGCCGGAGTTTACATCGAATATACTTCTGCCGTGTGTAATGTTTATATATCTTATTAAACTGAATCCGATAATGGGACTTTCGAATCTCATCTGCCTGCCGATAGGTCTTGTATTTGTGGCGGTTATGATGCTGAAGAGTAAAGGTAACTTTGAGATCACGGTGGAAAAAACCAAAAAGCTCAACGATACGGCGGTTGAATACATTAACGGTATCGAGGTTATTAAGGCTTTCGGTAAGACAGGAAGCTCGTATGAGAAGTTTGTTATTGCTGCAAAAGAAGGTGCGGACTGTTTTATTGACTGGATGAGAAAATGCATATGGTGGCAGGCGGGAAGTTTGGCATTTTTGCCGGCAACTTTACTCGGAGCTCTTCCTGTGGGACTTGTTCTTGTTAAAAACGGATCTATGCTGCCCGAGGATTTTATTACGGGTATAATACTTTCCGTCGGCCTCATTTCTCCTCTTGTAGTTGCTTTTTCATATATGGACGACATTATGAAAGTAAGCACTATTTTCGGAGAAGTAACGGAAATACTTACAAGAGAAGATATGGTAAGGCCTGAAAAACTCATAAAAGAGCCAAAAGGTTCTAAGATTGATGTAAAAGATGTCAGATTTAAATATAAAGATAAAGAAGTTCTTCACGGCATAAATATGGATATTCTTGAGGGCAAGGTAAATGCAATTGTAGGGCCTTCGGGATCGGGCAAAAGTACGATTGCAAGACTCATAGATTCTCTTTGGGATGTAGACGGGGGAGAGATAACCTACGGAGGAGTAAATATTAAGGATTTGCCGCTGGATTATTACACAGGTCAGATTGCTTACGTTGCTCAGGATAATTATCTTTTCGATATGAGCATTATGGAAAATATAAGACTCGGCCGCGCAGGAGCAACTGATGAAGATGTAATAAATGCGGCCAAGGGAAGCGGTTGTCACGAATTTATTTTAAATCTTGAAAACGGATACGATACTATGGTTGGCGGAGCCGGAGGACATTTGTCCGGAGGAGAGAGGCAAAGAATTTGTATTGCGAGAGCAATGCTTAAGGATGCACCGGTTGTTATCCTAGATGAGGCAACGGCCTACACAGATCCCGAAAACGAAGCTTTGGTGCAGGCATCTGTGGCAAAACTTGTTAAAGGAAGAACACTTATTGTTATAGCTCACAGACTTTCTACGGTAAAAGATGCGGACAAGATATTTGTTATTAATAACGGAAATGTTGCCGGAGAAGGAACTCATGAAGAGCTGGTTAAAAACTGCGAGCTCTACAAGAATATGTGGGAAGCACACAGCATGGCAAAGGACAATGACGAAGATGCCCCGATCGGCATCGGAAGGGAGGCATTAAGTGTTTAAGTGGCTTAAAAAATTCTTTGATTTTTGTAATGAAGAAAACAGAAGAAAATTTTATATATCAATTGTGCTCGGAGTAATAGACGGACTTTTCGGGGCAACCAAAATTCCGGCAGCGTATTTTGCCATAACGGCTGTTATAAACCGTGAAATTACTGCCGCTACCTTTGCAACGGTAATCGGTCTTATGCTTATAAGTACTGTCGGAAAGATGGTGGTAAACAGATACTCTCAGATGATTCAAACTGAGGCCGGTTATAATACCTGCGCCGGAAAGAGAGTCGAGATTGGAGAACATTTAAGATATCTTCCTATGGGGTATTTTAACGACAACAGCTTGGGACATATTACCTCTGTTACGACTAATATGCTAGAGCAGGTCGGAGATGTTGCAACAAGGGCAATAATGATGGTTGTTCAGGGAAGCATCGGATCTATTGTAATTGCCGCTGCCATATTTGCCTTTGATATAAGAATAGGTTTGATATCGGCCGTAGGTGTTGTACTTTTCCTTATTGTAAACAGATATACAAATAATCACGTTAAAGAGATTTCCGAAGCAAAAGTTATGAGCGACAGAGAAGTCGTGGGAGTTGTGCTCGAGTATATCCAGGGTATTGCCGAAATCAGAAACTACAATATGTTTGCTCAAAATGATGCAAAGATGAAGCAGTATATAGAGAAGAAAAAGAATGTGGATATAGGCGCCGAAGTTGCTGCAATTCCTGCTGTTAATGTTCAAAACTTTGTGTGTAAACTCACCGGTGTTTTTATCGCGGGCTTTTCAATATGGTTTTATTTAAACGGCACAATGGAGCTTAATTACACAATAACAATGCTTCTTTGTTCTTTCATGCTCTTTGATACCCTTAATGCGGCCGGTGTATATACTCCGCTTTTAAGAGTAATAGGCAGAGGTGTTGATATGATAAATGAGGTACTTGAAATTGAACAGATGGATATTAACGGAGAAAACATTGTACCGCAAAACAGAGATATTCATCTTGAAAACGTAAGCTTTGCATATGAAAACAGAAAGATAATAGACGGTGTTACTTTAGATATTAAGGAAAATACAACAACCGCAATAGTCGGACCGTCCGGCGGCGGAAAGACAACTCTTACATCTCTTATCGCAAGATTCTGGGATGTGGATGAAGGAAGAGTGACTTTGGGCGGAAGAGACGTAAAAGACTACAGCTTTGATTCCCTTATGGAAAACTTCAGTTTTGTATTCCAGAAGGTATATCTTTTTGAGGATACGATAGCAAATAATATTAAATTCGGCAGACCTGAAGCATCTTTGGATGAGGTAAAAGAAGCGGCTAAAAAGGCATGCTGCCATGATTTTATAATGCAGCTTCCGGACGGATATGATACCGTTATAGGCGAAGGCGGAGCTACAATATCGGGCGGAGAGAGGCAAAGGATTGCGATTGCAAGAGCCATTATGAAAGACGCACCTATTATAATTCTTGATGAGGCTACGGCTAATGTCGATCCGGAAAACGAAAAAGAGCTTACTGCGGCTATTGAAAACCTTACGAAAGAAAAGACAATAATCATGATTGCTCACAGACTTAAGACAGTAAGAGGAGCAGACCAGATAATTGTTGTTGATAACGGCAAAATAGTTCAACAGGGAAGACACGAGGAGCTTATGGAAGAAGACGGAATTTATAAGAACTTTATACAGGGAAGGAAACAGGCCGTAAGCTGGAAGATAGCGTAATATAATAATGAGAATATACACTCTCTTTTTATATATAGCTGCAATGCTTGTATCTGTAGGCATTGTACTTAATATTTCAGAAGAAGTAAGCGGTTCTGGTGAATTCATATAGCACCACCAGTAAACCGCTTTTATTCTTCTTTCTATAGATAGACCTCTGTGATTTCTAAGCATTTCTCTTAGTCTCGAATTAACGCCGCCTTCAATTCTATTATTAGTAGCAGGCGTTTCAAAATCGACTGCCACTTCATCATCGAGATACGTAAACATAGTGCTTTCTTTTATTAGTTTTAACAACGATCTCTGAGCCTTTAATAATCGTTCATGTGTAGGTCTTTTTCTTCTATACTCATCTGTTGTCATTTGACTCAAAAAATCCTGATGCTTTTTTGTCCAGTTTACAAAACGTTTAACCCATTCATTCGCTTCCTTTTTTGTTTTTATTTTCAACAAATCCTTTTCCAAATGATATAATTCGAAACCTGCCAATGTATTAGGTCTTGAAGTTGTATATCGCTTTACCTGACAAAAAACATGAAAAATACAACATTGATGTTTCGCATTTGGCCATACCTTTTTAAGTGCCTTAGCAAAACCTGTACCACCATCAGAAACAACCATCCTAGGTTCTGCGATAATTCTTTCCAAATAACCAATTTAAGAATAGCTGAAGTTCTTTTGAACTGTTATCTATATTATGCGTTAAAGATGTGTTACATGATTTGCATAGCCAGCGTTGTGCCCCGGCTTTTGTTTTTCCGGACTTCACACATTTATTTCCACAAACCGGACAATTTACTTGATTCATTTAATCTTCCTCCAAAACCTTCTGATTTTAAGAAGATTAAATACCTATAAATCCTGTATTTACAATACTTTACAGTTTTTTTATCAACACATTTTGTCTTATAGCTCTATGTTTTGCATATGTTACGGTAGCACTGCTACCAATGTGCTTATAGCCCCTTCCCCAAACAAGAAGACCGCCAAATGGCGGTCTTCACATGGTTCATATAGGGTAAAGAAGGTTATGCTTTCACTACTTTTATGCTTGATGAAAGTCCTGATTTTTTAAGGAGCTTTTTAACCTTTGCAACCTGCTTGTTTGTGCCTTTAAGTTTTATAGTTGCCTTTGAATTAATATTATCAAACGCGCCCTTTCCTATTTTCTTAAGGCTTGAGCAGTTGATTACAATATTCTTAAGATTCTCGGCACCGTTAAACGCATTTGCACCAATTTTTGTTATTCCGGAGCTTATAGTAACGCTCTTTAAGTTATCGCAGTCTCTGAATGCTCCCGATCCGATTATTTCAACATTCTTTCCTACTTTTACCTTTGTAATAGTATCTTCGCCCTTGCACGCTCCTGCTGCAATCTTTGTAACCGCATAGGTCTTTCCGTCTGCTGCTGTTACGGTTTTTGGAATAGCAAGATTCTTTACATTTGTATCTACGCTGCTAAAAGTAAGAGTTCCTGCATCGGATACTTCATAGGAAACAGTCTTTTCTCCGCCCGATGCATTTTCGGTAGTTATGGTAATACTTGTTGCGTTACCATTGGCATCTGATTCAACAACAGATGTCTTTGTGCTGCCCGAATCACTTGTTGCAGTTTCTGTTACAGAGCCTGTGCCGTCCGCATTTGTCACTTCGGTAACCACCGTCTTTCCATCGCTTGATGTGGTTGTCTCAGTTACATTTCCTGCTGCATCAGTGGTTTTTGTTGTAGTTGAGCCGTCTGCATTTGTAGTTGTATCTGATGAACTGCTCTCTGATGACGAACTGCTGTCAGATGACGATGAACTGCTTGATGAGCTTGATGACGAGCTACTTGACGAGCCTGATGATGAGCTGCCTCCGCTGCTCTTTTTATTAATCTTAAATGAAACTGCATCAGATTCAAGAGCTGTATAATTACTTGTGCCCTCAACATAGGCTTTTACATAGTAGGTTCCTACTGATGCAGGTACATCATCTGTATAGGTTTCACCGTCTGAGCTGTACTTATATGTTACTTCTCCGAATTTAGCTGTTGCGCTTGGAGAAGGTGTGCCCGTTGTATTTGCGCAGGTAAGTTCCTTTGTCCACGCATTTGTTGCCTTAGTTATAACAAAATTTGCAGTAGTAGTGCCATAGCAGTTTGTACCTGTTGCCTGAACAGTAAGTGTAGCTGTGCCGACATTTACATTATCTGTAAAAGTTGTCACAAAATCATCATCTGTAATAATGCTACCGGCAAAATTTGTATCTGTAAGTGTTTCGTTTGATATATCAGATGTAAGATACATTCCAAACTGCGGAATTGTAATTGCAGAACCGGTATATTCATATGAATTATTTACGGCAGTTACAGCAGTTATCGTAGTAGTTTCATTCTCAGAAGATCTAACAACTATAGTATAATCAGAAAGATTTATTGCGTCCTCTGTAGCTAAAGTATATGGTACACTAATCGCGCCTTCAAAATTAGTACCTGTTCCTGTTAAAGTAAATGTCCCGGCTGTAGCATTTTCAGAATCAATTTCACCTGTTCCTACCGTATAATCTGACGTTGCTGCAAGAGTTTTTCCATTATACTTAACAACCACACCTTCAAGAGATGTAGTATTATAAGCCTGGGTTGGTACAGTTACAGCAAGAAGAGAATTTGAGCTTTCACCATATACATATGAGTCTGTCTCGGAACCATCCGTAAATGATGCTTTTGCTATAGCAGATGCTGTCGTTGTAGCTGTAGTATCTGTCAACGAATAGTTAGAATAATCATCACCTGAAAGAGTAAGGCCTGATGCAGTTACCCCTGTTGTTCCTGCATCAGCTGATGAATATGCTATACTTTCAGCTTCAGCATTTACAGTGTCACCTTCTACAACTCCTGTAAGCGATAATTCGTAAGACTGGTCATCAGAAAGCGCAGTATCTCCGTCATATGTCTTATCTCCTGTAACCGTTAAGGTTGGTGTAAGTGATTTTTTTGCAATTGTAAATTCACCCGTTGCATTCCCCTTATAATTTTCTGAATCTTCAGCAGCAGTTACAGTAACAGTTGCTGTTCCTGAATTTGTATTATTCGAATATGAAACTGTATATTGAGAAGAATCCACTTCCTGATCATCTAATGTTACAGTTACCGCAGATGATTCCGGTTCAATAGCGCTACCTGTATAAGTGTAATCTCCTGTAACAGAAACTGTAGCCCCACTAAGGCTAGTTCTATTATCTGATTCCTCTGAAATTGTTAAAGAAACCGGACTAGCATATACTGCGCCAACATTAAACGTAAGAGCAGTTGTACCGGCTTCTGCTTCAGCAGTGGTAGTCAGAGTTATAGTTCCTGTATATTCAGTTTCTGAACCAGTTATGCATTCATACCCATCTTCATCAAGCGGTGCCCGGCACAGAACATAATCGTCACCAAGAGTATCGGAATTTCCCTTAGCACTCACTCCGTCCGGAAGAGAATTTATAAAAAATTGATATTCCCCTCTAACATTAGTAGTAACAGTATAAGTAACCTCTCCTGCTGTACCACTTGTAAGTTCACCTGTTTGTTCCCCTATGCTTACAGTTAAATCTGTAAGTGTTACAGTAAAAGTACCCGACACAGCATTATAATTGTCAGTAGCTGCGGCTTCCACTGTTACAGTAACAGTCCCTCTTCCTTTCATAGTTGCCATGCTACTGTCTGTTGAACTTAGACTTATTACTGAGTTTGATTCGACTGAATATGTAAGTTGTGCATCTCCGTCATAATACTCAAAATTATCTAAATCAATTTCTTGACCCTGGATATATACCATTTTAATGTCATTTGTGTAGAGAGTTGCATTAGACGCCGCATAAACTACTACAGGTGCAAATAACCCCACATTAGGTGCTGCCGCAAGTGTCATAA
Source organism: Eubacterium sp. (assembly GCA_024698965.1). Lineage (GTDB taxonomy): Bacteria > Bacillota > Clostridia > Lachnospirales > Lachnospiraceae > RUG14243. Next base: position 9,582 of record JAILQM010000083.1, on the reverse strand, counting down.
CTGCTGCAAGCAAGAATGCGAGGCACTTTTTTAATAGTTTCTCGTTTTTCATTTGTTTCTTCTCCTCCTTAATATGCCGGTATGAAAAGGACCGGCTGATTTCTCTTTTGGTTACACCATGTGACCTTATTAGAGGCACCTGATGTAACCTTAAGAAAAATCAAAAAGAGGTGCCGGCATCCACACCAGCACCTCATATATATAAGGTTTAAGAAACAAAATAAACGAATACACCAGAAACAAATGAAGTAACACAACATTTAAGCCGCTTCATAAGTACATAGCAAGTAATTGCGACAAATAGCTAATTGTGTTATACTCTTGTTTGTGTATCGCAGACTTTGTCTGTACTGTGTGGCACTTGTTCTGCCATACCCTGCTGCGGAGAGTTGGCGCTTTCCGCAGTGGTACACATCGTAACACCTCAATATTTGATTTTTCCAAAAATAATGTTAACATTATTTTACTATTTTTACAATACTTTATTCAAGATTACAACTGTTATAGATAAAAGCTGCCACACCGGTAGCTTTTATTTATACATTTGGTTGTCCTTCCAATAAAAAACAGCTGCACAAATTGTGCAGCTGTTTTTTTAAAGCTTTCGCTATATTTTATTTGTAGTCGTGATCTCCATCAAGATCCTTAGCAAGTTCAGCGTACTCTTCAGGATGTTTAGCCTTGAACCATTCAACAGCTGTTACACGGTCATGCTTCTTTCCTTCGTATGTACGTGGGTTAAGTAATTCTTCATCAGAATCCTTAGAGCATCTCCATCTCCACCAGATTCCTGAGAATCTCTCATCTACCTGATCATCATCAGTTCCGCCGTAGTTACCGTAGTTAAGAGAAATCTGTGTAGAATAAGCCTCTGAAAGTGTGTTAACACGGAGGTCATCCATAAGAGCTCTCTGAAGAGGTCTCTTGCAAAGTGAAGAAGCAACCATACGAGCATGGTAAGGTGCAGACTTGATAATACGAGCGCACTCCATAGCTCTCTCCATAACTTTACCCTTAGGAGCAACTTCTGAAACCATACCCCAGTCAAGTGCTGTCTGAGCATTGATCTGTCCTGCGCAGAGGATGAGGTAGTTAGCTCTCTTAAGGCCGATACCCTGCTGAAGAAGAAGTCCCATACCATCACCTGAAACCATTCCTGATGAAAGGTGTGGATCATCGAAGTATACATCATCAGCGATGATTGTGATATCGCAAAGAAGTGGTCCATCCCAGTGGAATCCCGGTCCAGGGATAGCACCGATTGTAGGAACATCTAAATCGAAGAGCATGTTCTTGATGAGGTTCATATCATCGAAGTACTGGTGATCGAAACGCTCGTCTGCGTATCTGTCCCATCCGTTAGGATCCTGATCCTGAATCCAGTTGTCATACTTTGTTGTCCAGATGATTACTTCGTTCTCGTGATCGAGTGAAATAAATCTGGAAAGCTGTGAGCATGCACGGTGGAATCCGCCTGACCAGTATGGTTTGTGATCACATGTCTTAAGGCAAACCTTTAAGATACCCTTGTCGATACCTTCGCTTGCACGCTCAAGATCAAAATAATCTTTGAACCATTCTTTGTACTCTTCAAACTTAGGGAGCTCCACATAAGGAGCCATCTGCTTGCTGTAATCTTTTGCCATTATTATATTCTCCTTTCAAAATAATCAGCCCCTACGGCTGAATTACACAAAATTAGCTTGCAATATACATTTTAAATGATTACTGAAATTTGTCAATAAAAATGGTTATCAAGAAATTTAATAACAGTGATATACCTTAAAGTATTTTTAAAGATACAAGGCGATTAAAAGGTTTTCAAGATGTTTTTCTTACTATATAATGTAGATTATATAATGTATTTAGAAAATGAAGGGAGATTACAATGGCTGATAATTTAGCTTTGACGCGTATTGAGAAACTGCTTGACGAAGGAAGCTTTGTTGAAATCGGGGCTCTCGTAAGTGCCAAACAGACTGATTTTTCCTTGAAAAATTACGGAGAGGCATCTGACGGGGTGATAACGGGTTATGGACTTATTGATTCCAATCCGGTATTTGTCTACAGCCAGAATCGGGATGTGCTGGGTGGTACTCTCGGTGAAATGCACGCTAAAAAGATTGCGGGTATATATGACAGAGCAAGACAAAAGGGCGCTCCTGTCATAGGATTTATTGATTGTGGGGGCTTTAGACTTCAGGAGTCGGTGGATGCACTGGCGGCTTTTGGAGAACTTCTTACAAGTCAGACCTTAGAGGCTTCTGACAGACTCCAGATTTGCGGAGTATTCGGAAATTGCGCGGGAGGACTTTCTGTTATTCCTGCTCTATCGGATTTCACATTTATGACAAAAAATGCAAATATGTTTATTAATTCACCTCAGACCATAACGGACGATCCGAAACTGGCAAAGGGCTTTTCTTCATGGGAATTTCAGTCCGGCGTTTCGGGTAATGCAGAGGTTTGTGAGTCGGAAGATGAGGCAATTGGAAAAATAAGAAAGCTTGTTATTATGCTCTCCGAAGATGATTACGGATGCTGCGGAGCAGATGAACTTAACAGGCTGGTTACCGAGCAAAATCCTGAAAGTTTAGATACAAGACTTTTGATTTCGGAGATTGCCGATAACAGAGAATTTATAGAATACAGACCGGAGTTTTGCCCGGAGATGATTACGGGAATTATGAGAATTAACGGCCTTAGAGTTGCTGTTATGGGAAATGCACCGGACAAGGTTAAAGGTCTTACGGCCGGCGGCTGCATTAAGGCTGCGGAGTTTTTAAATGTTGCTATTGAAGCAAACCTTCCGGTTCTTAATATTGCGGCAGCAGAAGGCTTTGAGCCTGTAAGTGAGAATGAGAGAATGCTTGCCAGAGCCCTTTCGGAGCTCATTAGAAAATTCTCAAGACTTGAAGGCGGCAAGGTGAATCTAATAGCGGGAAATGTATACGGCTCGGTTTATTCTGCAATAGTATCGGCACCGGATCCGGATGCCACAAATATGACATTTGCGTGGAATAATGTAAAAGTCGGAATGATGGAAGCTGAAAAAGCCGTGGGCATTATGTTTGCCGAAGATGAGAACAGGGAAAAGGCATTATCGGATTATGAAAAAACGCAGAACAGCATTTACTCTGCTGCGGCAAGAGGATGCGTTGATGCGGTAATTAATCCTGCCGAGACAAGAAAGCATCTCATTATGGCATTTTCCATTTAAGGAGGGAAGTATATGACAACAATGGCTCAGGCGGGATACAATACCCTGCTCGGCATGGGAACGGTATTTTGTGTACTTATTCTTATGTCGGTTATTATCTATTGCTTTAAATTTCTTCCCGGTATAATAGGATTTTTTACGGGAATAATTACGGCGGTTAAATCGCTGTTTATAAAGACAAAAAATGTTGCCGAGGCCACACCGGAAGCGACAGAAACAATCAATGATACGGAAGAAGACGAAACAGAGCTTGTGGCCGTTATAGCCGCAGCAATCGCTGCTTCTTACAACATGCAGCCGGAAAGCTTTGTGGTTAGAAGCATTAAGAGAAGAATATAATGATATTTTCGATACGGAGGAATTTTACAGATGAAGAGTTATACAATTACGGTAAACGGAAAGGTTTATGATGTTACGGTTGAAGAAAACGGAGGAGGAAGCGCACCGGCAGTACCGGCATCTTCGCTTGCAACTCCCGCAGCCGCACCTGCACCTGCACCTGCGCCTGCATCGTCTGCAGCAGGAAGCATAAGCCTTACAGCCAAAGCGGCCGGAAAGGTTGTTGATATAGTTACATCTGCGGGAAGCAGTGTAAAGAAGGGCGATACTGTTGTAATCCTTGAGATAATGAAGATGGAAACACCGGTAGTTGCCGAAGCCGACGGAACAATAGCAAGTATTGCGGTAAGCAAGGGACAGAGCGTTGCGGCAGGAGATTTACTTTTAACAATGAACTAGAAGGAGGCTTTCATGGCAAGTTTTGGAGAAACCGTGGCAAACCTCTTGAATCAGACTGCTTTTGCCAACCTCTATTGGGGCAATTATGTGATGATAGCGGTTGCCTGCGTATTTTTGTATCTGGCAATCAGGAAAGGGTATGAACCTTTGCTCTTGGTTCCGATTGCTTTTGGTATGCTTTTGGTAAATATATATCCGGAGATAATGATAGCACCCGAAAACTCATCTAACGGAGTAGGCGGACTTTTACATTATTTTTATCTTTTGGATGAATGGTCTATCCTGCCTTCGCTTATATTCCTCGGAGTAGGAGCGATGACTGACTTTAGACCTCTTATAGCCAATCCCATCAGTTTCCTTTTGGGAGCGGCGGCACAGTTCGGAATTTTCGGAGCCTATCTTTTGGCGATACTCATGGGCTTCGGAGGAGAAGGAGCGGCAGCGGTATCCATTATAGGAGGAGCCGACGGCCCGACATCTATATTTTTGGCCGGTAAGCTCGGCCAGACGGATCTTATGGGACCTATAGCCGTGGCGGCATATTCTTATATGTCACTCGTGCCTATAATCCAGCCGCCTATTATGAAGCTTCTTACAACCAAAAAAGAACGTGCGATAAAAATGGAACAGCTAAGAGATGTATCTAAGCTTGAGGCGATATTGTTCCCTATTATAGTAACAATAGTTGTTTGTATGATACTTCCTACGACAGCACCGCTCGTAGGCATGCTTATGCTCGGTAATCTTTTCAGAGAATGCGGAGTCGTAAAACAGCTTTCGGAAACAGCATCAAACGCGCTTATGTATATAGTGGTTATTTTGCTCGGTACATCAGTCGGAGCATCAACAAGCGCTGAGGCTTTTTTAAAGCTTACAACTCTTAAAATCGTAGGACTCGGACTTGCGGCATTTGTATTCGGTACAGCGGCAGGAGTTATTTTCGGAAAGATTTTATGCAAGGTTACCGGAGGAAAGATAAATCCTTTAATCGGTTCTGCGGGAGTATCCGCCGTACCTATGGCAGCAAGAGTTTCGCAAAAGGTCGGTGCCGAAGAAGATCCGACAAACTTTTTGCTTATGCATGCAATGGGACCTAATGTTGCGGGCGTAATCGGTACTGCGATAGCAGCCGGTGTATTTATGGCAATCTTTGGCGTATAGTAAGGAGAGAAAAATGGGTAAATTAAAAATAACGGAAACAGTGCTGCGTGATGCTCATCAGTCGCTTATGGCTACAAGAATGACCACAGAGCAGATGCTTCCAATCATAGATAAAATGGATAAGGCCGGATATCATGCGGTAGAATGCTGGGGAGGAGCTACATTTGATGCATCTCTTCGTTTCCTTAAGGAAGATCCGTGGGAGAGATTAAGACTTTTAAGAGACGGTTTTAAAAACACAAAGCTTCAGATGCTTTTCAGAGGACAAAATATTTTGGGATATACTCATTATGCCGATGATGTAGTTGAGTATTTCGTACAAAAATCTCTTGCAAACGGAATAGACATCATTCGTATTTTTGACTGTTTAAACGACTTAAGAAACCTTCAGACAGCAGTAAATGCATGCAAAAAGGAAGGCGGGCATTCGCAGATAGCTCTTTCTTATACCCTTGGCGAGGCATATACCTTAGAATACTGGGTTGATGTCGCAAAGAGAATAGAAGATATGGGCGCGGATTCTATCTGTATAAAGGATATGGCCGGACTTTTGGTGCCGTACGAGGCCGAGAGACTTGTAAAGGCTCTTAAAGAAAATGTTTCACTGCCTATAGAACTTCATACACATTACACAAGCGGTGTGGCTTCTATGAGTGTGCTTAAGGCGGTTGAGGCCGGGGTTGATATTGTGGATACCGCAATTTCTCCTCTTGCACTCGGAACTTCTCAGCCTGCAACAGAGGTAATAGCAGAGACGTTTAGGGGTACAGAATATGATACAGGGCTTGATTTAGACATTCTTGCCGAAATAAACGAATACTTTACGCCTATAAGAGAGGAAGCCATAGCATCAGGGCTTATTTCCACAAAGGTGCTTGGAGTAAATATAAATACTTTAAGATATCAGGTGCCGGGCGGAATGCTTTCAAATATGGTATCTCAGCTTAAAGAGCAAAACGCTGAGGATAAGTTTGAGGAGGTATTAAAAGAGATACCGAGGGTTAGGAAAGATTTGGGCGAGCCGCCGCTTGTTACACCGTCAAGCCAGATTGTGGGAACTCAGGCAGTGCTTAACGTTCTTATGGGAGAACGCTATAAAGTAGCTCCTAAAGAAACCAAGGGAATACTTTTGGGACAGTACGGCCAGACGGTAAAGCCGTTTAATCCTGAGGTTGTGGACAAGGTTTTGGGAGATGAAAAAGAAAAGGCAATAACCTGCAGACCTGCCGATTTAATAGAGCCGCAGCTTGAAAAACTCGAAAAAGAGGTGGCGAGATATAAAAAGCAGGATGAGGATGTGCTTACCTATGCTCTTTTCCCGAAACAGGCGATTGACTTCTTTGAATTCAGGGAAGCTCAGGAGACAGGAGTAGATCCGTCACTTGCAGATAGCAAAATAGGTGCATACCCGGTATAAAAAAATATCGCATAACAGTTATTCTTGTGTTATAATTTTTAAGTTGGGAAATCATAACAGGAGGTAACATAATGGATTTACTAAAAGGAAAAGTGGCTGTCATCACCGGTGCCGGAAGCGGAATCGGTAAAAAAACTGCGGAAATTTTCGCAAGAGAAGGAGCCAATCTTGTAATTGCTGCAAGAAGAATTGAAAAGCTTGAGGAAACCGCAAAAGATGCAGAGGCAAAAGGTGCAAAGGTTTTATGCATCAGTGCCGATGTAAGCAAAGAAGAGGATTGTGTAAGAATATTTAAAGAGGCTTATGAGAAGTTCGGCAAGATCGATATTCTCGTAAACAACGCCGGTATGGCAGATAAGCACAGACCGATAGACAGATGTGATACTGACTGGTGGAAGACGGTATGTGCGACAAATCAGGATTCTATTTACTATATGATGAGAGAAGCTCTTAAGTATATGGTAAAAGAAGAAAGCGGAGCTATTGTCAATATATCTTCAATAGGAGGAGTGTTCGGAAGCAGCGGTATTTCATACAGCGCTTCAAAGGCTGCCGTAATCGGTATGACAAAAAATGTTGCAATTGAGTTTGCGGGCAAGGGAATCAGATGTAATGCCGTATGCCCGGGACCTACACCTACGGATTTAAATACACCTGAGCAGATAGCAACATTTGACAGTGAGTTTGCTGCACTTTGCAACAGTCACATGGATATGTCGGTGCCGGAGGCATCTGCAGAAGATCAAGCAAATGCAATTTTGTTCTTCTCGTGTGATATGTCAAAATCGGTAAACGGACAGGTTCTTGTAGTAGATAACGGATGCACATTATAAACTGACAAAAGCCTAAAAAAAGAGAATATAACCAAAAAGAAAGGGTCGTCATAACCAAGCGTTATGATGACCTTTGTTTTTTGATAAAAATGTTTAATTTATCGCTTTAAAGCATTGACAGTGAAAATTTACTATCGTAAAATTACCAATGTGTAAAAAGTTTGATGGAAGCAATTTATAAAGATGTGATAAGGAGAAAAAAACATGAGCTATGTTGATGAAGTACTCGAGGTAGTACGTGCAAAAAATGCGGATCAGCCTGAATTCTTACAGGCAGTTGAAGAAGTTCTTGACTCTCTTCGCCCGGTAATCGAGGCAAATGAAGAGCTTTATAAGAAGCAGGCCATCTTAGAGAGAATTACAGAACCTGACAGACAGATTATGTTCAGAGTTCCGTGGGTTGATGATAACGGACAGGTACAGGTAAACAGAGGTTTCAGAGTGCAGTTTAACAATGCAATCGGACCATACAAGGGAGGAATCAGACTTCACCCTTCAGTAAACCTTGGTATCATTAAATTCCTTGGATTCGAGCAGATTTTCAAAAACTCTCTTACAAGTCTTCCAATCGGCGGAGGTAAGGGTGGAAGCGACTTCGATCCTAAGGGAAAATCAGACAGAGAAATTATGGCGTTCTGCCAGAGCTTTATGACAGAGCTTTGCAAATATATTGGTGCTGACACCGATGTACCTGCAGGTGATATCGGAACAGGCGCAAGAGAAATCGGATACATGTTCGGACAGTACAAGAGAATTCGCGGTCTTTTCGAAGGCGTTCTTACAGGTAAGGGACTTTCATACGGCGGATCGCTTGCAAGAACACAGGCTACAGGCTACGGAGTACTCTATCTTACAGAAGAGCTCTTAAAGTGCCACGGCGAAGACATCAAGGGCAAGACAGTATGTATCTCAGGATCAGGTAACGTTGCTATTTATGCTGTAGAGAAGGCTCAGCAGCTTGGGGCAAAGGTTGTAACAGTTTCCGACTCAACAGGTTGGATTTACGATTCTGAAGGAATCGATGTTGAACTTCTTAAGGAAATTAAGGAAGTTAAGCGTGCTCGTCTTACAGAGTATGCTGCTGCAAGAAAGAGTGCAGAATATCATGAAGGACGCGGTGTATGGCAGATTAAGTGTGATGTTGCACTTCCTTGCGCTACACAGAACGAACTTCTTATTGACGATGCAAAGCAGCTTGTTGCTAACGGATGCAAGTGCGTATGTGAGGGTGCTAACATGCCTACAACTCTTGATGCAACAAAGTATCTTCAGGAGAACGGTGTATGGTTTGTAGGCGGTAAGGCTGCAAACGCAGGTGGTGTTGCAACATCAGCACTTGAGATGTCACAGAACTCTGAGAGACTTAGCTGGTCATTTGAAGAAGTTGACGCTAAGCTTAAAGGAATCATGGTAAATATCTACCACAACATTGATGACGCTGCTAAGCGTTACGGTCATGAAGGCGACTACGTAGTAGGTGCTAACATTGCCGGATTTGAGAAGGTAGTTGACGCTATGCTTGCTCAGGGTGTTTGCTAATTAACGAAACTCTAAAGGCGGAAGTGCGATTGCATTTCCGCTTTTTTCATTAGTCGGAAAGGTAGGATGAAAATGAGCGATATTAAAGAAAATGTATTGGAACTTATCGGAAACACACCGATATTAAAACTTAACGGTTATTCAAGGGAAAAAGGTATATCTGATGTAAATATTCTTGCCAAGCTTGAAAATTTTAATCCGGCCGGATCGGCTAAGGACAGAGTTGCTTTAAACATGATAGAAGAGGCGGAAAATGAAGGCCTTCTTAAACCCGGAGCTACAATTATCGAACCTACAAGCGGAAACACCGGAATAGGTCTTGCTGCAGTTGCTGTGGCAAAAGGCTATAAGGCTCTGCTAACTTTGCCCGAAACCATGAGTGAGGAAAGAAGAAATCTTTTAAGGGCATACGGAGCTGAGCTTGTGCTTACCGACGGAAAAAAAGGAATGCAGGGAGCTATTGAAAAGGCAGATGAGCTTAATAAAGAAATAGAAGGCTCTATTATTCTCGGACAGTTTGACAACCCGTCAAATGCCCGTGCGCATAAAAAAACAACAGGCCCTGAAATTTGGGAGCAGACCGACGGAAAAGTAGATATTTTTGTAGCAAGTGTCGGAACCGGAGGAACGATTACCGGAACGGGAGAGTATTTAAAAGAGAAAAATCCCGATAT
>JAILQM010000045.1 GCA_024698965.1 Eubacterium sp. | reverse complement strand
TTTGATGTTGTCTGATACATTACATCGCTGAATGTAACTGAAGTGGATTTAAAAGCAACTGTGTTAACATTGGCAATATTATTACCGATAACGTCCATTTTTGTCTGGTGTGTTTTAAGACCTGATACACCAGAGTAGAGTGATCTCATCATAACTTTGTACTTCCTTTCTTAAGTTGTAAATCTAAGTATCGACATAGCGGCTAAAAGTCCAATCTGTCGGTCATGGACTATAGCCTCCTGATGAGGTCCGGCTAACCAAATACCGCTCCGTCGATGTTTGTAAATACGTGACTGTTTGTTTCGGTTTCATCCATTGCTGTAACCACCGTATTATTCGGTACATTTACAATGAATGCAAGGGAGTCAACCATAATAAGTGAATTCTTAATGCCTTTACTTTCCGCCATCTGACTTGCATTCTCAAGTCTCTCCATCTGGCTGTCGGAAAGTTCAATACTTCTGTCATTTAATCTATCGGATGCATGCTTCGAAAACTTTAGTTCAGATGACTCCGAAACAAGGTTTTTCTTAAGAATATCATCAAAGCTTAAACCATCGGCTGTAACCGACTTGCTCTCAGATGCATTATTGTTAAGATACTGATTCTGCATCTGTTCAATCGACAGATAATTGTTATTAAGAATCTTCGCCATATTAAACCTCCTTTCCGTATGTTACCGATTTGATATTTATATCGGCGGATTTGGGAAAAACATTAATCCCAAACCCGCATTTTTCATTAAATTATTCTTCCTCTTCTGCAGTTAAAGCCGCATAAGCTTCTTCTGCCGCTTCGAGAAGTGCAAGTGAATCTTCGCTGACTGCTTCCTTTTGATAATCCTGCATTGAGTCATAATACTCTCTCGCTGCCGTAATAGCATCGGCATCGGCTGTAGTAACGGTTTCGGAAATGTTTTCAACAAGATATGTAAATCTGTTTGAAACCACTGTTGCAAGCGTTGTCTCAAGACTTTCAAGAGTAGATAAATCTTCGCTGTCAACATATTTCTTCTGATAATCAGTCATCGAATCATATGCTTCTCTGGCTGCTTCAACAAGACTCTTATCTGCATAAGTAAGTGAATCTGTTGTAGGAAGAGCATCAATCATTGCAGCAAATGTAGATGATGTTGTAATCGCATCAAGATAATCAGCATTAACAACGCTGTCAACCTTGTCAAGTGTAAAGAGGTTATCACCTACAGCAAGATAAGGTACTCCGTCTTCCATATAAACATAATCTACCGTTCCCGATGTATATCCGGAAGAAGCCGTATCGTCAATAACGATAACTTCCTGTCCAACAAGCGATGAAGCATAAGACTGACTCATCTGGCTTGTAAGCTCATTCATCTGCTCAACCTGTGTAAATGTTGCATACTGCGAAACCCATTCGGTATTACTTGTAGGCTCAAGCGGATCCTGATACTGCATTTCGGCTACAAGAAGGGTAAGAAATGTATCGCTGTCAATTGTAGATTGCGATGTGGAAACCGCACTTGAAGATGACGAAGAAGTTGTATCAACTACTGTTCCATCTGTAATCTGTACTGCTACATTACTCATAATTTTTCTCCTATAATTCCGGATTTAAGCCGTTAAATCCATTGTATTACCGTTTTCACTCATAATCTTGGCTATAAGAGCTTCCTCTTCACTCATAAGTCCCGAAAGTGAATCAAGTTCGCCGAGATTAATGTTTCTTCTGCCCTGAGTCTGAGAGTTTTCTCCCTTTCCTTCCGACGCATCTTCGTTAAATGCTCCGGCCTGGTTCTTTTCGAGGTTTTCTTCGAACTCATGACTTGCAACCGTAACTTCAACTTCGGTAACCTTAATTCCCTGAGCAGCCAAAGTCTCTTTTAATACATTAATCTGACTTTCAAGTGCTGCCTTTACAGCTTCATTCTGTGTCTGAAGTTGAGCGGAAACTTCGCCCTCCTTGGTAGTTACAGAAACATAAAGCTTTCCGAGGTTTTCAGGATTAAGCTGAAGTTCCATTGTGGTTGAATCCTCAGTGGCCTGCAAAAATACATTTTCAGTAACCTGAGAAATAATATTCTGTGCGGTCTGCGGATCTATATATGTTGTTGTGGTTGTTGTGGTCTGCATTACGCCGCCTGTTACATCCTGGTTTGTGGTTACAGTCTGTGTTGTATAAGTTGCACTTTGAGCTGATGACTGAGAATCCTCAAACATCGACTGTAATTTTTCCGCCTCCGACTCACCCTGAGTAGACGCTTCTTCCGTAGCACCCTTAACAAGGTTTTCGCCGGTTTGTTTGGTTGCGTTTTCTTCCGACGAGAACAAATTGTCGCTTTCGGCATCTGCCGATGCGTTTGTCTCAATGATATTTACCTGCTCTTCATCAGGTACTTCCTGAATAGGTCCGGCATCTGAAGTGATGTTCTCCCGAGCTGTATCAAGCTTCGGCATCTGAGCTGTAATACCATTTTCATTTGTTTCTTCTGCAACCTTTTCCGGATTAAGTAAAATAATGTTTTCAGGCTTTTCCGTAGCCTCTAAACCTTCTTCCGATAATACCGGATCATATACAGGCATCTCTGCTTCCGGTAAAACACCCTCTTCGCTTACTGTAGTCGAGATTGAAAGATTAATTCCGTTTTCCGAAATATCGGTATTTACGTTTTCAATCAGCTTTTCGATTTCCGCTGTTACAAATTCAGGAAGCTCTTCACCTTTTGTGTAAAGTTCAAAGTCATTTAAAAGCTGCTGAACCTGCTCCGGCATCTCACTTAACACCTCACTCTGAAGTGATAAGATATTTGTAAATTCGCTGCTTACCAATAACTCTGAAGCGTTTTCACTTCCGGTAAGTTCTGCGACTACCTGAGATAAACCGCCTGTTGTAAGAAGATCGAGATATGTAAGTCCAAGTGTTTCAAGTGCCTCGGTAACTTCTTCTTCGGTTACTCCAAGTTCTTCTTCTATGGCATCGGTAATTTTTTCGGCTGCTTTTAAAACGTCTTCCCTTACCGGATTGCCTTCATCTGCAAAATCATTCTTCTCGGATTTAAAGTTATCCGTTGTCTTATACGATGCTTCATAGGATTCTTTTACATCGGTTTCTTTATACTCATAAGTCGTATCACTTTGACTTTCCGGCATTTCAAAACCGCTTTCCTTCGCATTGTTCATAAGATTTGCAAAAGATAAATCAGAAGAAACTTCTTTAGTTTGCTGTACTATCATGTCTCCGGATGAGTTCTGCAAACTCGAGATTAATAAATTCACCTGATTCATTAATCGTCCTCCTTTCATTCAGTTGTATTTATATAAATCTGCTTTGCAATATTTATATCGGCATTAAGGTGCCATAAGATTAGTGATACTTGCTGCAATTTCAGAATCCATCTGATCAAGTATCTTGGCTTTGGCATCTGTATCCATATTTTCGAGTATTTCGGCTACAAGCTCGAGGTTATCTGTCATAGATTCAAATATCTCCGCCGCCTTTTTTGGCTTCATGGCCGCATAGGTCTTGGCATATTCCTCAACTTCTTCATTTGTAGCTTGCTGCTGTACGGCTTCTTTATAAAGCTCTGCGGCATTTTCGGAGTCAATTGACTCATAATACTCTATATATGTACTTATATCGGGCGCAGAGTCTCCAAAAATAACCTCTTCATAAAATTTTTCTTTAAGTTCTTCAAATTCTGCCTGTTCTGTTTCGTATACAGAGAGTCTGTCAACCTCAGCCTGAAGGTCTGAAATCTTTGTCAAAAGCTCACTCTTTTTTTCCACGGCAGCATCAAGCTCAAGTTCAAGTTCTTTGATCCTGGCTATAGCCTCAGACAAAGAAGAATATCCGTATTCACCGTCGGCATCTCCGCTGACAGTAGAACTGCTTGTAGGCAAAATCTTATTAACATAAGGAACATCCTTTAAAATCGGGTAAAGCACGCTCGAACCGAATCCGCCCACATCAAGCTTAATTAAAAGCGCAAAAATTCCGAGCCAGATAATAAAGATAACTAAAGTAACAAGAATAAGTCCGAGTTTTCCGCCTTCTTCTTCATCTTCTTCGGCTCCCTCAACTGCTCCGCCTTTTTTAGCGGCCTTTTTCGCAGCCTTGGCTTCTTTTTTAAGTCTTTTCTTTTCTTCTTTTTCTTCTTTGGTTGCCATTTATTTATACCTCTTAATTTTCGTAATAATGAAGTTCAATTAACGCATAGTATATGTATACGAAACAAGCTGATCTATTTCTTTACTTTCTTCTCTTTCATATTCAAGCATATAATCCTTAAAAGCATATTCTTTAAGCTTTTCATGAGTCTTTCTGTCCATCTGCATTTCGGTAAGCTTAACCCTCTCTTTTTCGACCTCTTTTTCGGCTATATGTACCTGAACCATCTGTTGTCTTACAAGCGCCTTCATAGTGGTTATAGCGTTTCTGTTTTCTTTTACGGCTTTTAAATCAAGTCTGTCCTTTTGCATAAGCTTTTTGGCTTTACGCTCATATCTTTGTTGTCTTATAGTCAGTTCTATGAGCTTGTCTTTTTCATCGTTGAGTTTTCCCTGCGCAATCGCAAAGTCAATCTTCTGCTGCTCTTCAAGCTGTTTTTTAATTTTTAGGACATTTTCCATCCTGTACGAAAATTTTTTCATAACCTAATCTCCGAAAACCTTTACGCCTCTAAAGCTTCTTCAGGGGCAGCTTCCATAAGTCCGAACATTTGAAGAAGACTTTCTACAGTCTCATCAAAAGACACCTTTTCCATTGTATCCTGACATAAAAACTCATTTACCGAATTAATCTTTGATATCGCATAATCTATATCTTTGTTCGAGCCCGACTTGTATGCACCGATATTTATAAGATCTTCTGCATCGTTATAAGTCGCAAGAACGTTTCTCAAAAGCCCTGCCGCATTCTTATGTTCTTTTGTGGCAATGGAAGACATTACTCTCGAAATACTCGCAAGTACATCTATTGCAGGATAGTGATTCTTCTGAGCTATCGAACGCGAAAGAACAATATGTCCGTCCAAGATGGATCTTGCAGTATCTGTAATCGGCTCATTAAAATCATCACCGTCTACAAGTACGGTATAAAGTCCCGTAATAGAACCCTTATCAGACATTCCCGCTCTTTCCAAAAGCTTAGGCATCTCCGAGTAAACGCTCGGCGGATAACCCCTTGTTACGGGAGGCTCTCCCGATGCAAGCCCTATTTCTCTTTGAGCCATAGAAAAACGCGTGAGTGAATCCATCATAAGAAGTACATTTTTGCCCTGATCTCTGAAATACTCCGCAATAGCCGTAGCCGTTTTTGCGGCTGTTTTTCTTACAAGGGCCGGTTTATCTGAAGTTGCCACAACAACAACGGATCTTGCCATACCCTCAGGTCCCAAATCTCTTTCTACGAACTCTCTTACCTCTCGTCCACGCTCTCCGATAAGGGCAATAACGTTAATATCGGCCACAGTATTTCTTGCAAACATTCCCATAAGTGTAGATTTACCAACACCGGAACCTGCAAAAATACCGATTCTTTGTCCGCATCCTACCGTAATAAGTCCGTCTACCGCTCTTACGCCGAGAGATAATACATCATTTATAATAACCCTGTCCATAGGCTCCGGAGGAGGAGCATCAACAGGATAAGTTTTACCGCTTATATTGTATTCTACTCCGTCACCGTCGGCAATCCTTCCGAGACCGTCAACAAGATGACCGAGAAGATCTTCTCCCACAACTACAGATAAGGGATGTTCCGTATTCTCTACGATACATCCCGGTCCGATTCCGTCTACATTTTCAAAAGGCATCAGCAAAAGGTGGTTGTCCCTAAATCCAACAACCTCAGCATATACACACTCTTCCCTCGAATCGTCGGTATAAATTTTACAAAGATCTCCAAGCTTGGCATCAGGCCCCAATGACTCAACGGTAAGACCGACTATTTTAGCGATCTTTCCAAGCTTGTCAAAATATGTCTTTTCCAAAAGCGGAGCATACTTTGCAATCATCTAAGCCTCCTCTGCAGCAAGTGTCCTAATATCTTTGCAGAGATTATCAAACTCCTTAAAAGGACTGCAGTCAAACATGCCGGTTTCAGTTTCGATAACAACCTGTGTATCGTCGAGACTAGCGTCCGGAGAAACCTCAATCGAAATATTCGGTCCCATTTCACGGGCAAAACCCGAAATCATAGCTGACATAAACTGCACGTTTTTCTTTGATACTTTAATATTAAACTGTCTGGCTCCGTCTATTCCCGCAAGACAGTCGGAAACCATCTGCAAAACAAGAGCTTTTTTATCCGTAAAATTACAACGAAAGACCTTATCTACAACCTGTAAAATGGTTTCGACAAGCTCTCTTTCCATCATAGCTTCTTTAATTTTGTATTCCTGCTCAAGCTGATCTTCCTGAGCCGAAAGTTCTTCTTTTTGATCTTCTAAGGCCGCCTGTCCGTCTGCAAAACCGGCTTTATATCCCTCTTCATGAGCCTGAGATTTAATATCTTCAGCACTAAACCTTGCTTCCTCAAGAATCCTTTCGGCCTCAGCCTTTGCATCCTCTATAATAGATGAAGCCATCTCCTGAAGTTCTTCGGCATTGTCCTCGTATTCTTCATTAAACTCATTTTCCCCATCAAAACCTTCCCCGATAAATCCATCATCGGGAGATATATATTCAGGTGCCGTGTCGGGATTTGCGAAAAGAGATGAAAATTCCGGCGATTCGGAATTTTCATCTAAAGTAAACTCTTCTTCCTGAACCTGAGCAAATAATTTTTCGTGTTCCAGCGCTTCCTGTATTTTGCGCTGTGCAAGTTCATTGGTATCCACCACTCGAAACGCTTCGGTTTCCTTAGGTACGGAATAACGCGAACTGCCGCCAAACATCCTAGACAACTATCTCGTCACCTCCACCACGGGAAATAACAATTTCACCCGCATCCTCAAGCTTACGAATAATAGCAACAATCTTCTGCTGTGCTTCTTCTACATCCTTCATACGTACAGGTCCCATGTATTCCATGTCTTCCTGAATCATAGCAGCAAGACGTTTTGAAAGATTTCGGAAGATTGCATTCTTAACTTCTTCATTGGTAGCCTTACAAGCCATACCAAGATCACTGTTTTCAACATCACGCAGCACTCTCTGAATAGCACGGTCGTCGAGAAGAAGAATATCCTCGAATACGAACATCTTCTTTCTGATCTCGTCTGCAAGCTCCGGCTCTTCGATTTCGAGAGTCTCCATAATATGTTTCTCTGTTCCACGGTCTACACTGTTTAAGATTGCAACGATAGCATCGATACCGCCGACAATTGTGTAATCCTGGTTAACAAGTGATGAAAGCTTACGCTCCAAAACATGCTCAACTTCTTTAATAACATCAGGTGAAGTTCTGTCCATTGTCGCAATACGCTTTGATACGTCCGCCTGCTTATCTGCCGGCAATGCGCCGAGAATCATAGAAGCCTGCGAAGGGTTGAGGTAAGAAAGAATCATCGCAATGGTCTGTGGATGTTCATCCTGAATATAGTTAAGAAGCTGAGAAGGGTCGGTCTTTCTGACAAACTCAAACGGTTTAACCTGAAGCGAAGCGGTAAGTTTGGTAATAACCTGAGCCGCAGCTTCTTCTCCGAGAGCTTTCTCAAGAAGATTCTTGGCATATCCGATACCGCCTTCGGCGATGTACTGCTGTGCAATACAAATCTGGTAAAACTCCTCCAATACTTCTTCTTTTGTCTGCGGAGACACACTTCTGGTGTTTGCTATCTCAAGTGTCAATTCTTCAATTTCTTCTTCTTTAAGGTGCTTGAATACGGCAGAGGACTTTTCCGGTCCGAGTGCAATCAAAAGCACGGCCGCCTTCTCAAGACCTGTCATTTCATCAATAGCAGACATAACCCTTTACTCCCAATCCGGATCGAGCCAGTTACGCAAAAGCGCAGCCACAGCTTCCGGATTCTCATCAACAAATTTCTCTATAGCAATTCTAACCTCGGATTTCTCCTGGTATCCAATATCATCAACATTTTCTTCTTCTTTGGTCGACTCAAGAAGTGCCTCAACAGAAAGTTCAGGCTCAACCTCAACCTGCTCAGAAGCAGCTCTTGTACTTCTGAAGATAACAAATCCAAGCATAAGGAGGATAATTGCAGCAAGTATCAACTGCAGATAATCCGTAAGAATATTTGACGATTCCTTATACTGGAAGAAAGGAACATCATAGGCAATAATAGTTATCGCACTTTCCGGAATACCGGTAGCATTGGCGACGAGCTTATAATAGTCGTCCGAAACCTCAGTCTGTACCTTTTCGCTGTTTGCAGCCACAAACTCATCAAAGGTAGTATCTTCAAGGCTTCCGTTCTTTTCCATTGTCTCTTCGTCATATACAACATAGTTGGTAAGCACAACCGATATAGAAGACTCGTCCGGCATGGTAGTTCCGATGGCTTTCGAAGTACTTGTAACCTCCTGGCTGAGAAGGTAATCCGTGGTTACTTCTTCAACCGTAGAATATGTTGTATCATCCGTATCTATTACATAGGTTGTGGAATCATTCGAATCTGTACCCGGTACGGCAGAGCTTCCTTCGGTAGACTCTGAATTGTAAGTAGTCTGCTCATCCATATAGCCCTGAGACATACCGTCTTCTGTATAATAATGAGTATCCACAACATCTTCGGAATCAAAATTCATCTTAAGATTAAGTCCGATCTCACAATTGTCAAACAGAGTCGAACCGAGCAAAACATCCGAAACATCGGATTTTATATCAGCCTCAGCCTTTGTCTGGAGAGCCTGATAAGAGCTGCTTACACCGTATGTTGATGAAGAATCCGCACCCGAGAAAAGGACGTTGGAATTAGCATCCATGATAAGAACGTTTTCCGTATCTTCATCTCCCACAGCGGTAGCCGCAAACTTGGCTATTGCTGTAGCGTTTTCTTCTTCGATATCCTGATTTAAAGTAAGAATAATGCTGACATAGGTATCTTCCTGAGCGGAAAGAATTGTCCCGTCGTTATCCGGGATTGAAAGAGATACCTT
This sequence comes from Eubacterium sp., assembly GCA_024698965.1. Lineage (GTDB taxonomy): Bacteria > Bacillota > Clostridia > Lachnospirales > Lachnospiraceae > RUG14243. The sequence goes on along the minus strand of JAILQM010000045.1, from coordinate 53,593 downwards.
GGCATCATCGACAGCAACCTGAGTTTCAACAAGCTCATCAGCCATCTTCTGCTCGAGATAAAGCTGATACTTTTTCTGTTTGTCGGCTTCTGTAGTAGAGAAAGAACCGTCAAAAACGCTGTCAATCGAATACCCTTCTGAAGGTATACCGTTAGAACCCAAAAGAAGATGCGCCGCAGCCTCATCTTTCGAGTTTATTGAAATGGTAAGACCGTCCGCAGAGGTCTTGTAATCTATATTATTGTCTTCAAGCAGTGTTACTATCTCCGAAGCTTCGGATGTAGTTTCAGCCACCGCAAGTGTAACCATAGTAGGTCTTGTAACCACATATGCAAGTATAAAAAGAGCAACCACAACAGCAGCCGATATGCTTCCTATAAGAGTCTTCTGCTTTGTGGTAAACTTCTTCCACCATTCGATTATTCTGTTCAAAAGATTTCTAAGTCGCTCCTGCATTTAGAATCTCCCCCTCTGTTAAATAGTATAATCTTAAATCTGCATCTGCATTATGGTATTGTACGCCTCTATAAACCTGTCTCTTACAGCAACCGTATATTGAAGTGCAATATCGGCCTTCTGCTGTGCAATGGCAAGATCATGAGTATTATCCGAATAACCGAGAGCATAGTTAATCTCAGCAACATCAGCGGCATCGGATAAAGAATCCGTCTCTTCCACCATTGTTGTCAGTGAATTGTACAGAGCATCAAAACTTGCCTGATTTGCGTTGTCTGTAACAGTCTCGCTTTTGTTTGAGAGCATATTCTTGATAAGCTGCGCACTCAAATCATTATGACTGTTGTTAGCAATCTCATTAATCTCCATAAGAAAAATCTCCCTTTAATTAGCTTTTGCCTATTCCAAGTCCGGTCTGTGCAAGATTCTTACTGGATTCAAACGCCGTAGCATTGGCTTCATAAGATCTTGAAGCATCAATAAGGTTTGTCATCTCCGTTACAATGTTTACATTCGGATAAGTGACATATCCGTTCTCGTCCGCATCCGGATGAGTCGGGTCGTATTCAATAACATAATCCGTATCGGTATCTTCCGTAACCGATGTAACCTTAACACCATATCCGGCTTTATTGTTTTTACCCATGGTTATAAGGTTCTGATAAGCTGTCTCTGTCTTTTCCGCAAAAGTAACAACCTGCCTTGTATAAGGCGTGCCGTCTTCCGTTCTTGTGGTTGTGACATTAGCAACGTTTTCCGCTATAATATCGGTCCTGAAGCGCTGAGCTGTCATTCCCGATGAACTAATATCAAAAGATTGAAATAATGACATAATTACCTCCTATTAGGTGCAAACTGACTTAAGTCTGTTAAGTTCTTCGGATATACTGTTCGTAAGCCCCTGGTAAACAAGCTGGTTTTCCGCCAGTTTTACGTTCTCCGTATCAATATCGACATTGTTTTCATCAAGTCTGTATGAATATGAAGTATATTCAGTGTAAACACCTACATCAAGTCTGTCCCAATCGAGGTTGTCAATCTTTTCATCAAGTGAGACATAAGAATTCTTCATAAGGGCGCTTTGAAGCGCATCTTCAAAATTCACATCCTGCCGATTATAACCCGGAGTATCAACATTTGCTATGTTGTTCGCAAGGGCATCGTTTTTGAGCCAGCTGGCATCCGCAGCTTTGTCAAGTACATCAATATACTTGAAAATACTTGTATCAATCATAACGCGTCTCCTTTACATATAGTTTCCCATATATTCATCGGCATATCTCTCACAAAATATTATACTCATATATGGTAAAAATTACAAGCAAATTTTGTGGTTTTTATATCAAACGCCCACTATATATTGTGGAGAATGCCCCAAAGCCTTACTGAATCATTATAAAACCTATACAAAAAGGGATTTACAGCCTAACCATAAATCCCTTTAAATCAATTTCAATTTCCGTTTGAAATAAATATAAAATTTAAATTATTCAGAATCTGACTTAATCTTTGCAAGTTCATCGAAAACAACATCGTTAAGTACTTTGATATATGTTCCCTTCATTCCCGAAGATCTCGATTCTATAATTCCCGCACTTTCAAATTTACGAAGCGCATTTACAATAACAGAACGGGTAATTCCCACTCTGTCGGCAATCTTGCTGGCTACAAGAATGCCTTCTTTTCCGTCCATCTCATCAAAAATATGTGTGATGGCGGCAAGCTCTGAAAATGACAATGTACTTATTGCAGACTTTACAACCTGAAGTTTTCTTGATTCTTCAACGTTTTCCTCATTAACCGAACGCATCATCTCAAGTCCTACAACGGTTGTGCCGTATTCGCAAAGAATAATATCGTCAATATCATAGTCTTCGTTTGTCTTATATACAAACAATGTTCCGAGTCTTTCACCGGCAATAACTATAGGTGTTATAACAGCTCTAACACCGGATGCTTCAGGGCTCTCGAAACCGAGAGTCATCAAATTAACATTCTCTTTTGTGGATAAAATACCAAGCAGTCTTTCATTAAGTGTTTCGTCTATAAATTCTCCGACTTCCACAGAAAGCATTTCGTTAATAGCTTCAATTCCCTCAGCATTGCTTCGTCCCAAAACCTTGCCCTTCTTGCTGATTACAAGAATGTTTGAATCCAAAATCCCGGTAAGAACACCGCAAATATCATTAAAAACCACTTTTGATGAATTATTGTTATGAAGCAGTTTATTAATCTTACGAGTCTTGTCTAATAACTGAACGCTCATATTTTTCCTCCTTTTTAATCCTCAACCTTATGTTAGTTTAGCATATTTTTTTGATTTGTGCAAATATTTTAAACTATTTTTCAGAGATTTCTAATTTTTCATTCATTTCTGCAAATGATAACTTTACTCTGATTGTAACGCTTTATTTGTCTTTACAAATCCGCAATTATTATCTGCACAGGCCAGTTTATTCCCCTTTTCAACCATATAGCCTCCGCACTGCGGGCATTTTTCTTCCGACGGCTTCTGCCATGAAACAAAGTCACATTCCGGATATCCCTCACAACCGAAATATCTTCTGCCTTTCTTAGTGCGTCTGATAATAACCTCTTTACCGCATTTAGGGCATTTAACCCCTGCTTTTTCAAGATACGGTTTTGTATTTCTGCATTCCGGAAATCCCGGACACGCAAGGAACTTACCGTGAGGTCCGTACTTGATAACCATGTTTCTGCCACAGCTTTCACAGATTTCGTCGGTCACCTCATCATGTATTTCCACCTTTTCAAGCTCTTTTTCAGCTATTTCAAGCTCTTTCTCAAACGGAGGGTAAAATTCCCTAACGATATTTTTCCATTCCATATCTCCGCTTTCTACTTCGTCAAGTTGCTCTTCCATCTTAGCCGTAAAATTTTGATTGATAATATCCGGGAAAGATTCCTTCATTATCTTATTTACAACTTCTCCGATCTCACTCACAAAAAGATTTTTGTTTTCTTTTGTAATATACCTTCTTGCAAGAATTGTCGTAATTGTCGGAGCGTAAGTACTCGGTCTTCCTATTCCGAGTTCTTCAAGTGCTTTTACAAGCGATGCCTCGGTAAAATGAGCCGGAGGCTGCGTAAAATGCTGTTCTTCGTTTAAAGAATTAAGCTCAAGCGACGATTTTTCATCTATCGAAGATGACAAAAGATTTGAATCCTTGCTTGTTTCATCCTCTTCCGAATACACACTCATAAAACCTTTAAACGAAATGCTTGAAGCAGATACCGTAAAAATATAATCTCCGGCACTTATCTTAACAGATGTTGTATCGTATTTGGCCGCAGCCATTTGGCTGGCCGTAAATCTTTTCCAGATAAGCTGATACAGTCTGAAGTTATCTCTTGAAAGCTTGTCCTTTAAATCGGACGGAAGTCTGTTAATATCTGTAGGTCTGATTGCCTCATGGGCATCCTGAGCTTTGCCGTTTGATTTTTTTGCAGAATCGGCACCGAGAAATTCTTTTCCGTATTCTTTGAGAATATATTCCGCAGCCGCGCCTTTAGCCTCTTCGGATATTCTGACAGAATCCGTTCTGAGATAAGAAATAAGTCCGTCTTCATAAAGCTGCTGTGCAATTCTCATGGTTTTTTGAGTAGAATAATTAAGCTGTTTTGATGCTTCCTGCTGAAGCGTACTTGTTATAAAAGGATTCGGAGGATTTTTTGTTCTTGTTCCTCTTTTTACCTCATCTACCGAGAATTTAGATTTTTCAACGGCATTTTTTATCTTAAGCATATCTTCCTTTGAAGATATTTCAAGTTTTCCGTTTTTGTCTCCGTAAAATTTGGCCGTAATAGGTTTTTTCTCACCCTTAATGTCTATAAGCGCATCAAGAGTCCAATATTCTTTCGGAATAAATGCGTTGATTTCTTCTTCTCTGTCACAGATAATTTTAAGTGCCACAGACTGAACTCGGCCTGCCGAAAGTCCTCTTTTAACCTTTGCCCAGAGAATAGGGCTGATTTTATAACCCACGATTCTGTCAAGAACTCGTCTTGCCTGCTGGGCATCTACCAGATCCATGTTAATTTCTCCGGCGTGTTTTAAAGATTCTTTAACCGCATTTTTAGTAATCTCATTAAAACTGATTCTCGAGCATTCTTTACCTTCGAGTTTAAGTGCATGATACAAATGCCACGAAATCGCTTCTCCTTCACGGTCCGGGTCAGTCGCGAGATAAATCTTATCTGCTTTCTTTACTTCTTTTCTGAGTCCCGAAAGTATATCACCTTTTCCTCTTATGGTAATATATTTCGGCTCGTAATCATTATCCACATCTATACCGAGCTGACTCTTGGGAAGATCCCTGACATGGCCGTTTGAAGCCATTACCTCATAATTCTTTCCCAAAAACTTTTTAATGGTCTTGACCTTTGCAGGAGACTCCACAATCACAAGATACTTTGCCATTCATCTGCTCCTTGTATATTATTTACCGAGTCGTACGTACATGTTTTTTCCAATCTCGGTTATATAGCCTTTTGTGGTCAAAAAGCTGATGACTTTTAACACTTCTTTGAATTCAAGACCGCTTTCACGGACAATATCATCAATACTTTTTGGCAACAAAGTGATTACACTATATACCATAATTTCATTTTTTGCAAGAAAGTTTTTTCTGTCATCTTCGTTTTTTGGTTCAAAATTGCACTCAATTGACAATTCTTTCAAAAAATCTTCGGTAGATGTAAAGACACCTGCGCCCTGGCTTATAAGATAATTTGTTCCGGCGCAAAGCTTTGAATCTATAGGCCCCGGAACCGCATAAATATCTTTTCCCTGTTCAAGAGCGTAAGCTGCGGTTATAAGCGATCCGCTCTTTTCTCTTGCCTCAACAACAATAAGCGCATCGCAAAGGCCGCTGATTATTCTGTTTCTAAGAGGAAAATGCGGGCGAAGGGCATTCGTTTTCGGAAAATACTCAGAAATGATTCCTCCTTTTGTCTTTATTTTGTTATAAACATTAATGTTTTCCCTCGGATAACACACATCGGCACCGCACCCCAAAACAGCCGCCGTATATCCGCCCGCCTCTAAAGCCCCTTTATGGCCGGCAGTGTCTACTCCCCTTGCCATGCCGCTTATAAGGTTAACTTTTGCCTTTGCAAGGTCTTTTCCGATATCAAAAGCCGTAACGCTGCCGTAAGCGCAGGTATTTCTCGATCCCACAACTCCTACTGTAAATCTATCGGGCAAAAGACTTCCGTAATAAAACAGTCCGTACGGCGGTTCGGGAATGTTTTTAAGCTTTTCGGGATAATCCTCATCTTCGGCGCAAACGTATTTCATACCGCTTTTTTCAAATTCTTCTTCCTCAGTTTCTGTGCCCTGTTGTTTTATTTCTTCTATATTATATAGCTGGTTCGGCGTAAATATATTCATAAGCCAAAGCGTCTCTTTATCGGCCGTAAATATCTCTTCTGCGGAAATATTGTTTTCAAGTATAAACCCTGTTGTAGCCGGTGAATATAAAAGAAGTTTATGAAGTGCAAATTTATAATTCATGTTACCTCCCTGAAATACTTAAAGTCGAGCCCCTTATAGATTAAAGCCTCGGTCAAATCCTCCATCTCGATATCGGGATTACCGGCAAGATCTGCGATTGTCCTGGCTACTTTTAAAATCTTAAAATAGCTCCTCGCGGTAAGATTATACTTTTCATATGCCTCGTCCAAAAATTCCCTCTCCTCATGATTTAAAACGCAAAACTCATTAATCATTGATCCGCTTAGCTGGGAATTAAAATGTATTCCGGCATTTTTATATCTGTGTCTTTGAATAGAATGAGCAAGTTCCACTCTTTTCCTAATTTCCTGCGAACTTTCCGCTTTTTCTGCACTTGTTATATCCTTATAGGTTATTCTCGAAGCCTCAACACAAATATCAATCCTGTCCAAAAGAGGTCTCGAAATCTTTCCCAAATAATTTTGAATCATATTTACCGAACAGTTACAGAGATTTCTGTCCGGATAATATCCGCACTGGCAAGGATTCATCGCGCAGCAAAGCATGAAATCCGACGGATATTCAAAGCTTCCCGTGGTCCTTACTATTGTAATTTTTTTATCCTCCAAAGGCTCTCTTAAGCTTTCCAAAACGCTTCTTTGAAACTCAGGAAGCTCATCCAAAAAAAGCACTCCGCCATTGGCATAAGATACTTCCCCGGGCTTCGGAAACCTGCCGCCTCCGGTCATCCCCTGAAGAGAAACGGAATGATGAGGAGACCTAAACGGTCTGTTTTTTATAAGCTCTCCACCTCTTAAATGCCCTCCGACAGAATAAATCTTGGATATCTCCATCTGCTCATCTTTGCTCATCGAAGGAAGAATAGTCGGAATCCTTCTTGCAATCATGGTTTTACCGGCTCCCGGCGGGCCTATCATAAGAAAGTTATGCATCCCGGCAACCGCAACCTCGCAGGCTCTTTTTACAAGCTTTTGCCCACTAATTTCCGAAAAATCCACATCAAAATCCTTATCGGGTTTAATCTTTTCGTTTCCTTTAGACCTTAGACTTTCCCTTACGCAAGGATCTAAGTTTAAAAACTCAATTGCCTCCGCAACGTTATTAACCCCTCTTATATCCATGTCGTTTACCAAAAGTCCTTCTTCAACATTATTTACAGGCAGAATGCATCCTTTAAATCCTGCCTCTTTCGCCGCATTTACTATGGGCAAAACTCCGCCTGCGGAATGGATTTTTCCGTCCAGACCAACTTCTCCTATAACTATCCAGTCATTTAAATCTTCTGCCTTAATAGTTCCAACCGCGGCAAGAACCGCAATCGCTACGGGCAGATCATATAAATTTCCTTCTTTTCTAAGGTTAATGGGTGATAAATTAATAATGATACGGGCAACCGGAAGCTCAAATCCGCTGTTTCTTAAAGCGGTCTGAACCCTTTCTTTTGCCTCTCTTACTTCCGAAGATAAATATCCGACCATTTCAAAGCACGGAAGTCCGCCGCTCACATCCGCTTCCACGCAAATAAAACGACAATCTATTCCGAGAACCATTGCTGTCGTTACAACACTGTACATATAAAAATAATGGATATTTTTAGAATAAATAAAAAGAGATGGCCTTATTTTAACATAAGACCATCTCTGTTTCAATTAAGCTTTGATTTTTTTATTCTTTAGAATTTGCCCAGATTTCCTTCCAAAGAAATTATGCTTTCATTATCGAAATTATCATCATATACTCCGCCCATATCCATTGATGGAGACATTGAAGGAGAAGCAAATCCTCCGCCTCTTGGAGCAGAATATCCTCTGTTTGTTCCGTATGATGCCACGCCGCCTTTAAGCTTGAATCCCGAAATAACATCACGGAGATTCTGAGCATGGTTGGAAAGTGTCTCAGCCGCAGCTGCGCACTCTTCCGAAGTAGCCGAATCTGTCTGTACAACCTGAGAAATCTGTCCGATTGCCTGATTGATCTGAGCAATTGCTGTAGCCTGCTCATCAGAAGATGAAGCAACATCTGTTACAACCGTTGCAATAGTCTCTATAGCTTCCGAAAGCTTTGAAATAGACTCTGTCATCTCGTCTACCTGCTTTGTTCCGTCTTCAACCATTGCGATTGAATGCTGGATGAGTTCTGCAGTCTCCTGTGCAGCGTTTGAAGAAAGCTCTGCAAGATTCTTAACTTCCTCTGCCACAACAGCAAAACCTCTGCCGTGAACTCCCGCTCTTGCCGCCTCAACAGTTGCGTTAAGGGCCAGAATGCTTGTCTGGAATGCAATATCGTCAATTGTCTTAATAACTTTGCTGATATTATGTGATGAATCACTGATATCGTTCATCGATCCGTTAACTCCGTCAACGGCTGCCTTGCCTGTGCGGGCATCTTCAAGCATATTCTGAACCATAGATTCCATTTCTCTTGCGTTGTCCGCATTTGTATTTGTCTTATTGGCAATATCCTTCATTGAAGCTGTAATCTCTTCGATAGCACTTGCCTGCTGTGTAGAGCCCTGTGCCAAAGCCTGAGAAGCCGCAGCAACTTCTTTTGCGCCCTCTGTAAACTGCATACTTGCTTCCTGAACTCCAACGAGTACTTTGTTGTTCTCTTCAACAAGATCTTTAAGAGCTACACCGAGCTCATCATTTTCGCCTCTTATATGAGCATCAACACTAAAGTCTCCCTTAGACATTGCTCTTGCCATATCAGCCTGAGTTTTTGTTGATTTTACAAGCTTTCTGAGGTCTGTTACAAATCCGTCATACTCTCTGAACTTATTGTCGGAAACTTCCCAGTCAACATCGCCGTCAGCAAGCTTTTCAACATAGGAATTCATTTTTACGATAGTTCCTCTTAATGTCCTTGAAAAAGAAAGAAGTCCGACGATTGCAACTATAATTGATGCCGCCAATATAACCACATCGATAACAACCACCATGGAAGAAGTGATTTCTTCTCCCATAGACTCCGTAATTATGCCGATTCCCTCAGATACCAAAAGCAGAATGACCATAATTACAACTGTTATTGTAATACTTGATAAAATACTAGGTTTTTTCATAATTCTCACACCTCCGTTACTATTCTTCACTGTCCTGTAACTCGTCTTCTTCAATTGCCTCATCTATGGCAGATAGGTCTTCGTCTTTAATGAGTTTTTCAGGATTTAATAGAAGTTTTACACTGTCACCCATTTTTCCGAGTCCGTATACGTATTTGTTTTTAATTTTACCGGTACTCAGTGTCGGTGGCGGTTCTATATCATCATCTTTAATCGTCACTACATCGGCTATGGTCTCGACTATAAGTCCTATAACCGTGTGCTTTACATCAACAATGATGATACAGGTTCTGTCATTGTACTCAAACGGCTCTTGTTTAAACCTTGTTCTGACATCAATAACCGGAACTATCTTTCCTCTGAGATTGATAAGTCCCTTGATATAATCTTCCACTTCGGGAATTTCCGTAATAGGCTGTATACCCATTATTTCATTTACATACTTCAGCTCAATGCCATAGTATTCTGCGCCCGATTTGAAAGTCATAAACTGATGCATACCGTTTAAAGCAACGCCTTCTTCAGCTTCTTCCAAAGCTTCTTCTAATTTCTCTTCAGCCATGCGTTTCTCCTTTCATCATTGTCCTGCCAAAGTAGCGATATCCAGAATTAATGCGATGCTGCCGTCACCAAGCTGCGTGCAGCCGGAAAGTCCGTCAACCTTTCTCACATATTCAGGTATCGGCTTAACTACTATTTCCTGTCCTCCGAGAAGCTTGTCGACGAAAATACAGATTTTCTGTGATTCATACTCGGTAAGAATCATGATTCCGTCTTCTATCTCCTGTGTTGCGTCCTTGATATTATATTTTTCACTTAGTCTTAGTATCATATAATACTGGCCGCGAACGTTAAGATATTCTTCTCCGTCCGGTTCTTTAACTATGCTTGACTCTCTGACATTTATAAATTCTTTTACAGAGCCCGTTTCTATAACAAATTTTTGTTTTCCGACCTCTAATAAAATACCGCTGATAATAGCAAGCGTAAGCGGAATCTTAAGTGTCATAACAGAACCTTTTCCAAACTCCGAGTCTATTTCAAGCATTCCGCCCACAGCCTGTAGATTCTTCATTACAACATCCATACCTACGCCTCTTCCGGAAAGCTCTGTTACCTTTTCGTTGGTTGAAAATCCCGGATAGGTAATGAACTGATAAATTTCTTTATTGGTATAATCATCTATCGTCTTGTCCTTAGGAATAATTCCGTTCTTTCTGGCTTTTGCAAAAAGCTTCTCCGGATTCATTCCTCCTCCGTCGTCCGTAACACTTATCAGCACCTTACCGCCTTCATTTTTGGCCTCTAAGGTTATAACTCCTTTCGGAGGCTTGCCTGCCGCAATTCTGTCCTCTTTTTCTTCAATTCCGTGGTCTACGGAATTTCTTATCATATGCATAAGAGGATCCGATATATGCTCAATAATATTCTTATCAACTTCGGTGTTTTCACCGATCATCTTAAGCTCAATGTCCTTGCCGACTTTTCTCGATGTATCAAATACAATCCTGTTCATCTTCTGGAATGTATTTGTAAGAGGCATCATTCTCATCGACATTATCACATCCTGCATTTCGGATATGAATTTGGTCAGCTGAGCCGCTGATTTGTTAAAGTTTGTAAGATTAAGTCCCGGCACGTTTAAATCCGGATTTTGAAGCACTACGGATTCTGCTATAACAACTTCTCCGATAAGATCCATGAGCTGATCTATCTTGCTTACATTTACGCTGATATAGCTTGCCGCAGGAGCTTTAGGCTTTTTATTTTTGGCAAGGGTTGCTTTTTTACCGGCACTTTTTTGCTCAATGACATAATCACCGGGCTTAACGTCATCCTCAGCCTTCTTTTCATCCTTCTTATCGCCTTCTCCAAGGTCAATTGTATCGGAACCTACGATTACGGCCGGAATATCAAATCCGGCTTCAAACTCAGCCTTTGTACACTGCGATACATCTGTGCTTTCAACATCAAATCCGCCGAGAGCTGCCTTTACATCATTAATCTCAAGATTGGTTTTAATAAGAATCTTAAAGCCCTGCTCAAGAATTATATCTCCGGTAGATTCGTTTGTAATAATATCCTCCGGCGAGTAAAACATCTCCTCTGTAATTTCTTTAAGGGAGTTTGCAAGCGCATATGCATGAATATTACTCATCTGAGTATCATTCCTGTAATAGGCGATAATGTAGTAATAATTTGCTGTTTCGTTTGTTGCCGCTCCGATATAGAAATGATCCGGCACTTCTTCAGGTGCTTCTTCGGGGAGTTCTTTATCTTCCTCGAGGATTTCGTTTTTGATTTTATTAAGGAATTTGTCAATATCGGCTATAAGCTCGGTAGAATCCTTAGTAGGCTCTCCTCCGTCTCTGATATTGTCAAATTCTTCGCTCAAGAAATCAGACACTGCAAGTATTTTCTCTACAAGTTCCAAATGCGGCACATTGTCCGGATGTGACTCTCTTATGTAGAAAAAAACGTCTTCAAGCTTATGAGCAAGTTTCATGATTCCGTCAAACATCATTATTCCGGATGATCCCTTAATCGTATGCATCACTCGGAAAAATTCGTTTATATCATCATCATCAAAACTGTCAGCATCCTTTTTTTCAAGAGTCGTCATTTCAAGCTGTTCCAAAAGCTGTCCGTTTTCATATAGGTACATGTCGAGCATGCTATCTAATTCTTCACCCATTTGACTCCTCCTTTCATCTTTTACGGTGGCTCTTCCCCAAAACGTTTAAATCAGCCCGAGTTTTTCCATTGCGGACTGCAATTTGTCAACGTCTACAGGCTTTGCACAGTATACCGTACATCCGAGTTCAAAAGCCTTTTTAACATTCTTTTCCTCGGAAAGCGCAGTCATCATAATGATCTTAACCCTGTCGTTGCTTTCGACCTCATTTTGTTTCTCTATTTCCCTGATAGTCTTAAGTACCTGATATCCATCCATAACCGGCATCATAATATCAAGGCAAATAAGGTCATAAGGCTCGTCATCGTCAGTAGCCATCATGTATGCTTCAACTGCTTCCATGCCGTCTACGGTACCATCGCATTCACCATATTTACTCATATGATTCATCATAAATTTTCTGCTGGCGAAATCGTCCTCAACGATAAGTATTTTCATATAGCTGTCTCCTTTCGTTAGTTTTAAGATATCTACATTGTGGCAAGCACACTGTAAATTTTATGTGCGATTGCGCTAAGCGGGAGCTGATACTCCACCGCACCTATATCATATGCCACTTTGGGCATTCCATATACAACACAACTTGCTTCGTCCTGGCCTATCGTATGGCCTCCGGCCCTTCTAATATCCAAAAGTCCGTCCGCTCCGTCCTTACCCATTCCGGTAAGAAGAGCCGCTACCGAACGATTTCCCGCAACTCTTGCAACGGATTCAAACATTACATCCACCGACGGACAGTGTCCGCTGACTCTTTCTCCGGCCTTGCATTCCACCTGGAATTTATCCCCGTTTCTCACAAGTCTAATATGTTTGTCTCCCGGAGCTATCAAAACAAGTCCCGGCACAAGCACATCACCCGTTTGAGCCTCTTTTACGGTTACGGAACACTGGTTATTAAGCCTATCCGCATACATCTTGGTAAATCCTGTCGGCATATGCTGAGTTACTATAGTTCCGGGAATATCATTTCTAAATCCCATAATAACATCGCACAATGCCTCCGTCCCCCCTGTTGAAGCTCCGAGAGCAACAACAACATCTTTATTTGCAATGCTGCCTACAGATGAACTTGAATCCCTCGGAATTGCTCTTTTCATTCTGCTGACATCAACGGTTGATGCAATCTTAACCTTTGTGCAAAGCTCTCTTTGCAGATAATGCAGGATTTCATCCTTTGTCATATTGACAGGTTTTGAAATAAAATCCACGGCTCCGGCTTTTAAAGCATCGAAAACCTTATCGCTAAGCGAGCTTACCATTACAACCGGAATCGGATACTGAGGCATAAGTCTCTGCAAAAATTCTATTCCGTCCATCCTCGGCATTTCTATGTCGAGAGTCATTACATCCGGCCTGTATTTTAATATCATATCCCTTGCTTCAAAGGGATTGTTTGCGACAGCTACAACTTCAATCGCGGGATCCGAGCTAAGTCCTCTTACCATAAGATCCGCAAACATCATCGAGTCGTCCACAACAAGTACTCTTAACTTTCTCATACTCAGTCGCCTTCTTTCCTGATTATAATGCCTTCCTGAAAATCGAAGGTCTGACATATTCGAGCTGTGTTGCTTCCTTGTCGATATTTTCGGTATTACCGATAATAAGGTAGCCGCCCGGTTCAAGTATGTCATATATCTTATTGATAAGATTTCTCTTTGTGTCTTCAGAAAAATAGATCATAACGTTTCTCAAAAATACACAGTGCATGCGGTTTCTGAACGGGAAAGCATCCATGAGATTAAACTTTCTGAACATAACGTTATTTCTGATATCGTCACTCACCCTGTAATTAAACTCATCAATTTTTTTAAAATTAGCCCTCTGCCACGAAGGCGGAAGTACCTCAATTTTCTCTTTGAGATATACTCCCTTCATCGCATATTTAAGCACTTCGCTTGAAAGGTCTGTGGCAAGAAGAGTCGTATCCCACTTGCCGTAGTCGAGTCCCAAAAACTCCTTTACAACCATTGCAATCGTATAAGGCTCTTCGCCCGAAGATGAGGCTCCCGACCATATTCTGATATCATGGGTATTCTTTTCTTTTTGAACTATCCATGGCAAAATTACATCTTTAAGGAAAATAAAATGATCCGGTTCTCTCCAGAAATACGTATGATTTGTAGTAAGAATATTGAGCATGTTCTGAAGTTCATGACCTGATCTGTCATGCTCTACGGCATTTAAATAATCGCCGTAATTGTCATAGCCCTGACGCGCCAGATAGTTATCGAGTCGTCCCTGAACTATAACCTTTTTGCTTGCAAGATTTATTCCGTATCTGCTCTCCAAAAAATGTACCAGTCTGTTAAATTCAACATCTGTCATATAAACACTCCCCAAAAGTCAAGACTTAATCTGTTTTTCAATTCTTATAAACAAATCCAGCAGATAAGGATCGTAGATAATGCCTTTATCCGCCTTCATTTTTTCAAAAGCTTCTTCTCTTCCGCATCCGTCTTCGATAAGATTTTCGAATCCGCCGGTTATCGAAACAATGCGTGCCGCAAGCGGAATTTCCTCTTCTTTAAGGCCGTCCGGCTCTCCCGTGCCGTCCCACTTTTCGCTAAAGCTTTTTACCACATCCGCTGCCGCCGATACCGATACGTTTTTGTCATCTTCGGCAAAGAAAATATTAAACAGCTTCGAATCTATTCCTCTAATCATTGAGGCTATTTCAATACCCTCAATAAACGGTCCCGAAATTTTGTTTTCATACTTTTCCGTAAAGTTCAGAGCCTGAGAGAGCATTCTCGAATTTGCCGCAACCATCTCGCTTCTGCCGCTTTGATTTTCATTGGACAGTGCAGCAATATTTTTAAGAATTCTCTTTTTCTCGTCAGCAATCTTTTTATTCTGCTCGCTTATTACTCTGTTAAGCTTTCTGTTGTTTTCTTCAAGCTCGCTTCGAAGATTAAAAATACTAAGATGCGTCTTAACCCTTGTCTTAATCTCCGTTACATCAAACGGCTTTCTTATAAAGTCAACGCCGCCGATTTCAAATGCCTTTTCTCTCTCATCATCGCTTTCCGCCGCCGATACGAATATTACCGGAATATCCCTTGTGCGCGGATTTTCTTTAAGCATTTGGCAAAACTCATAGCCGTTAATATCCGGCATCATAATATCGAGAAGTACCAGATGAGGCATTTTGTCTTTAATCTGAGCCGTTGCCTCTGCCGCACTTGTCGCAGACAAAGTTTCATACCCGAGATCGTTAAGTATCTCTTCAAGCATGAATATATTTATTTCGGCATCGTCTACCAAAAGTATCGTAGATTTTTCATCAGCCATATCACTCACCCGCCTTTACATTATTTATCATGGCGTCGTTTAAAACTTCAAGAAGCTCGGCTGATTTTTCTTTCTTTTCTTTTCTGACATTCATAACGAGTCTGAAAGCTGCCTTTGATACTTCTTCCGGCGCATTTTCGGTAAGTTTTTTGAGATTCTCCGCAAATCCCTCGGCCTTTCCCCAATTGTCAAGCTCTACGCAAAGCGAAAGCTTTTCAAGAAGATCTCTGATTTTTTCGGTATTTTGAGATGAACCGAATTCAAAGGTCTCTTCAAAATTCTCCTGTTCCTTTTCAAAAGCAAGCGACTGCCTAAGATCTGATATCGTTATCTGCTGGCTTTCCTGTTCAATCTCGGTTTTCATATTAACCGTGAAAATAAAGCTTGAACCCTTGCCTTTCTCACTCTCTATTTCAATATGGCCGCCCAAAAGCTCGACTATCTGTTTGCAAACATAAAGTCCGAGTCCCGTTCCGCCGTATTTTCTTGTAATACTTCCGTCAACCTGGGTAAAGCTCTTAAAGAGCTTATCCTTTTCTTCCACCGACATTCCTATACCGGTATCTATAACAAAAAATGTAAGTTCAACATCTTTGCCGTGCTGCTTTGTCTTATACACCTCAAGTCCCACACGACCGATTGAAGTAAATTTAAGCGCATTGTTTAAAAGATTGTTTATAACCTGGCTTAATCTGAACTCATCGCCTATAACCTCATCCGGAACATTGTCCGCAATATGAGACGTTAAGGTAAGTCCCTTTTCGTTGGCAACGGATTCCGAGGTCTCAATACAGCCTTCGATGAGTTGATAAAGAGAAAATTTCTCCTCGACAATTTCCATCTTACCGTTCTCAATCTTGGCATAATCCAAAAGATTGTTAATTATTTTTTCCATATTCGAGCAACACTGAAGCACAATATCCATTATCCTTCTTTTACTGCTCTCTTCTTCGTCCTCTTTGAGGTTTTTAATATGACCTTTTATTCCGTTAACCGGAGTTCTGAGCTCATGAGTCAGATTCGAAACGAACTCATCTTGAGCTTTCATAAACTCCTTCATATATTCTTCTTTGTTTGCCAGCTGTTTCTGAAGATTATCTATCTCTCTGATGTCTGTCATAACGCAAAGACCGAGCGGCTCTTTAAACTTCTCGTCATCGACCCATATCTTAAGCCTGACAGGAAAACAGCTCCTGTTCTTTCTGTAGACATCTTCCTTGATTTCTTCTTTGCCCCGCTCTTTAATATATAAAAAAATATCTTGATCCTTCGGGAAAAAATTTGGAAGCAAATCTTTAATATTTGCTGATCCGGCCTCAAATTTCAGTTCCTTTTCACCCGACTGATTAAGATACTTAATCTCACCATCCCCGTCAAAGAAGCAGATAATTTCCGAAGTTCTGTCAAAAATTTGTAACGCAGTATACAGACTATCCAAAAACATAACCTCCCGCTTCTTCTATTTTTAGAAAACTATACATACAATATACCTTTTTTATGCCTAAAAGTCAATTAAAGAGGGTAAAATTCGCTCAATTTAACTCACATTAGATTTTGCCTTTGCTTTATGATATTATTTCTCAATTATACAAAAAAGGAATGCCTTTATCAGGCATTCCTTTTTCCCTTTTTCAAAACTTCGTATTTAACAAATCTAAAAGCCTCATCTTCGCCCTTTTCAGCAAGAACCGTAAGCATTTTATGAAGAAGAGCTTCGGTTTCTTTATGCATAAGAGTATGCGCCTTGCCCTTTTCATAGTATTCAAGAGCCGTAGCATCCGTATAGCTTTCCTTATGATATACCTTTGAAGCCGCTATTCTGTCGGCAAACATTTCTGCAACATATTTTTCCGGCATTTTCATTCCCGCAAGCACAAATCCGCTTCCGCCCTGTTCATTGTCTATCGCATAGTCAATCCAGTACTCAAGATGATGCTTGTTTCTGCCCTTGTGATGCAGCCACGAAGCAGAATAACCCACAGCCCTTCTCTGGGCATCGTTAGGGCTTCTGTTTCCCTGGTAATACTTGCATCCGGCCAAAAACTCAACAGGTGAAAACTTTGATAAATCATGAGTCAGTCCCTGATAATAAAGTCCCATCTTAAAGCAGCCCTGCATTACAAGGTATCTGTGTTTGCTTACCGTGCAAAAATGCTTCCATATGTTAGATATTTTCACAGCAAATACCTCTTCGCATTAATCTTCCATATCATCAAACATCATTTCGTCCAATATTTCATCGAATCTGTCGGAAACAATCTCATATTCCTCATCATCTTCGATATTGTCAAGAACGCCTTCTCCGTCCTCATCTTCGCTGTAGCGATAGATGAATACTTCTCCGTCTTCGTTCTTATCATCTTCGTCAAGAGGAAGAATCGCAATATAGTCTCTTCCGCCCGCCTCAAATATTGTAAGCGGCTTGCATTCAAGACTTGAACCGTCATCGAGTTCAAGTGTAATTCTTACATCATCCGCATCTTCTTCGCGTAAAAAATCTTTTTCCATAATGCCTCCTATCCGAGAGCCTTTTCAAGCTTCTCAATCGCATTCTTAATTCTTACAATGCTTTCCTCTTTGCCGATAACTTCCATAATTTCGGTAGCTCCGCCCGGAGTCATCTGCTTTCCGGAAACAGCAACTCTGATTGGCCACATTGCAAATCCGTTCTTGCATTCTTTCTTTTCGACATAACCTTTTAATGTTTCGAAAAGCGCATCGTTTGTATAGTCATTCTGAGCCTCAAATAAAGGAAGAAGCTCTTTTAAAACTTCCAGAGAAGTCTCGGCATTAGTCTTCATTTTCTTATGAGTATACATCTCGATATCGTAGTCCGGTACCTCTTCAAAGAAGTCGATTATCTCATCTATATCAGGGAAGACTTCGATTCTTGTTCTGACCATCTCTGATATCTTCTTAAGATCGTAGTCTTTTGTGATTGTCTTTTTAATATAAGGAAGAGCCATCTCATAGAACTTATCAGGGTCCATCGCCTTAAAATACTCTCCGTTCATCCATTTAAGCTTTGTAACGTCAAGCACAGAAGGTGACTTGTTGATTCGTCTGTAATCGAACTCTTTAACAAGCTCTTCAAGAGAGAATATCTCATTGTCGTTTTCAGGGCTCCATCCGAGAAGCGCAACAAAGTTAACAACGGCTTCCGGTAAAAATCCCTGATTAATAAGGTCTTCGTAAGATGCATGACCGCTTCTTTTTGAAAGCTTGTTATGATCCTCGTCTGTAATAAGCGGACAATGGATATATACAGGCACATCCCATCCGAAAGCTTCGTAGATTCTGTTGTATTTAGGTGCCGAAGAAAGGTATTCGTTACCTCTTACAACATGGGTGATATTCATTGTATGATCGTCTACAACATTTGCAAAGTTGTAGGTTGGATATCCGTCGGATTTAATGAGAATAAGGTCCTCGAGTTCGGCATTTTCCACAGTAATATCTCCGTAAATTACATCGGAAAATGTTGTTGTTCCTTCTGTAGGCATGTTAAATCTTATAACATAAGGCTTTCCTGCCGCAAGATTAGCCTCAATTTCTTCTTTCGAAAGATGGAGACAATGCTTGTCATAAATTGACATTTCCTTGCCGTTAATAGTCTGCTTAAGGCTCGCAAGTCTCTCTTCGTCGCAGAAGCAGTAATAAGCATCGCCCTGCTCGATAAGCTGCTTTGCATATTTTAAATAAATGCCTTCAGCCTGTCTTTCACTCTGTACATAAGGACCGTACCCTCCGTCTTTATCAGGGCCTTCGTCTGCCACAAGTCCGGTTTCATCAAGTGTTTTATATATAATATCAAGAGCTTCGGGAACAAATCTTTCCTGATCCGTATCCTCGATGCGGAGCATAAAGCTTCCGTTCTCATGTTTTGCAATTAAATAGGCGTAAAGCGCCGTTCTTAAGTTTCCTACGTGCATCCTGCCGGTCGGGCTCGGTGCAAATCTGGTTCTAACAGTCATCTGTATACACTCCTTTTTAAAGACTTTCGTCTCATAAATCATCGCCTAATATAATAACAAATTATAATGAAAAAATCTATATTTTATGATAGAATATTCAATGTTATGTTCAGATAAGAAAGGAAAGAAAATGTCACATCAAACCAAACATTCTCTCATGCTTACGGTCTGCGCCTTTATATGGGGTACAACCTTCGTTGCCCAAAGCGTTGTCACCGATTCCATGGGAGCTTTTACATATAATTTTTCAAGATCTGTTATAGCCTGCATATTTATTTCGTTCGTAATAAGGGTATTCGACAAGAAGAAAATCGTAACCCATCCTCCGAAAAATTCTTCCGAGAGATTTTACAACATTAAAGGCGGAATAGTCTGCGGTACAATCCTTACCTTCGGAATGTTTTTTCAGCAGTACGGCCTCGGCTTTACCACTGTTGAAAAAGCCGGATTTTTAACAACGCTTTATATTATCCTTGTTCCTATCGTCGGAATTTTCATGGGCAAAAAATCCTCATTTTTCATATGGATAAGCGTCGCCCTTACAATTGTCGGGCTTTATCTTTTGTGCATAAGCGAAACCCTCCACCTTGCCAAAGGTGATTTGCTTATGATAATCTCGGCAATAATATATACGCTTCAGATTCTTGCGATAGACCACTATTCTCCAAACGTTGACGGAGTAAGAATGTCGTTTTATCAGTTCATGGTAGTCGGTATAGAATCTTTTATACTTATGATGATATTCGATAATCCCCAGCTAAGTCAGATAACGGATAATATCATCCCAATCCTTTATGCCGGAATCTTATCGAGCGGTATCGCCTACACCCTTCAGATTTTGGGCCAGGCAAATTTAAACCCTGCTATAGCTTCGGTAATAATGAGTTTGGAGTCCGTATTTTCCGCCCTCTCAGGCTGGCTCGTATTGCACGAGAAAATGACAGTCAAAGAATTCATGGGCTGCGCCCTGATATTTACCGCAGTCCTTCTTGCACAAATAAAACCCAAAGAAAAAGTCTCCGTTTAATCGGAGACTTTTTTGTATTCTTCTTTAAATCTTCGGCCTTCCGCCATTACCTTTTCCACATGGAGCGGCACGGGAATAAGAGTGGGATCCTTATGTAAAACCTTATAGGTCCAGCCGTATTTAATCATGTAATTAATCATAGGAGTAACCATCGCGCAAACAAAAAATATTATCATACCCGTATAAAGCCACAGCATTATCAAAAGAACCGCAACCATACTTCCGTAAATGGAAAAACCGTTGAAAAACTTTACATATACAGCCAAAAAATTGGTAAATATCATCCACGCGACCGCACAGAAAAATCCGCTCGCAAGCTGTTCTTTAAATGAAGTCTTCTGATTCGGAAGAACTGTAAAAGCCGTGGTAAAGAGCATCACAAAAAGCGCAAATGCCAAAAGGAATCTGACCGTCATAAAAAACGTTACAGCCACAGGCGTTTCGTCAAATTTATAAATAAAGTGGATAAAGCTTCTTATCTCACTACCGTAAACAATGAAAACTACTATGAAAAACAAGCTAAGAAGTAATGCAAAAGTCTCTATCATAGCCTGGAATCTAAGATAAAAATAGTTTCTCTTTTCGGGTATCTCCCTAACGCAGTTAAGGCCGTAGGTAATGCCCTGAACGCTCTTTGCAGCAGACCACAGAGCGCATACCGCAGAAAACGAAAGAATACCAATGGAATGCGAATAAAGCTCTTCTATTAGCACAGTTACCGCATCTTCAGCAAACTGCGGGACATAACGTCTGAAAAGTTCTATAAGGATGGTTTCATCCCAGCTCATAAATCTTATTATTGAAATCAGGAACATAAGAAAAGGAATAAAAGACATTAAGAGGAAAAAGGCAGACTGAGCGGCATGACCCGTCACCTTAAAGCTCATAAATCTCGGTATTGTTCCATAGATATAATCTGTAACTTTCTTTTTCATAATTCCCCTATCTATGCCGGAAATAATCCGGCAAATTTTAAAAAGAAAGCTGCCATACTTAGCATGGCAGCTGGTTCTTCGTTTTTCCCCGGGATGCCGTCCCTAATGTTTTGACTCCTAGCAAAGCTAGGTGGGTAACCGCAGCCCTTCTCTCTGTCTTCCTCCGATAATATGAGGCCTGACATCAATGTGGCAATAATAGGAATCCCGTTTAAAGTAAATGTAGGTTCAAAACTATTAGGCTTTAAATCGCACATCTCAGGTTAGTTTCATTATAATTTATCTATGCAAGTTCGTCAACTACCTTCTGGATTGCCGCAAGCGCATCATCAGGTAATTTATCATAGCCTTCGTCGTTGTTTGCAAAGCCTAAAACAGCGTCAACTCTGTTCTGCATTGCTGCCTTAAGTGCTGCTTTATACTCAGGATCGTTAAGGTCCGGAGTAAAGTCTCCGGTCTTTCCGTTCCAGTCATTCATGATTTCGATGTCTTCGAAAGGACCCCATTTTTCAAACTTCGCCTTTCCTTCCACAATCGTCTCAAGAATTCCGAGAGTATCTTCTTTCTCACACTTATGGCCCATGAAATCACCTGTATTTACAATATAGCAGGCAACATTCTTCTCTTCTACAAGCTTTTTAAACTTCTCATAGTCGTTCGCAAGAGGATAAGTTCTGAATGGATTTGCATAAGGAACGATTCTGAGTGCATTCATATCCGTTCCCTTCTTAACTCTCTCAGCCGAAGAAGTCTTTGTAGCAAGTGTAGCACCCATAACTGCCGCAAGTGAAGCACCTTTAAGCTTAACAACAGGCGGAATTGTAGGGTCTTTCATAATCCAGAATATAGCATTAACAGGAGCCTCAATCTTATCCACTCTGTTAGGTGACCAGAGCTTAGACTTGATAGCTCGTCCGTTTCCGTTTCTTATATCTTCTGTTACAATCTGAATCTTACCGTTTTCATCCATTGTAGCCGAGCAGTTCTGTACCGTAAGAAGATATTCGTTGTCAGCACAGCCCGTAGGATAATCGTTTGTCTTATCAAAGTATGTAGGCTCCAATGCAATTGATGCACAGGTATCTGAGTTAATGATAAATGCATCATCATGAAGTACCTTGATTGAAGGATACTTGTCTCCGTGTTTTGCATGAGTAAGCGTTGATTTACCGGATCCCGAAAGACCGTATACAGATGCAACATATTTAGAACCGTCAGCAAGTGTGTATTCCTTCTGTCCGCCGTGGCATGATGCATATCCGTTTCTGTTTGCAATAGCCCAAGCCATTGTAAGAGTTCCCTTTTTATGCTCTCCGAAATATTTCATACCGAGAATTGCGGCGCAGTTCTGGTTTGTATCGAAATAGCATAATGTAAGAGGATCGGATAAACAGCTGTAGTCGACATCCGGAGCTTCGTGAGGAGCCCACTGAGGATCTGAGAAAATATAGATATCAGGCTCGTTTCCTCCTCCTACAGGTACGGAATTCTTATACATTCTCACATATTCATCCGACATATACTGGAAATTGAGCATCCAGTTGTAAAGAAGGTTCTCTTCTCCTTCCGGAATAAGAAGATGTGCCTTAACCATAAATTCAGGATCAAGTCCGACAAAACACTCTGCATGATAAAGAGTTTTCCATCTTGTCTCATAAACAGCATCCATAACAACCTTATCAAGTGCTGTCTCATCCACTCCCGGATAACCTTTTATTCTTCTTGCCTGAGCATAACGTCCTGTAACAGCGCCATCATTAAAAAGAAGAACCTTGGCATCTTTTTCAAGACCAAAAAGCTCCCCATCCTTAATCGGCATGTCTGTAACAATAGTTCCCGGTGAATTCTTTGCAAGCTCATAAGCTTCTTTTAAAGTATTTACCTTAACAACATTATTTCCGTAATAAGCCGCTTCTATAATAGAACGCGTCTTTGAAAAACCAACTTTTCCTTTTCCGATCTCACTAATCGGATAATACGCCTTAGTAGACATTTACCTTTCCTCCATTTACTGACGATTGAGTTTTTAAAACTACCAAAGTTTATTTTAATAAAAAACGGTTAGTTTTACAACACCCAAATGCCAATAATGATATAACAGTTATAAACTTTTTGTAAACATTTCCCCATTAACTTGAACGAAGCTTTCCTTTTATGATAAAATCTATCTCAAACTGTTAGAGGAAAGGGGTAATTTAATGGATCCAAACTTGTTTTATGCAACAACGCCGGAAATTATAGATCTTGCAAATTTAGTTAAAGATTCGGATATCATAGATAAAGAACTCTATACTAAATACAACGTCAACAGAGGACTTCGAGATTTGGACGGAAAAGGTGTTTTGGTCGGTCTTACGGGCATCTCGGAAGTTACTGCCAAAAAAGAAGTTGACGGAAAGCTCGTTCCATGTCACGGTGAGCTTTATTACAGAGGCTATAATATTGAAGATATAATTAAAGGCATTCCTATGGAATCCCATTTCGGGTTTGAAGAATGCACCTATCTCCTGCTTTTCGGAGAACTCCCAAACAAAAAACAACTCGATAATTTT
The DNA here is from genome assembly GCA_024698965.1 of Eubacterium sp. Lineage (GTDB taxonomy): Bacteria > Bacillota > Clostridia > Lachnospirales > Lachnospiraceae > RUG14243. The sequence continues at coordinate 30,102 of JAILQM010000045.1, read as the reverse complement.
ATTTATCTTTTATCGGAATACAGATCTTTGCCTACAAGCTTTGTAAGAGACATAATTATGAAAGCTCCGAGCAAAGATATGATGAATACTCTCGCAAGAAGCGTTCTTACATTATACTCATATGATACAAATGCCGATGATACATCGATAGAAAATGTACTGCGTCAATGCCTTGAGCTCATCAGTCTTTTTCCTTTGCTTTCGGTATACGGATATCAGGCTTACAAACACTTCCACGACGGAAAAAGTCTTTACATCCACAATCCTAATCCGAATTATTCGACTGCCGAAAATATTCTGGCTATACTAAGGCCCGACAGCTCGTTTACTCCTATGGAGGCAAAGCTTTTGGATATCGCGCTTATTATTCATATGGAACACGGCGGAGGTAATAACTCAACCTTTACAAATCATCTCGTATCTTCATCGGGAACCGATACCTATTCTGCGATGGCCGCATCCTTAGGCTCTCTAAAAGGGCCTAAACACGGCGGTGCAAATATGAAGGTCGTAAAGATGTTTGACGATATGATGGAAAAGGTTTCCGACTGGACAAATGAGGATGAAGTTGCGGCATATCTTGACGATCTCCTCGAGGGAAAAGCTTTTGACAACGCAGGTCTTATCTACGGTATGGGACACGCAATTTACTCTCTGTCAGATCCGAGAGCCAAAGTACTTCGCTTTTTCGCCGAAAAACTCTCGGAAGAAAAAGGCAAGCAGGAAGAATTCGCACTGTATTCTCTTGTCGAAAGACTTGCACCCGAAGTTATCTCAAACAAGAGAAAGATGTATAAGGGCGTAAGTGCAAACGTCGATTTCTTCAGTGGTTTTGCCTACCGAATGCTTGATCTTCCGGAAGAGCTTTACACCCCTATTTTTGCGATTGCAAGAGTTGCGGGCTGGTCGGCTCACAGAATGGAAGAAATTACCGGAAACGGCAAGATAATGCGTCCTGCGTATATGAGCATTCACGACCACAGAGACTTCGTTCCTTTAGAAAAAAGATAAATCTGAAACATTATACAATTAAGCGGAATTGTAATTGCAATTCCGCTTAAAATATTTTATAATTAATGAGTGTTATTTTATCAAAAAACATTATACTTACGAAATTATAGCATTGTAATAAGAAATACAGATTTTAACGGAGGACAGAATCTTTATGACCAAAGATGAACTCAGAATATTGGTATGCGATGATTCAATTCTTGCGAGAAAATTCATCAAAGACTCTCTCAAAAGACTTGAATGTGAGAATATCGAAGAAGCAAAAGACGGCCAGAGCTCAATAGATTCATATAACGAGTTTAAACCGCATATTGTTTTTTTGGATATTATTATGCCAAACAAAAACGGTGTGGAAGTTACAAAAGAGATTATGGCAGCAGATCCTGACGCTACCATAGTTATTATCTCTTCTGTCGGTACAAAGCAGTTCCTTGAAGATGCTCTTACCGCAGGTGCAAGAGATTTTATCCAGAAGCCGTTTACAGATGAATCTATCGCAAAAGTAATAGATAAATATATTTCAAATCACTAGGGAGGCTACTATGTACAGTCAGTTCTTCGGTAATTTTCTTGTTGAAAAAGGCATTATAGACAGAGCACAGCTCCTCGAAGTCCTTAGCAAAAAGAAGGAAGATGCACCGATTCATCCCGGGCTTTTAGCAGTCTACAAAGAATACCTTATCGGACACGAAGCCAAGGAGATAATGATTAAAGAATCCCAGACCGGAATGAGTTTTTATGAAATTTGCTCTGAGCAGATGGCACTGACCTCTTCTCAAATCGAAGCTCTTCAAAAACTCGATCCGCCATACTATCTTCATATTGCTCAACATCTGATAGATTCCGGTATCTCTGATATTGATGAGATGGCCGAATGTCTTTTTGATTATGAATCGCAATTTGAAATAATCGATCTGGATTTGATGAAAGAAATCAACGACAAGGTTGATCTTCTTTTAATGGAATTTGATATGATTTGTGACTCTCCTTATAAAAATGAGCTCACGGATTATATTATTCTCCTCTTCAACAACCTGATTCATTACATAGGAACGGATTTTGAACCGCTTTCAATCCAGCCTTTCCCACAGTATTATTCAAAAGTCGGATCCGTGCAAAAGATTATCGGAGAGCCTTGTTTCTTTACAGAAATTGATATGAGTGAAGAATCGGCAATAAAATTTGCGTCCCGCTTTGCAGGCGACCAGTTTGATGAATTAAATGAATATGTTACCGCTTCGCTTGATGATTTTCTCAATCAACATAACGGTGTATTCGTTGTAAACCAGTCCAATCTCACACATAAAGAATTTACTTTAGAGCCGCCGGTTTCATCTCACGACGAGGTACAGCAGCCTAAAGGGGAAGCATACTTTTTAACAATAACCTTCCACTCATGCGGCTATATTAATTTTTATATTTCAGCTTATTAATTCAAAACTTATTTATTCAAGCAAAAAAGCTTCGCATCATGCGAAGCTTTTTTTACGTATTGTGAATTATTTTTAAATCTCAAGAAATGCTTTTACCGCCTTTTCCATATCTGCAGTATCAACAACTGTATTATGTCTTACAGGAGCGGTTCTGATCTCTTCTATCGCGTTCGGAACTTCTACGTTTCCGATTCTTGAAAGCTCGTCAACAAGCTCGAAATCGCCCTTTGAATCATAAGACGGATCAATGGCTGTCATTACGCTTCTTGTGAACTTAAACGGGCTTGCGGTAGATGCAATAACAGTCTTTGTATCATCTCCCGTTTCTTTACGATACTTTCTGTAAACACCTGCCGCAACAGCAGTATGAGTATCGATGATATATCCCGTATCTTCATAAATAGACTTAATAGTTTCGGCTGTCTCTTCCTCAGAACACCAGTTACCGTAAAAGTCTCCGAGTTTTGATTTCATTTCGTCTGTTATTTCGTATTTTCCTTCCGAAATAAGGCTCTGCATAAGAGCTGAGTTTTTCTCTGCATCCTCTCCCGCTATACGATAAATAAGTCTTTCGAGGTTGCTTGAAATAAGTATATCCATAGATGGAGAGCTTGTAAGCTTAAACTCACGATTCTTATCATATACTCCGCTTTCAAAGAAGTCGAAAAGTACTTTGTTTTCATTTGAAGCACAGATGAGCTTTTTAACCGGAAGTCCCATATTCTTAGCGTAAAATGCCGCAAGAATATTTCCGAAGTTTCCTGTAGGAACTACGATGTTAATGCTCTCTCCGTCCTTAATTTCCTCATTTTCAAGAAGCTTGGCATATGAATACACATAGTAAACAATCTGAGGAACAAGTCTTCCAATATTGATTGAATTTGCAGATGAGAACTGATAGCCCTTTGATGAAAGTTCTTTTGCAAGAGCTTCATTTGTAAACATCTTCTTAACACCGGTCTGAGCTTCATCAAAGTTTCCGTTAATACCGATTACATGAGTATTGTCTCCCTTTTGGGTAACCATCTGTTTCTCCTGGATAGGTGAAACTCCTCCCTTAGGATAAAATACAATAATCTTTGTACCTTCAACATCGGCAAAACCTGCAAGAGCCGCCTTTCCGGTATCTCCGGATGTTGCTGTAAGAATGACTATATCATTCTTTACATTGTTCTTTCTTGCAGAAGTAATCATAAGATGCGGAAGGATTGAAAGAGCCATATCCTTAAACGCAATTGTTGCGCCGTGGAAAAGCTCAAGGAAATAAGCTCCGTCGGCTTTTGTAAGAGGAGCAATCTCTTCTGTATCAAATTTATCGTCATAGGCTCTGTTTATGCAGTTCTTAAGTTCTTCTTCGGTAAAATCCGTAAGTAAAAGCTTCATTACTTCATAAGCAGTCTCCTGATAACTCATATTTTTAAGTTTATCAAAAGAAACATCAAGCTTCGGAATCTCAGTCGGAACGAAAAGTCCGCCCTTATCCGCAAGGCCTTTTAAAATAGCCTGTGAAGCTGTAACTTTCTCATTTGCGTTTCTTGTGCTTACATACATCAAACTCACAATAATTCTCCTTTATATCTTTGCTGTTAATCAACGCTTATAGTATACTTTTCCGTGCTCTGCTTGTCAAACCTTTGATGCTGATTTATAATCATTCCGTAAGGAGAATTTGATGCTCAAAGGTGTATTTAAAGCTGAAAAAAAAGACGGCACAATATATTACCGTTCCAATATAGTATACAAAAACAAACACATAAGTCTCGGAAGCTACAATACCGAAAATGAGGCTCACAAAGCCTATACTGAGGCTTATGATATTTTGGTATTGAAAAAGCATAACTTTGAAAACGCTTTTACTTCCAAAAAGACACTTGACTTTAAAAGGCTTGTGTCTCTTTATAATTTCCGTGATAACGGGATGTACATCAAAACTCCCATCTATCTTAAAGACAGTTATTTCAGCTATTATCTCGATGATAAAACCGAGCTTAAATTCGATATTGATGACTTGTTTTATTTCTCAAGCCATACCATCTTAAGACGCGGATCTCATCTTTTTGTAAATGACTACGGCATGCAACTTACGATCCTCTCCCGCTTCGGGCTTAAGCCTTACTCTGTTATCGGAAGGGATTATGAATTCAATAACGGTGATATATATGACTTTAGATATTCAAATATCACAATCAAAAATCTCTATCACGGTGTTATCATCCAGACCACAGCCGAGGGTGAAATGTATCGCTCCCAGATTCACATTAACGGCTATATAAAGCTCGGGCTTTTCAACACTCCCGAGGAAGCCGCCATTTGTTACAATAAAGCCGTGGATTTCCTTAAAGAAAATGGCAAAGGCAGAAATTATCCCACCAATTATATAATAGAAATGTCCCCAAAGGTCTACGCGGATATTTACACCCGCATAAACCTCCCGGAACTTATTCTTTTAAAATCCTGATTATTTATTTCTTGCAAAGAAATCTTTTGTCTCAGCAACAATAACACCGCTTAAAGCAAGAAGTGCTATAAGGTTAGGTATTGCCATAAGGGCATTGAATATGTCCGCAATAACCCAAACTTCCGATACCGTAAAGTACGGTCCGATAAATACGGCTGCAATATAAAGCCATCTGTAAGCCTTAACAGCTTTTTCATTTCTTCCGCTTAAATACTCAAGACATCTCTCTGAGTAGTAATCCCATCCGAGAATTGTTGTAAACGCAAAGAAAATAAGACAAATCATAAGTACAAACGCACAGAATGTATTGTTAAAAGGAAGTCCTTCCTGGAATGCCTTTGTAGTAACGGCAACTCCCTCAAGTCCCATATCCCAGGCACCTGTAATAACAATTGAAAGACCTGTCATTGTACAAATAACAATTGTGTCGATAAATGTACCTGTCATTGAAACAAGACCCTGTCTTACCGGCTCATTTGTCTGAGCGGCAGCTGCAGCAATAGGAGCAGAACCAAGACCGGCCTCATTTGAGAATATACCTCTTGCGATACCCTTCTGCATTGCAAGGATGATTGCACCGAGAGCACCACCTGCAGCAGCTCTTACACCGAAAGCACCCTGAACGATTTCAACAACGGCTGCCGGAATAGCTTTAACATTACAGATAAGAAGTATAAGACAAAATACAACATAAATTACTGCCATAAAAGGTACAATAACTTCCGAAACCTTTGCGATTCTCTTAAGTCCGCCGATAACAACAAGACCTACAAATACAGCAAGAATAATTCCCGCAATAACAACAGCTATAGAATAGTTTCTGCCGATTAAAGAAATTGTATTTGCTCCGTTTGGATCAAAGAAGTTTCCGACTGCGCTTGTGATACCGTTTACCTGAGTAAATGTACCGATACCCATAAGACCTACGCACATTCCGAAAAATGCAAATATCTTACCGAGCCAACTCCATTTTTTGCCCATACCGTTTTCAATATAGTAGAACGGTCCGCCAAGAACATGGCCGTCTTCGTCTATAGTACGATATTTAACAGCGAGAAGTCCTTCCGAATACTTTGTTGCCATACCGAAAAGAGCTGCAACCTCCATCCAGAAAAGAGCTCCCGGTCCTCCGGCTACGATAGCTGTGGCAACACCTACGATATTACCTGTACCGATAGTAGCTGAAAGCGCTGTACATAAAGCTCCGAAAGAGGTAACCTCTCCCTTACCGTCATCTTCATTTTTCACCATGAATTTAAGAGCTTTGCCTAAATGGCGAATCTGTAAGAATCCGACTCTTGCCGTAAGATAAATACCTGTGGCAAGGATTAAGATAATAAGTACCGGACCCCACACAAAGTCATCGATACTTGTAAGAATTGTGTCAAACATTTTTTCTCTTCCTCCTAGGTTTTATAATCTGACGCTCTCCTTTTTTTCCCACAAAAAAGAGAGCTGATAATCAGCCCTCCAGAGTAGACATATGTCTCTGTCCTTTTGCCTGAGAGATAGGCCCTTTGTTTCTCAAAGGGATTACACCTTCGGCGCTTGAACTAACAGTTCCAAGACTCTCCAGAGTATATCTGTTTTTACACATTGATAACTATATAACATAGTTTAAAATAAATCAATACCCAAATGACATTTTTTGTCAGTCAGTGCTTAAAATTAAGCACTGACAATTTTTCCTTCAAGAGCACAAGCCGCAGCAGTCTTAGGTGATGCAAGGTAAATCTCAACCTTTGAAGTTCCCATTCTTCCGAGGAAATTTCTGTTATTGGTAGCTACAACCCTCTCTCCGTCCGTAAGGATTCCGCCGGCTCTTCCGCAGCAAAGTCCGCAGCCCGGATGGGTTATTATTGCTCCTGCTTCAGACAAAATTTCAATCGTTCCGTTTTCAACAGCCTGATTAAATATCTTTCTGCTCGCAGGTGTAACAATGAGTTTTACAAAAGGAGCTACCTTCTTTCCTTTGAGAATGTCGGCCGCTGCCATAAGATCCTCAAGTCTGCCGTTCGTACATGAACCGATAAATACCTGATCTATTTCTGTACCTTTAAGCTCACTTACCGGGCGAATCTTATCTACCTGAGAAGGACAAGCCATTACAGGTACAAAATCTTCGGCCTTATAAGTGATTTCTCTTACATATTTTGCATCAGAATCTGCTCTTAAGCTCTTTACATCGTCGCTGTAAGGAATCTCGCAGTACGCACAGGTCTTTTCATCAGGAGCAAAAAGCGCACACTTTGCTCCGCCTTCTATAGCCATATTGGACATTGTCATTCTGCTTGCCACAGACATATTTTCAATGGTGTCTCCATGGAACTCAAGAGCCATATATGTAGCTCCGTCAGCTCCTATATCTCCGATGAGCTTTAAGATTATATCTTTAGATGTTACGTTCTCGGGAAGTTTTCCGCTAACCGTTACCTTAATTGTCTCAGGCACTTTAACCCAAAGCTCTCCCGTTCCTAAGATTCCGGCCATTTCCGTATAACCGATTCCGGAAGAAAATGCACCTACACAGCCGTAGGTTGTAGTATGAGAATCAGTACCGAAAACAATGTCTCCCGGTTTAACATATCCTGCCTCTGTCATAAGCTGATGACAGATTCCGTCCGAACGATGGATGTTTTTCATGCCGTATTTGGCAACGAATTCATTACCCACTTTAAAATGTCTTGTATCATCAATCTGGCTTGCCGGTACAAGATGGTCATAGATAAGCACTGCCTTGTCCGGATCCCAGATTTTCTCAAATCCCATTTCTTCGAATTTTTCGGCAACGAAAGGAATAAAGATATCATGAATCATTACTCTACTTACATTTACCGTAACTATCTGTCCCGGACAAACATCCTTGCCTGTATTTCTTCCGATAATTTTTTCTATTAATGTTTTTCCCATAGTCTAAACCTCTTTTCCGTTCTTTTTACGCATGGCTGCCACAAGGCCTCCCGCATTTAAGATTTCCAAAAGATTATCCGGAAGTGAGTTTATCTCATAGCTCATTTTCCCGCAGACAATGCTTTCTCCAACATTAACTTCTATCTCATCGCCCTCTTTTACCACTCCTTGAACATCGGAATTTTCAATGAGCAAAAGTCCGTTGTTAATCGAATTTCTAAAGAAAATTCTGGCAAAAGACTTGGCGATTACACATCTTACGCCGAGGGCTTTTATAATTTCAGGCGCCTGCTCTCTCGATGAGCCGCAGCCGAAATTCTTTCCGCCGACTATTATGTCTCCGGGCTTAATAAGTCCGGCAAGCTCTTCTCTGAGTGGAGAAAAAGCGTATTTTTTCATATCATCAACAGTCTCGAGTGCAAGATAATCGGTAGGAATAATAATATCCGTATCTATATCGTCTCCGAGCACCCAAACCTTTCCTTTAAATGTTTCCATAGCCACCTCTTATATCTTATCCGCTGAAGTTATTTCACCTTTAATTGCCGAAGCCGTTACCGTTGCGCTTGACGCAAGATATACAAAAGAATCTGCGTGTCCGGCTCTGCCCTTAAAGTTTCTGGTTCCTGTGCTAATCAAGGTTTCGCCTTCACCTATAACACCCTGACAGCTTCCCCAGCAAACGCTGCAGTTAGGATTCATAACAATTGCACCGGCTTCCATAAATGTTGAAATAATGCCTTCTTTAAGTGCCTGTCTGTACACCTCCTGGCTGGCAGGTACAACAAGGAATCTTACAAGAGGATGAACCTTTTTGCCTTTGATAATCTCGGCACCGGCTCTTAAATCTTCTATTCTTCCGTTGTTACATGAGCCAAGGAATGCCTCGTCAATCTTTATTCCTTCACATTCTCTGACGGATGCAATATTATCCACAAAATGAGGCTTTGCCACAACAGGAGTAATAATACTTAAATCAATCTCATATTCATCCGCATAAACAGCGTCTTCATCTGCGGTATATACTGCCTTAGGCTCTCTTCCGTGTTCTTTAAGATAATCAAGAGCAATCTCATCAACATCCATAAGTGCCGTCTTTGCTCCTGCCTCTACACAAAGATTACAGATTGCGATTCTGTCACTCATAGTAAGGCTCTTAAGTCCCGGCCCGTCAAACTGCATTGCCTTGTAATTTGCTCCGTTTGCTCCGATTCTACCGATAATGGTAAGAATAAGGTCTCTTGCATAAACTCCTTCTTTAAGCTCTCCTGTAAGGTAAAAATGAAGAGTCTCAGGCACAAGTACCCATGAAGTTCCGGTAACCATTCCGTAAAGATAATCCGTGCATCCCACTCCCGTACCGAAAGCACCCAAAGCACCGTAAGCGCAGGTATGCGAATCGGCACCGAAAATAAGCTCACCCGGACGGACGTATTTTTCCATCATAACCTGGTGACAGACACCTTCGCCTTCATAAAAAGCGATACCGTTGGCTTTGGCAAAGTCACGCATTTTCTTGTGTGAACCTGCAGTTTTCGGGCTGTCGCAAGGCACGTTATGATCTATTATCCATACGAGCTTATCCTTATCGGCAATCCTTGGATTCTTAAGGTTATTGTACATATCTATTGTAAGATGGGTTGTGCCGTCATTACTCATAAGTCTGTCGAGTGTTACGGTATGAATATCTCCCGCTCTTACTTCTTCTTTTCCCGCAGCAGCGGCAATTATTTTTTCAGCTATTGTCATTCCCATAAATAATCTCCAATTTCCGTTTTATTTTAAGGCAAATCACATTTATTCGAGTGAAGCGAGAAGACCGCCCTTATCAAGTATTCCCTGCATATATTCCGGAAGCTTTGTACACTCATAGTCTGTTCCGTTGGCTTTGGCAACACCTTCCGTCATATCAAGTTCCATCTCATCGCCTGTCTTTACTTCATCATAAAGATCTTTGCAAACTATAACCGGAAGCCCGATATTTATTGCGTTTCTATAAAAAATTCTGGCAAAAGACTTTGCAATTACAGCCTTGACACCTAAAGCCTTTAATACCGACGGAGCCTGCTCTCTCGAAGATCCGCAGCCGAAATTCTCACATGCGACAACATAGTCACCCGGCTTAACGTTTTTTGCGAAATCTCTGTCCAAAGATTCAAAAGTATAAGCCTTCATTTCCTCAATCGTCGGATATAAAAGATACTGTGAAGCTATAATCTGATCCGTATCCACATCGGAATCAAATCTGAAAATTTTTCCCATTTTTGTTTCCTCCTATAAACCATTGCCATTATACTTTATTGCATAGTATAATACAAATATATAATAATAATGTCATCCATAACAAGGAGTTATAATTATGACACAGAATTTATCATCTTACAGAATATTTTATACCGTAGCCAAATACGAAAACATCTCAAAAGCGGCCAAAGAGCTCTATATAAGCCAGCCCGCGATTAGCAAATCCATAAGAAAGCTCGAAGAATCGCTTGAAGTTAAGCTCTTTAACAGAAGCTCAAAAGGTGTAACTCTTACAGACGAAGGAGCAATCCTTTTTAATCACGTCGAAGAAGCTTTCACCATTTTAGACCACGGCGAAGACGAACTGCGTCGCAACTTAGAGCTTGGCGTCGGCCATATCAAACTAGGAGTAAGTACAACCCTTTGTAAATTCATGCTGCTCCCTTACTTAAACAGGTTTATCAAAAACAATCCCCATATCAAGATATCCATTTCCTGCCAGTCTTCAAGCGAGACTTTAGACCTTATAAGTTCCGGTCAGATTGATATGGGCTTTGTCAGCATGATAAGACAGATTAAAGACATAACCTTTAATCCTGTCGGCGAGATAACCGACACCTTCGTCGCATCAAGGTCTTACCTTGAGAACTTAAGCCTCAGAAATATTAAACCCGAAAATTACTTGAGCGAAGGCACTCTCATGCTCTTAAACAAACAGAACATGACAAGAAAATATGTAGAAACCAATCTTTTGGACTGCATTGATACCTCAGACAGCATCGAAGTATCTTCACTTGACCTTCTTATTGAATTTGCCAAAATCGGACTCGGCATAAGCTGCGTAATTAAGGATTTCGTACTTGATGAAATTAAAGCAGGCACTCTTATCGAAGTGCCCGCTCCAATCAAAATTCCTTCACGTCCTGTAGGTTTTGCTTACAGACGCGGAGCATCTCTTACTCCGGCCGTAAAAGAGTTTATTTCAAATAGCTCCGAGGCTTAAATAAGCATTGCTCTTGAATATGCATGCTCATTACAAATCTGAAGATTACCCGCTCCGTTGCAGTCACCTATTGCATAAAATTCAGGTGTACTTGCGGCGTAGCTTAAAGCTTCATCCGTAAGAGGCTTCATACCACCGCAGATAAGAACATTGTCTGCGGTAATTTTATGTTCATTTCCGTCGGCATCTTCGTAGTAAACCGTATTTCCGTCAACCTTTTTTGTGGTAACCGATACAATGCCTTTTAAGTTTTCGTATTTTTCCCAGGCCGGGGACTCTACAGCTCTTCCGTCGTCTGTAATCTTAATCCATGCCATAGTAATGTAATGAAGCTTTGAGCAGTTATGGCCGAGCTCGTTTTGTCTTGTAAGTACGGTTACATTATGTCCGTTTTCGCAAAGGAACATGGCTGTTTCCATACCAACCTCAGATCCTCCGCAAATAACAATGTCTTTACCGAGTTCTTTTTCTTTCGGAATTGCGTCAAGGCAGGTATAAACGCCTTCTTTTGCATTTCCGTTTTCATCAGCAATACCTTCTATACTCTTAGGAAGAGAAGCCTTTGCTCCCGTTGCGGCAAGTACTGCCTCAAAGCCTCCCTTTTCTATATCCGAAGGAGAAGGCTCGGTATTAAGTAATATTTTAATCTTATCGTTTTTCTGCACTTCTCTTATAAGCCAGTTTTTGTAGTTTTTAACAGGCCACTTAAATGAAAAATAATCACTGTGGAAAAGCTGACCGCCGAGTGAATCCGTTTTCTCGAATATGGTTACATCATGTCCGAGCCCCGCAGCATAAAGAGCCGCTCTCATACCTGTAGGTCCGCCTCCTATTACTGCAACTTTTTTAGGCTCATGTGTAAGATTGGCTGTCATTCTGTGGATTTTTCCGGATTTGCCCATAAGAGGATTAACGGAGCAAACACTTATCCACGGCTCATGCTCAGGCAAAATCGTGCCGTGACATTTATTGCATTTAATACAAGGAACAACATCTTCACCCAGACCTTTTTTAATCTTGTCGCCGAGATCATAATCCGCCATAAATCCTCTTGCAAGAACGAACATATCGCACTTGCCTTCGGCAAGAATTTTCTCCATCTCATCCGGACTTTGGAATCCGCCTATAGGAGCCATGAGCATTTTGACGCCTTTGGCTTTCATTTTTGCAGCAAAATCAACGGCAGGATGTACATCCTCTTTCATTGTATAACCTGTAGGATGTGACTTACAGACATCGCTTTCTCTGATTTCAAGAATATCAACAACATCATCGAAAAGCTCTATAAACTCTTCTGCCTCTTTTTCTGTATAACCACCGCCCGGTCTTGTAAACGGGCCGTATCCGTCAGGCTGCTCCCAGGCAATAACCGCCTTAATAAGGAAATCACCGCCGAAAGCTTTTTTAACTGCCGCAAACCACTCATGAGTAAACCTTGTTCTGTTTTCGATAGAGTCACCGCTGTACATATCGGTTCTCGGATTCGGCTTTTTGATAAGCTCATTGTCCACTCTTACGGTAAGTCCGTCAAATCCTAAAAGCTTATAGGTTCTGCAGGCCTCAACACATAAGTCAACCGCCTCTTTAACTCTTTCCGTAGGAAGAATTTCTGTTGGCTTTCCGTTAGGTCCCATAGGAAAACGTCCCCCGTCCATGGAATAACCTGCCGGCATTTTCTCCTGCATTGACACAAATACCTTTGAATCAAAAAAATGTACTTCTTCGGCAAGCTGTGCCTGATAATTGTGAACTGCGGGATTAGTCATATCGAAAGACTGCATATGAGTCATGTCCATATCCATAGGACCTTTTCTCTGATCGGGATTGTCCCATTCGGCAAGATCTATTATTGCCGCCCCGTTTCTTGCGAGATTTGAAACGAATGCTCTGTATCCTTCAGCCGGATAATCCTCCGGTCCTTGCAAAAAATGCGGTGATGCATTAGGATAAGACATTCTGTTTTTGATAATTTTGTTGCCGACCTTTAATGGCGTCAGCAGATGCTTGTACTTCATAAATTTACCCTCCAATAGTACCCTTTTATTTAGATTTTCCCCAAAAGAAAAGCAGGATGAATTTTTCATCCTACTTTAAAGTTTAGCAACGATATTTACAATGTCAATGAAATTTTTTAAAAATTTTACCTGAGCTTTACAGAATTTTCATGCACCTTCACCGAAGGAAGACTTTTTACAAAGCTGCTGAATTTTGCATATCCGTAGTTTCTTACGTTAAATCCCGGATATTCGTTTGTGAGCTCTTTGTTAAGCACGCTTAAGTTATCTATCTCTCCGCCGTTATCTATAATAATCTGAACAATGGTTTTTTCTATATCGTCGACATGCTCATTTATACTTAAAACCATCTGTCCCATTTTATTTGTAAGCGCAACATCCTTACAGGTTTTGGCAAGGAAGGTTGAAAGCTTTGAAAAGCCGTAGTTTCTGATGTCAAAATCAGGATAAAGCATGTTAAGCTTTGAACCTATTTCGCCTATCTGGGTCTCCTTGCCTTTATTGGCATTCTCCATAAGAATCTTATAAACAGAATCTCTGATAAGTGCAGCAGGTGTAACGCCGCCCTTTTCATCAACCTCGTAGGACTGCTCTTTTTCGCCGGAAATATATTCTAGGATTTTAAATACATTGCAGGCCTTTCTAAACGCATTCGGAGTCTTCTTTTCACCCATGCCTATTACATAGCTGCCGGACTCTCTGAGTCTTGCGGCAAGCCTCGTAAAATCGCTGTCAGATGATACGATGCAAAAGCCCGATACATTCCCCGAATAAAGTATGTCCATTGCATCAATAATCATAGCCGAATCGGTTGCGTTTTTGCCTTGAGTGTAGCTGTACTGCTGAATCGGAATCAGTGAATTTTCAAGCAGAATGTCCTTCCATCCGTTTCCTTTGGTCCAGTCGCCGTAAATCCTCTTATACGTAGCTTCGCCGTAGTTTGATACTTCCTCAAGAATGTTGGTAATATACTTTTTCGATACATTTTCGGCATCAATAAGAACCGCTATCTTCCTCTCGTCTTCCATTAATCCTCCTCTTTTGTTAACCCCTTAAACTATTTCATTTCCTTTATAATCTCGTTAAAAATCTCGTGTGAAACCTCATCTTTGGACATGAGCGGAAGCTCTTTTTCCGAGCCTTCTTTTATTATGGTTACAACGTTTGTCGATGTCCCGAATCCCGCTCCTTTTGTCCTTAAATTATTTGCAACTATCATATCGATATTTTTCTTTTTAAGTTTAGCCCTCGAATTTTCAAGCATGTTTTCTGTCTCCATGGAAAATCCGCAAACAAACTGATTGTCCCTTTTTATCTTTCCGAGAGAAGCTATTATATCGTCGGTTCTTTCAAGCTCAATCGCAGACTCTTCGGCAGATTTTTTGATCTTGTTTTCGGCCACACTCTTAGGTCTGTAGTCAGCCACAGCCGCAGCTTTTATTACTATATCGGTATCGGAAAAATGCTTATGAATCTCATCATACATCTCTTTGGCACTCGTAACATTTACAGTCTCTGCAAAAAGCGGCGGGTCCAAATCAACAGGTCCCGAAACCAAAACGACTTTCGCACCTCTGTACGACGCCTCTTTGGCAAGGGCATATCCCATTTTTCCGGTAGAATGATTGCTGATAAATCTGACCGGATCTATGGCTTCTCTTGTAGGTCCGGCACTTATGAGTACCTTTTTGCCCTCAAGATCTTTTTCTCTGAGAATTGCTTTTAAAATATACTCGAGCAAAACCTCAGGCTCCGGCATTTTCCCGGCACCTACATCGCCGCAAGCAAGATACCCGTTTGCCGGCTCAATAATTTCAAAACCGTATTCTTTAAGAGCCGAAATATTGTCCCGAGTTACCTTTTTCTCATACATATGAGTATTCATTGCCGGTGAAACTATTATAGGCGCATCACAGGCAAGGGCTGTTGTGGTAAGCATATCGTCGGCAATTCCGCATCTTAATTTTGCGATAACGTTTGCCGTTGCCGGAGCAATCATCATGCAGTCCGCCTTCTGCGCAAGCGATACGTGTTCTACCTTAAATTCAAAATTCCTGTCAAAAGTATCCACGAGACATTTGTTTTTTGTAAGCGTCTCAAATGTAATAGGATTAATGAAATTGGTGGCATTCTTCGTCATTATAACATGAACATCCGCATTTAGCTTTACTAACGCCGAAGCAAGATTTGCAATCTTATATGCGGCAATAGAGCCGCTTACTCCCAAAACAACCGTCTTTCCTTTAAGCATTTTTCATCCTCTAAAAATTCTTTATTTCTCCGTGTTTTTCATATCTGGCCGTAGAAACAATATTGTTTTCTCCGTCCACAAACACCACATGAGGCTTATGAGCTTTTGCCTCATCTCTGTCCATTTCACAATAACACATAATTATGATATGGTCACCCACCTGCACCTGTCTGGCTGCAGCTCCGTTAAGGCAAATCTGTCCCGAGCCTCTTTCGCCTTCTATGGTATAGGTCTCGAATCTGTTTCCGTTTTCCACATCCACTATGCTTACCTTCTCGTATTCAAAGATATCTGCAGCTTCGAGAAGAAGCGGATCTACGGTAATAGAACCTACATAATCAAGTGCCGCCTGTTTTACAACGGCTCTGTGAATTTTTCCTTTTAACATTGTTACCTGCATATTGCCTCCTAATTATATCGGTTATTTTTCAATGATGAAATTATCAATAAGTCTTGTTTTGCCGATATAAACCGCAATAGCAACTAAAACACTATTATTTATTATATCAACAGGCTCTATTAAATTCCAGTCACAAATTTCCACATAGTCTGTTTTAGCCAAAGGCTCAGCATCTATTACTGAGCTAATCTTAGCTTTTACCTTAGATGCGTCCTTTTCGCCCGATTCAATCATTTCTTTACCGGCCTTAAGAGCCTTTGAAAGTACAACTGCGGCCTTTCTTTCATCGGCGCTTAAATAAGTATTTCTCGAGCTTTTTGCAAGTCCGTCCTCTTCTCTTATTATCGGACAACCTACAATCTCAATATTTGCGTTTAAGTCTCTGACCATTCTTTTTACGACGGCAAGCTGCTGAGCATCCTTTTGTCCGAAATATGCTCTGTCAGCCTCCGATAAATTAAAGAGCTTTGTAACTACAGTGCAGACACCGTTAAAATGTCCCGGTCTTCTTGCTCCGCATAAATTTTCCGATACGCCGCTTACGCTTATTGTTGTAGAAAAATCTTTCTCATACATATCGGAAGGCTCCGGATGAAATACAAGATCTGCGCCAAGACTTTCAATAAGCTTTACATCAGCCTCAAAATCTCTCGGATAAGACTCTAAATCTTCGTTAGGGCCGAACTGAATCGGATTTACAAAAACGCTTACCATTACCCTATCGTTTTCACTTACTGCTTTTTTTATAAGAGAACCGTGTCCCTCATGAAGATACCCCATTGTAGGCACAAGTCCTATGCTAAGTCCCTCTTTTTTCCACTCTCTTATTACTGCCTTTACCTCACCCGGTGTCTTTGCTATTGTTAAACTCATATTATTTATACTCCTTATATAATTCTTCCATAATGTCATCATCAATCTTAAATGTATGCTCTTTGGCCGGATAACTTGCAGATTTTACCTCATCTTTGTAATCGGTAAATGCTTTTGTCATGGCCTCGCCTATATTTCCGAAATGCTTAACAAACTTAGGCTTAAAATCGGTAAACATGCCAAGCATATCGTGATATACCAAAACCTGTCCGTCGCAGCCGGCTCCTGCTCCAATACCTATTGTAGGGATGTCCAAAAGCTCGGTAATAAGAGTCGCAAGTTTTTCCGGAATACACTCAAGCACTACCATAAAAGCTCCTGCCTCCTGCACCTTAAAGGCGTCTTCAACTATCTGCTTTGCTCTTTCTGCGCTCTTTCCCTGTACCTTAAAGCCGCCGAAAGCATTCGTAGACTGAGGCGTAAGCCCAAGATGAGCACATACCGGAATCTGGGCATCCGTTATTGCCTTAATTTGCTCACACACGCTTGCTCCGCCCTCAAGCTTTACTGCCTGAGCATGTCCTTCTTTAATAAGTCTTCCGGCATTAAGCACGGCGTCATATACAGATGTCTGATATGATAAAAACGGCATATCGGCGATGACAAACGCCTCTTTAGCTCCTCTGCTTACACAGGCCGTATGGTGAATCATATCTTCCATTGTTACCGGAAGAGTATCTTCATATCCGAGCATTGTCATTCCGAGAGAATCTCCGACCAAAATAGTCTCAATTCCGGCTCCGTCTATAAGCTTGGCAACAGAATAATCATATGCCGTAAGCATTGTAATCTTATTTCCTTCTTCTTTTTGTTTCTTCAAAGTAAGTACAGTGTTTTTCATTTTAAAACCTCCGCCATATTTTCGTAGTTTCTTTCGGGATGTTTATTTTCGGCAAGGACGAGCGTTCTTTTTGCCATCTCTTTATAAAGCCTTTTATCATCCTCTTTTAGCACGCTAATATGTTTAAGCACTGTTTGAACATCCCCTCTTTCAATAGGGCCTGTAAGTGCTTCTTTTGTGCCTTTTTTTACAATATTTTCCGCATTGCCTACAATAAGAGGTCCGATCGCTTCAAATACATTTTCTTCGGAAAATCCGCTCTCAAGCAACATATCCTTTGCCACATCCGCAAGCATAACGGCAAAATTGCTGACTATGGAGCAGGCAGCATGATATTTTATCTTGCTATTTGCGTCAATAAGCGCGACTTTATTTTGGCAATGCTTAAAAACGCCTGCCACTTCCGCAAGTTTTTCCTTCGAACCTTCAATTGTAAAAAACGCTGATTTTAAATCCTTATACGATTCATATTTATCCGAAATCGCAAGGATGGGATGAACCGAAAAACCGAAAACGCTGCGGTCTTTCATACCCGAGAATACTTCGGAGCTGAGTGCTCCGCTTGTATGACAGATTATTTTATTACAAATATCAATCTCTTTAAGTCTTTCCCATACCGACGCAATCTCACCGTCAGGTACGGTCAGAAACAAAACATCACTCACTTCAACTAACTGTTTCATCGTGTCAAAACTATTTGTTTCGCAAAACTTTGCTGCATCTTCAGCCGATGCCGGGCTTTTACTGTAGTATCCGCTAAGGGTATACTCATTTTCTTTAAGGTATCTGCCCAGGGAAAAGCCGACTTTTCCTGCGCCGATAAATCCTATTTTCATTTCATCGCCTCCTTAAAAAGGAAGTGATATTTTATTACTTTGACTTAAATATCCGGGGTACGGTTCTGTTAGGATACCGTCCATCCGAAAAGAACTATACCACTATACAGCTAAATATTCAAGAAAAATTATACAATAGCAAGCGCCCCGGGCTAATGGCAGTCCCGGGGCATTTTATGGTTACTTTTGAAAGGATAGATTTTAAAATTCAACAAAATATGTATATGTAGTTACTATTTATAGTCGTGGTCTCCCTCGAGATCTTTCATGAGCTCTTTAAACTCTTCAGGATGATACTCTTCAAACCACTTAACAGCTGTCTTTCTGTCATTGACTTTGCCTTCATATGTACGAGGATTCTGAAGTTCGTCATTTGACTCAGGAGCACATCTCCATCTCCACCAGATTCCTGAGAATCTCTCATCAACCTGACCTTCGTCATTATCACCGTATGAACCGTAGTTAAGAGAAATCTGTGTAGAATATGCCTCTGATAATGTGTTAACTCTAAGGTCGTTCATAAGCGCTCTCTGAAGAGGTCTCTTCATAAGTGCACTTGTTACGCAACGAGCGTGATATGGAGCCGACTTAAGAATCTTAGCGATTTCCCATGCTCTTGTAAGCACCTGATCTTTAGGAGCAACTTCAGAAACAGCGCCCCACTCATAAGCTGTCTGAGCAGAGACCTGGCAACCTGTAGCAAGAAGATAGTTTGCTCTCTTAATACCGATAAGGTTCTGAAGAAGAAGTCCCATTCCGTCTCCCGGTACCATACCGCTTGTAAGATGCGGATCGTCAAGATAAGCATCCTCTGACATGATTGTGATATCGCAAAGGAAAACAGAATCCCAATGGAATCCCGGACCCGGCATAGCTCCGATTGTAGGAACGTCAAGATCGAATACCATATTCTTAATAAGATTTACATCATCATAGAACTGGTGATCAAATCTCTCATCAGCATATCTGTCCCATCCGTTCGGATCCTGATCCTGAATCCAGTCTTCTGTTGCAGATGTCCAGATGATTACTTCATTCTCGTGATCTAAGGAAATAATTCTCGAAAGCTGTGACATAGCACGGTGCATTCCGCCCGACCAGTATGCTTTATGATCGCAGGTTTTTATTCCGACCTGAAGAATGCCGTCTTCTCTCTTAAGTTCCGCATAATTCTTAAACCACTCCTTGTACTCTTCGAACTTAGGAAGTTCTACATATGGAGCCATCTGCTTACTATAATCTCTTTTTGCCATTAAAAATACCTCTCTTTCTTTTCTCAAGAAACTTTATACTATGCACTCATTATATTTCCGTTGTTTTATCTTGTCTAATTAAAACATTTTATGCGGTATTCCAAAATTTTATACCCTCCCAAAACCGCAAAAAGACGGCGATTTTTAATACGCCGTCTTTTGAAAACACTATGATATTCTATTTTGTTATGCCGTAAATTCCTTTACAAAAGATGAGAACCTCTCGGCCAGCTTGGAATAATTTTTCTTCGGATAAATAAGCACAAGCCTCTCATTATATTTCGTATCTTTTATATCGTAGAGCTTTAAATCCGACTTAAAAGAAGCCATGCTTTCTCTTAAAGTCACCGCAACTCCCTGATATCTAAGCGCCATTCCGAGCGAGGAAATATTATGAAATTCTTTTATTTCCCGAGGTTCAAACCCGGCTTTTTCGCACATTTTTCTGATTTTTACAAAACTTCTCGGACTCTCCCTTAAAGCAAGCTCATAAAAGACCTCGTCTTTTAAATCCTTAATCTCTATCTTCTTGTGCTTTGCAAGTCTGTGGTCCTTGCTCATCGCAATACATGAAGAAAGCTCGGCAATATCCATCATTTTTACTCCGCAGTTTTCGTTTAAATCAACCGTCGTATGGAAAGCCACATCCACCTGTCCCTTCATAAGCTGCTCCATCAAATCTTTAGGCCCGTAAACCGGCAGCTCAATCTCAACCTCGGGATTTGCCTTTTTAAAGCCGTCTATAATATCTTTCACATTTTTTCCAAGGTCAAAATCCTCAATACAGCCTATCTTTATAACACCTTTTGCGGTCTTACCGGCCGAATGCATATCCTCTATACTTCTTAAAAGTTCGTTATAAATATGTCCCCACTTATCCTTTAAAACCCGGCCTTCTTCCGTAAGTACAAGCCCTGTCTTTGTACGTTCAAAAAGCCTACAGCCAAGCTCTTCCTCGAGGCTCTTAATCCACTTGCTGGCAAGCGGCTGAGAAATATAGAGTTTACCGGCCGTCTTTGAAATATTCAAAGTTTCCGCCACTTCGAGAAAACACTCTATTTGTTTAAGCCTAATATCATACATAAATTTCCCCTGCTTTTAAAATCCCTTTTCAACAACTAAAAATAATCTCGGCTCGAAACCATTTTATCATCTTTAACAAAAACTCTCGGCACCCTTTTTGTGATGTCGCAGGCAAGCTCGTAATTAAACCTGCCCGAAAGCTCGCCCAAAAGCTCCATTGTAATGCATTCGTCCCTGTCTCTTCCGATAAGAGTAACCTCTGTTCCGACCTCAACATCGTCAATATCCGTTACGTCTACCATGAACTGATCCATACAAACTCTTCCTCTTATAGGAGCCTTTTTACCGTTTATAATAACCCAGCCCTTGTTTGAAAGTCCTCTCGGATATCCGTCGGCATAGCCAAATCCGATTGTGGCTATTCTTCTGTCCTCCTTGGCTTCATAAGTTCCGCCGTAGCTTATAACGTCTCCTTTATGAATCGTCTTTACATGTGTAACTCTTGCATAAAGGCTCATCACAGGCTCTAAATATATTCTGGTCTTATCCACCTCATCCGAAGGCCAAAGTCCGTAAAGAGTTATTCCGGCTCTTACCATATCAAGATTTACCTCAGGCATATCTACAATCGCAGCCGAGTTTGAAACATGCTTAATTGGAATATCCACGCCTCTTTGACCGAGTTTAAACATCATTTCCATGTATTTTTCATACTGCTTATGAGCGGATGTTTTATCATAGGCGTCAGACATATAAAAATGGGTAAATGCTCCGTCTATAACAATTCCGGGAAGATGCGAAATCTTTTCAATCTCATCTGCGGCATCATCCGTAACCCTGTATCCGATTCTGCTCATCCCTGTATCTATAACAATGTGAATATGCGCCTCTTTAACGCATTCTTTAGCCGCATCGGATATGTCCTTAGCTGTTTCAAGAGAAAATACCGGCAAAGCAATCTCATTTTTTACCGCATCTGTATAATGCTCTTTAAACACATGTCCCAAAATAAATACAGGCTTTTTTATTCCCTGATTTCTGAGCGATAAAGCCTCGTCAAAAGTAGCTGTCGCAAATCCGTAGAGATAGTCAAGTCCCTCAATTTCATTTGCAATCTCGATTGCTCCGTGTCCGTATCCGTCGGCTTTTATTACCGCAGCAATCTTTGTCTCTTTATTTATAAGAGCCTTCATCTCTTCCATATTGTTTTTGATGGCGTCAAGGTTAATTACAGCCTCGGCTCTTGTGTATTTATACATTTTCGTCAATCTCCTTAAGTACGTTTTTTAATCCTTCTATAATGTCTTCTGCAAGCATACCGTATCTTCCTGCTTCTTCTGCCGCTTCATCTCCTGCGGCTCCGTGAAGGTATACAGCCAAAGCTCCGGCAAGAGGCCCTTTTGCTCCGCACGATAAAACACCTCCCAAAATGCCCGAAAGAACATCTCCCGAGCCTCCCTTAGACATTCCACCGTTACCCGATGTATTTACATAGACTCTGCCTTTTTTATCGGCGATAACAGTCGCCGCATCCTTAAGTATACATACGCATTTATAGGTATCCGCAAGCTCTTTTGCATATTTAACCGGATCTTTTTTGATCTCGTCAATCTCTGTTTTTAGCAGCCTTTTTGCTTCTCCCATATGAGGGGTAATATATGCCGGGTGAGAATATTTCTCGAGAGCCGCCTTTAACTCATCTGATTTTGCGATTATGTTTAAAGCATCGGCATCTATAACCAGCGGTTTATCGTAGTTTTCCAAAATATAACTTACGATTTCGCGGCTCTTTGAATCCGTACCAAGCCCGCAGCCGAGCACGCATACAGATGATTTTTCGAGGCAGTCTTTTAAATTATCTTCCGGCCCCATATGCTCATTATAAGTGCAAAGCACAGCTTCCGGAATCAGAGTCTGCATTATAACTCTGTTTTCCTCAGGAGTGTAAATATATACAAGGCCGCACCCCGTGGTATACGAAGCCTTTGCCGAAAGATAGGAAGCTCCCGCCATATTTATGCTGCCCGTAACCGAAAGCACCTTTCCGTATGTGCCTTTGTTTGAGCTGTCCGTCTTTTTCGGCATAAGGCTATAGATATCATTATCGTCCAAATATCTTCCGGGCTGCATATCCTCATCAAAGCCGTTTTCATCAATTCCGATGTCTGCCACAATAAGCTCACCCACATATTCTCTTCCGGGGTAAAGGAGCTGACCGTATTTTGCAAAAGCCATTGTAACCGTAACATCCGCGCAAAAAGCAATTCCCATCACACTTCCGTTATCGGCCGATATTCCGGACGGAATGTCCACCGCAAGCTTATCCGCATCCATGTTGTTAAGTCGCCCAATCGCGTCATAATATTTTCCGCCGATATCCCTTGAAAGTCCTACTCCGAAAATCGCATCCACAACCAGGGTGTAATCATCTTCCGGAATCTCCGTCAGAATAACACCGCCGTATCTGGTAAAAATATCCATCTGACGCGCGCATTCTTCAGAGGCCTTATCCTTGTCTCCCAAAAGCACGACATCAGGTTCATATCCGTCAAGGTAAAGCATTCTTGCAAGAGCAAAGCCGTCTCCACCGTTGTTTCCGCTTCCGCAAACAATGAGTGATTTTGACGCATCAAGTCCCTCATCATCAATAGCATCATAGACGGCAAGAGCCGCTCTTTCCATAAGCACACAGGACGGCACCTTAAACTCAGTCATTATGCGCTCGTCACATTTTTTCATTTCAGCTGCAGTAAGAACGTATTCCATATAAACACCCCTTATCACAAAAAGGATAACCGATGGTTACCCTTTTCTTATTTTACTCGGCGGAAGACTCTTCTTTCCGCTCTTCTTCGTCGTTGTAATCAAATATATCAATAACCTTAGGTCCGAATACATCATGCATATATGAATATATTACCCTGTTATTGGTTTCATATTCCTGTTTTCTTATTATGTTTTTCTTAAGTTCTATACGAACATTTTCTATCCAGGCATTAATCTTTTCAGCATAATCCGCCTGGGTGTGAAGTCTTTCGTAGCACACCCTCATTGTTTCAATCATAAGTTTATCGTTTACTTCTTTAATTTTATGAGGGATGTCCAAAAGTTCATCGTCATTAGCCTGTATTTTATCGTTGATCTCACCAATAAGTCTTGTACTCTCGTCCATCTTTTTATCGGACTTTTCGGCTTCTTCACCTTCCATGTTGTCAACTATCTGCTGCATCATATTGGTCTTGGCTTTCTTTAAATCTTTAATCTCGTTGTTTAAAGCACCCTGTCTTTTTAGGAGATCACCAAGTTCCTCTTCGATTACAGAGATTGACTCCGGCTTACCGGTTTTGCCGAAAAGCATGTGCCACTTCTGGTCAAGTATGAGTATGGGAATATTTTTCCCTTTTAAAGACTCTTCAATAATTTCATTCGATAATGACATAATTACTCCGACTCTTTCTGTTTTGTAATCCTGTAAGAAAGCTGCATAAGCGAATCCGAAAGGTGTACGTTTTCCACGATTACATCCTCCGGTAAATCAAGCTCTAAATTGGCGAAATTCCAGATAGCCTTAATTCCGCAATTGACAACTCTGTCCGCAATATCGTTTGCTTTCTCTTTCGGCATCGTAAATGCCGCAATATCCACTTTATTATTGGCCACGAAATCTTCAAGTTCATCAAGCATTCTTATCTGAATGTTTCTTACGGAAATACCCGATAGTCTTGGATTGACATCGAAAAGTCCAACAACAACAAACCCTCTTTTTTCAAATCTGACGTAATTTGTGAGTGCCTGTCCCAAGTTACCTGCACCTATGATAATAATATTGTGTGTCTTATCAAGTCCGAGTATTTTTCCTATTTCATCATAAAGATACTTAACATTATAGCCATAACCCTGCTGTCCGAAACCACCGAAATTATTAAGATCCTGTCTTATCTGAGAAGCCGTAACATTCATAATCTTACTAAGCTCACTCGATGAAATTCTCTCCGTATCGTTTGCCAAAAGGTCTCCGAGATATCTATAATATCTCGGCATTCTTTTAATTACTGCATTTGATATAAGTCTTTCAGCCAACTTAACAGCACCTCTTTCTAAAGCATTTTCTCTAAAGTTTCCCTGATAGCTTTTATAAAGTTTTCACTGTTTAAAACAGTTACGTCTTTAAGCTCTGTAATAAGCGCAAGATCCTTTGTCATCTTTCCGCTTTCAATTGTATCGATACAAGCTTTTTCAAGCTTATCCGCAAAATCACAAAGAGCAGGAATATTATCAAGCTCTCCTCTTTTTCTCAAAGCTCCGCTCCATGCAAAAATAGTGGCAACAGAGTTTGTAGATGTCTCCTCACCCTTAAGGTGTTTATAATAATGTCTCTGAACCGTACCGTGAGCTGCCTCGTATTCATAGATTCCGGCAGGTGATACAAGTACCGAAGTCATCATTGCAAGTGAACCGCAGGCTGATGAAATCATATCACTCATTACATCACCGTCGTAGTTCTTGCAAGCCCAGATAAATCCGCCTTCAGCCTTCATAACACGGGCAACGGCATCATCGATAAGTGTGTAGAAATATTCGATTCCTGCCTTTTCGAATTTATCCTTATACTCTTTTTCAAAGATATCTGCAAAAATATCTTTGAATGTATGATCGTATTTCTTTGAAATTGTATCCTTAGTCGCAAACCAAAGATCCTGTTTTAAATCAAGAGCATAGTTAAAGCAACTTCTTGCAAAGCTCTCAATTGAATTATTAATATTATGCTGACCCTGAACAACACCCGGACCGTCAAACACATGAACCGTCTCTCTTGTTTCATTGCCGTTTGCATCCGTATATACAAGTTCTACCTTACCTGCTCCCGGAATTTTCATCTCAGCATTCTTATATACATCTCCGTAAGCGTGACGGGCAATTGTAATAGGCTTCTTCCAGTTTTTAACACATGGCTCAATACCTTTTACTTTAATAGGTGTACGGAAAACAGTACCGTCTAAGATAGCACGAATTGTTCCGTTAGGACTCTTCCACATTTCTTTAAGATCGTATTCATCCATTCTCGCTGCGTTTGGTGTTATAGTTGCACACTTTACGGCAACTCCGTATTTCTTAGTCGCTTCAGCGGAATCTTTTGTAACCTGATCGTTTGTCTCGTTTCTGTAGACAAGTCCAAGATCGTAATACTCTGACTTTAAGTCTACAAAAGGACAAATAAGCTCGTCTTTAATAATCTGCCAGAGCACTCTGGTCATTTCATCTCCGTCCATTTCAACAAGAGGAGTGGTCATCTGTATTTTATTCATAATTCGGTTCCTTCACTAATAATTCAATCCTATTTCATTACAATATTGACAATCTTACCAGGTACATAAATCTCTTTGATAATGTTTCCGGTAAGCTTATCTGCAATCGCCTCTTTACCTGCTGCAATCGCCTCATCCTTTGAAGCATCTTTGTTAATGTTTACAGTACCTTTTGTCTTTCCGTTAATCTGTACAGGAATTTCAATAGTATCATCTGTAAGGAATGCTTCATCATACTCCGGCCACTCGGCATTAAATACCGATGTATCATGTCCGAGCATATGATAGAGTTCTTCTGCAACATGAGGTGCGAAAGGTGCCAAAAGAAGTACATAAGTCTCAATTGTCTTAAGATCGACTCCGCCCTTTCTCGAAAGTTCTGAAAGCTTGTTGTTATACTCCATAAATCCGGAAATAACAGTATTTAAGCTAAAGTTATCAAGTCTTGTTGTAATATCGTAAGCAAGTCTGTTTCTGAGTTTAACAAGCTCTTCTGTCTCCTCACCCGGATTTTCAATCGTATTTGCCGCAAGATTATAGAACTTAGCAAGGAATCTGTATACACCGTCAATTCCTCTGTCATCCCAGATAGAGTCAAGTTCAGGAGGTCCAATAAAGAGTTCGTAAAGTCTTAATGCATCACAACCGTAATCACGAACCATATCATCAGGAGAAACAATGTTTCCGAGCGACTTACTCATCTTTGTAGCTGCACCTGTATCCTTATCTCTACCGCAAATCATACCCTGGTTAAAGAGCTTTTTAAACGGCTCTCTGAAGTTTACAACTCCAATATCATTTAAGAACTTAGTGTAGAATCTTGCATAAAGAAGATGAAGAACGGCATGCTCAACACCACCGATATACATATCTACAGGAAGATATTTCTCAGCCTTATCCTTAGATACAAGCTCGTTTTTATTCTTGCTGTCCACATAGCGAATAAAATACCATGAAGATCCTGCCCACTGCGGCATAGTATTCGTCTCTCTCTTAGCAGGCTTTCCGCAGCAAGGGCATGTAGTATTAACCCAGCTGTCAATTGCAGCAAGAGGAGATTCACCTGTTCCTGTAGGCTCATATTTTTCTACATCCGGTAAAAGTACAGGAAGCTGATCTTCCGGTACAGGCACACATCCGCATTCCGGGCAATGAATAATCGGGATAGGCTCACCCCAGTATCTCTGTCTTGAGAATACCCAGTCACGAAGCTTGTAATTTACAGTCTTTTTGCCGACGCCCATTTCCTCTACAATATGAGGAGCCTCAGCCTTCATCTTAAGAGAATCTTCTCCGTCCCAGTCACCGGAATTAATCATCTTTCCGGCTCCTGTATATGCCTCTGTCATTTCTGTTGGAACGCTGCCGTCTTCAGAAATAACAGGAATAATATCAAGTCCGAATTTCTTTGCAAAATCAAAGTCTCTGTCATCATGGGCAGGTACACACATAATCGCACCTGTACCATAATCCGCAAGAACATAATCCGAAAGCCAAATCGGAATCTTCTTTCCGTTAATCGGATTGATTGCATAACTTCCGGTAAATACACCGGTTTTATCCTTAGCCTGCTGACGATCTACATTTGACTTCATTGAAGAGTCAAAAATGTATTTCTCAACCGCATCTTTGTTTTCATCTGTAGCAAGCTCTTTTGCAAGCTCATGCTCAGGAGCAAGTACCATAAATGTAGCGCCGTGAAGAGTATCGGGTCTTGTTGTATAAACCGTAATAGCGTCATTTCTTCCGTCTACCTTAAAGTCAACCTCTGCACCATAGCTCTTTCCTATCCAGTCTGTCTGCATCTTTTTAACCTTTTCAGGCCAGTCAAGAGTATCAAGATCTGCAAGCAAATCTTCTGCATAAGCTGTAATTTTAAGCATCCACTGACGAAGATTTTTCTTTGTAACATCGCTGCCGCATCTCTCACATTTTCCGTTTACAACCTCTTCGTTTGCAAGACCTGTCTTACATGAAGGACACCAGTTAATAGGCATCTTCTTTTCATAAGCAAGACCTTTTTTAAACATCTGAACAAAGATCCACTGTGTCCATTTATAAAACTCGGGATCTGTTGTGTTTACTTCCATATCCCAATCATAAATCGCAGCAATCTCATTAATCTGTCTCTTTATGTTTTTAACATTTGCAGCTGTTGAAATAGCAGGATGAACACCATTTTTTATGGCAAAGTTCTCTGCCGGAAGACCGAATGCATCCCATCCCATCGGATGAATTACATAGTAATTGTGCATCATCTTATAACGACTCCATACGTCAGAAATAACATATCCTCTCCAATGACCTACATGAAGACCGTTTGCTGAAGGATACGGAAACATATCCAAACAATAGTATTTTTCTTTTTTACCGTCATCTACGTTTACAGGCTTTTCTTCCCAGATTTTTCTCCATTTCTGTTCAATTTCCCTGTGATTAAATGGTGTAGCCATAAAGCTTGCCTCCTGATTATTAAAGTATAGGTCATCTACCTGACCGCATTCTTGTTAAGTTTATCACAATAAAGTGTTAAGTTCAAGAGTAATACTGTTGTTTTAAAGGCCAAAGACAAGAGTCTTTGACCTTTAAATAAATATTATCAGTATGAATTTTAATTATATTTGCGATGCAACAGCAAAAGCGTCCCTCATAGCCTTTTGTACCGTGCCGGCTTTTGTACAATCTCCTATTGCATAGAATCTTTTTGCAGTGCCGTAGAAAGATAATGCTTCCGTCTGCTTTGCTCTCATTCCGGTTGAAAGGACAACAGAATCGGCCTTTATAAAGCATTCTTTTCCGTCCGAATCGGTGTATTTAACACCGTCACTGCTGATTTCCTTTACGCTGACGCTGCATATACCTTTAAAATTCGGGATTGATTCCCAGTATTCTTTAAACATTGATCTAAAATGCATGATTGTGGAATCTGCCGCAAGTGTGTCCCTCATCTCAAGTACGGTTACATTATGCCCTTTCTTGGCAAGATTCATACCGCACTCAACTCCGACTTCTCCTCCGCCTATAACAACAACTTCTTTGCCAAGCTTATCCGGATTTATCATAGAATAAGCCCCAAAGCAAACATTTTTAGCGTCTGCCCCCTTAATAGGAGGTCTTGAAGGCTCAGCTCCAATCGCAGATATTACAATATCATAGCCTTCTTTTTTAATATCATCCGGAAGAGCCTTCGTATTAAGTCTTACCTCAATATCTCTCTTTCCCACCTGATAAATCATAAAGTCCTTAAATTCTTTAAGTGTCCATTTAAAGTCCACAAAATCCGAATGATAGATTGCGCCTCCGAGATGAGAATCCATTTCAAAAAGCGTTACCTTATGCCCTCTGTCGCATAAATCAACAGCACACTTCATGCCGGCAGGTCCTCCGCCAATTACAGCAACTTTTTTCGGTGAACCGGGTTCTCTTACAAGAGTAGAAAGCCTGTGCTCAATTCCGATTTTCGGATTTACCGAACAAACCGAAACATAAGGATCGTTTGGACCTCTTCCGTGGCATTTATTGCATCTTAAACACGGAACAATATCATCAGCTTTATCTTCATATATCATCTCACCGTAATCCGGATTTGAAACCCAGGCTCTTGCCATTGAAACCATATCAAGTTTTCCTTCGGCAAGCGCTTTTTCGCAGGTATCCGGATTATGCCATCCACCTACTGTAGTAATTAAAACTCCGGTATTTTGAGATTTAATATAGGCTGCCTGCTCCAAAGTCGGCACCTCTAAAGGCTCATAATTTGTCGGATGATTTCCGTCGGCGTCAGAAGCCCTAAGCTGCACAAGATCTATATAAGGAGAAGCAAGTTTTAAAAACTCCACACTGTCGTCAAGAGTGTATCCGCCGTACTTATCTTCTTCCGCAGAAATAAGTATTTCTATAATGAAGTCATTTCCGACCTCTTCTCTTATTCTCTTTAAAATATTAAGAGCAAAACGGCATCTGTTCTCTGTACTTCCGCCGTATTCGTCAGTTCTGTCATTTGTAAGAGGAGACATGAATTTGGTCATTATCTGCGTTCTGTAGCACATATGAATTGAAGCCATATCATATCCCAAAAACTTGAGAATCTTACACTGCTGTGCATAAGACTCCGCAACCCAGTCCATTGTCTCTTTGTCACATTTTCTTACAGCCTCTCTGGCAGCCTTGTGATAATTATCATAGTCTTCCGGAGTCGGATCAAAAAGAGGTTCCATAGGACACTCAACTGTCTTAAACTCTAAA
>JAILQM010000054.1 GCA_024698965.1 Eubacterium sp. | reverse complement strand
TTAAAAAGTTTTTGGAGCAGATGAGCATGGAAGGCTTTAGAGTAAGCGACATTATGTTTCAGAAAAATATGGTCGAAAAAGAACATCCGACAGTTACTTTGACAATATCGTCCGAAACCAATTTTAATCATGACAGTTTGCTTAAATATCTTATGGAATTTGAATACATTGACTATGCATCCGAGGCCTGAAAAATTTTAAAATAAAATTTTTGTTTTTCCCCCTTTTTTTAATCCTTACTCCCGAATTATATATACAGAGGCATACTTAAAGGATTTAGATAAGGAGGAAAAAAGCATGAAGAAATCAAATCTTTTTAAAAAAGCAGCTATAGTAACATTAGCGGGTGCAATTGTTGTGGGCGGAGCTACAACAGCAGCATATGCCGGAAACATCGGAGGATTTTCTATGGGTGGCGGACAGATGTCTCAGTCCAATAACATGGGCGGCCAGCAGAGCATGGGAAATCAAAACGGTCAGGGAATGTCATTTAACGGTGGATTCAGTAATATGTTTAGCGGAGAATTCACAGGTGAGTTAGAAGAAGGTGAACTTCCTGAGCTTCCTGAAGGAGTAGAAGAGGGTGAACTTCCTGAGCTTCCTGAAGGAGTAGAAGAAGGCGAACTTCCTGAGCTCCCTGAAGGAGTAGAAGAGGGCGAACTTCCTGAGCTTCCTGAAGGAGTAGAAGCAGGTGAACTTCCGGAAATAGATAAAGACGGAGACGGAAAGCCTGACAGAATGATGCCGCCAAGAGGCAGAAGAGGAATGAGAAAGCCTGCTAAGGAAGCAACTGAAGAAACAACAGAAGAGACAACAGAAGAGACAACAGAAGAAACAACAACAGAGGAAACAACTGAAGAGACAACAACAGAGACAACAACAGAAGAGACAACAACAGAGACAACAACGGAAGAAACAACAGAGGAAACAACTACAGAAGAATAAATCTTCAAAAGCATAAATTTATACTTAAGGCATGTTCCGCACAGACTTTGTGCTGTAGCGGAATGTGCTTTTGAAGAGGAAAAGTTATGGACCATATTTCAGCTTTGGCAATTGCTTCAAAAGCGGATGAAGACAGCTTTTATAAATTTGCCAGGGAAAATCATCGCTTTATTATCAAGAGCGCAAGTCGTACATGCAGGCGATTTGTGTCTGAAAGTGATGATGAATGGTCCGTTGCATTAATAGCTTTTTATGAAGCGGTTAGAGAATATAATGAGGATAAAGGCAATTTTAAAAGTTTTGCCAATATGGTTATCTCACGCAGATTGAAAGATTATTTTGACAGTCAGGCAGCATATAGGGCGAATGAAGTATCGGCTTCACCGTTTTCATTTGACGGAAGACTTGATGAAGATCCTACTCCTCTTGAAACCGAAGTGGCGGATGTGGGTAGAAGACTTGAGTCAACGCATAATCCGGAGGGTACACCGGTAAAAGATGAAATAAATGAAATCGAGAAAAGACTTGCTCCATATGGATTTACCTTGTTTGACATAGGTAATTGCTCACCTAAGAGCAACAAAACAAAGGTAGCGTGCCGAAAAGTTATAAATGAGTTTAGGGTTAAACATATACTTTTTGAGCAGATGGTTAGAAAAAGAAACTTGCCGTTTGCGGAACTTATAAAAACAGATGGTGTGACAAAAAAACTTCTTGAAAGACACAGGAAATATCTTATTGCCGCAGCAGAGATTGCCTGTGGGGATTTTCCGAATCTGAAAGAATATATTGATAATCTGTAAAATGTACGGTTCTGAGCCTATGGTGGTTATAGAATGTGGGAAAGCATCCGAAAATGGACGGGCGTTCGGATGAGAATGTGAGTATGCTATGAAAGCAATAGTAATTGGAGAAAAAGACGGAATGTCTGCTCTGCTTCTTGAAGACGGTACGACGGAATATAGGGAAGTGTCGGCTCCTGTCGGAAGCAGAATAGAGATAGAAGAAAAAAAGAAAGCAACCGGAATTTCGAAGGCTGTAAGAGTGGCAGCAACAATGGCAGCTGCGTTTGCATTGGTGATTTTCGGAGGCGGATATTATATTTTTGCCGCTCCCGTAGCTTATGTGAGCGTGGATATTAATCCTTCCATTGAGTATTCGATAAGCAGAATGAATCATATAGTTTCAGTTAAATCGCTTAATGATGACGGAACAGAGATTGTTGATTTATTAAACGGAGACAATATAGAGGGAGATACCGTATCAGAGGCTGTCGAAATAACAGGTGAGTTTTTAAAGGAAAAAGAATATATTGATGAGACCGGAGAAAACTATATACTTGTTTCCGTTACTGCGGATGATGACGAGCTTGCTGATAAGTTGACAAGCGAAATAGAAGATGCTTTGTCATATTTGGAAGATGAAGGGCTGTCTCTTTGTATAGTAAGGGCTACTCTCGAAGAAAGAAGCGAAGCTGAGAAACTATTGCTTAGTTCGGGAAGATATGTAGAAATGATAGATATTGAGGGCGAAGAAGCGGCAGATAATACGGACATTGTGAAAGAATACCAAAGCAAAAGTGTAAAAGAAATATTGGGTGCAGCGGAGAAGGCATCCGATGAGCTTGCTTCTGCGACTTTACCTGAAGATGAGGTTATAACAGAGACTGATAAAGAACCTTTGGAAGAATTAAGGGGAAGTCTTGACATAAATCTGGGCAATATTGTTTTGCCAAACGCAAATGATGTTTTGGGAGACAAGGCTGAGGTTGAAATAAGTACTGGGGGTAATGAAACCAAATCGGGTAAGGAGAATAATAACAACGCATCGGAAAGCAGACAGCACGATGAAATAACAGAAGATGATTCGTCAGGCGTTTTGCCGGATAAAGCAGATGGAGATAAGTCGACAGAAGAAGTGTCTGATAGTACTTCGTCTGATAAGGCGGATGAAAAAATGCCGAATGAAGAGGATTTGGAAAATAATGTGTCAGATGCGGAGGACATAGACCGGCCGGGAAATAATAATACCGAACCGAATGATAAAAATACATCTGAAAATGGTTTTTTGGATGATACAAATAATACATCCACAGAGCCGGGTCCCGGAACAGATACCGGGAATATTTAACCATCACTTTAACAATAACTTATCGGATTACAGCTATAAAAAAACCATCGCCGTTTGGCGATGGTTTTAATTTTTATCTGTGATTAAGACTCTACGATAGCGCCTGTTGGGCAACCTGCTGCGCAAGCTCCACAATCGATACAAGCTGAGCTGTCGATTTCGAACTGGCTGTCTCCCTGTGAGATAGCTCCTACAGGACATTCGCCTTCACATGCACCACACATAATGCAAGCATCTGTAATTTTCATAATGTTGACCTCCTTATTTAATAATGTGCCATAAATAAATTAATATTGATTTAAAGATACTCTAACATAAAAATAGCGATAATACAAGCAAAATTGCAAAAAAAATGGTTAGTTAAAACTACCTTAAACCCTTGCAAATACTGGGCTTGCGGCAGTATACTCCTGAAAGGCCTTGTTTACTATAAATGAAAAAAATGATAGAATGATTCTGATTAGAATTTAGGAGAAAAACAATGTCATTCGTACATCTTCATACTCATACAGAGTACAGCCTTTTAGACGGCTCAAACAAAATAAAAGAATATATAGCCAGAGTAAAAGAGCTCGGGATGAACAGCTGTGCCATTACAGATCACGGCGTTATGTACGGAGTTATTGATTTTTATAAAGAGGCTAAAGATCAGGGGATTAAACCCATACTCGGCTGCGAGGTTTATGTGGCTCCGGGATCGAGATTCGACAAGGAGAAAAATGCCTCCGAGGACAGATATTATCACCTGATTCTTCTCGCGGAAAATGATACGGGCTATCATAATCTTATGAAGCTTGTCTCTGCCGGCTTTACCGAAGGATATTATTATAAACCGAGGGTCGACAGGGAAATATTGGAAAAGTATCACGAAGGAATTATCTGCCTTAGCGCGTGTCTTGCGGGCGAAGTGCAGCGCCTTTTGGCAAACGGACAGTACGATAAAGCCAAAGAGGCGGCGCTTTGGCATGAGAATACATTCGGCAAAAACAATTATTTCCTTGAACTTCAGGATCACGGAATACCGACTCAAAAGTATGTAAATCAGCAGCTTTTAAAGCTTCGCGACGAAACCGGAATAGATATAGTTGTGACAAACGACTGTCATTATACTTATGCGTCCGATGCGGAGCCGCATGACATTCTGCTCTGCCTTCAGACCGGCAAAAAGCTCGCGGATGAGGACAGAATGCGTTATGAGGGCGGACAATACTACGTAAAATCCGAAGAGGAAATGAGAAAGCTCTTTCCTTATGTACCGGAGGCTATAGAAAAAACGCAGGAGATTGCCGACAGATGTAATGTGGAAATTGTTTTCCACGAGTCAAAGCTTCCTAAATACAAGACTCCGGAAGGATATACTTCGTCGGAGTATTTGAGGGCACTTTGCAAAGAAGGATTTGAAAAAAGATATCCGGATGCGGGAGACGATCTTAAAGAGAGACTCGAGTATGAGCTTTCGACCATTGAGCAGATGGGATATGTGGATTATTTCCTCATAGTCTGGGATTTTATAAACTATTCAAGAAAAAACGATATTATGGTGGGACCGGGAAGAGGTTCGGCAGCGGGAAGCGTTGTCTCATATTCTCTCGGAATCACAAATATAGATCCGATAAAATACAACCTGATTTTTGAAAGATTCCTTAATCCGGAACGTGTGTCAATGCCCGATATAGACGTGGACTTTTGCGTGGAGAGACGAGGCGAGGTCATTGACTATGTTATGGAAAAATACGGCAAGGATCAGGTCGTACAGATAGTCACCTTCGGTACGATGGCTGCCAGAGGTGTTATTCGTGATGTCGGAAGAGTAATGGATCTGCCTTATGCATTTTGCTCATCTATTGCAAAAATGGTACCGGCGGAGCTTGGAATTACAATTGATAAAGCTCTTGTATCAAGCCCGGATTTAAAGAAGGCATATGAAACAGATGAAAATGTAAGAAAGCTTATTGATATGTCAAAAAGACTTGAAGGTCTTCCGAGACACACATCCATGCATGCGGCCGGAGTCGTAATCAGCGAACTTCCGATGAATGAGTATGTGCCTCTTTCAAGAGCGCAGGACGGAACCATTACGACTCAGTTTACAATGACGACAATTGAAGAGCTCGGTCTTTTAAAGATGGACTTTTTGGGCTTAAGAAACCTTACGGTCATTCAAAATGCTCAAAAGCTTATAGAAAAAAGCACGGGAAAGTGGCTTGATATAGACAATATTGATTTCGATGACAAGGCTATATTTGAGGAGATTTCTACCGGAAGATGCAGCGGCATTTTCCAGCTTGAGAGCACCGGTATGAAAAACTTCATGAAAGAGTTAAAGCCTCAGTCCCTGGAAGATATTATAGCCGGAATATCGCTTTACAGACCGGGTCCTATGGACTTTATACCGGCCTATATCAGAGGCAAAAACGACCAGGCCAATATCCGTTATGACTGCCCGGCCTTAGAGCCTATATTAAAGCCGACATACGGCTGCATTGTGTATCAGGAACAGGTTATGCAGATAGTAAGAGATTTGGCCGGATATACCTGGGGACGAAGCGACCTTGTAAGACGAGCGATGTCCAAGAAAAAAGGCTCTGTAATGGAGCAGGAGAGGAAGAACTTCGTCTACGGAAATGAAGAAGAGGGCGTAAAAGGCGCTGTTGCAAACGGAATAGACGAGAAGGTTGCCAACAAGATATACGATGAGATGATAGACTTTGCAAAGTATGCGTTCAACAAATCCCATGCGGCGGCTTATGCCGTTGTATCTTACGAGACGGCATACCTTAAGCATTATTATCCGGTAGAATACATGGCGGCGCTTATGACATCGGTAATAGACAATCCGACAAAGCTTTCGGAGTATATTTATACAACGCTTGACCTTGGGATAAAGATTCTGCCTCCGGATATAAATGAAGGAGAGTGGGGATTTTCTGTAGATAACGGCTCGATAAGATACGGCCTTTCGGCGATAAAGAGTGTCGGAAGAAACGTTATTGAGGCAATTGTTGCCGAAAGGGAAGCCGGCGGTAAGTTTACGGGACTTGAGAATTTCTGTGAAAGACTTACCTCTAAAGAGATTAATAAAAGAACGGTCGAGAGCTTTATTAAGGCAGGAGTATTTGACAGCTTCGGCGGTTACAGAAGACAGTATATGTATATATACGAAGATGTGATGGATTCTGTTGCTTCAAAGAAGAAAAATACCATGGCCGGCCAGATGAGCCTTTTTGACTTTATGGATACCGAAGAAAAAAAGGAATACAAGCTCAAGCTTCCGAATGTTGAAGAGTATGATAAAGAGGAGCTTTTGGCTTACGAAAAAGAAGTGCTTGGCATTTATGTAAGCGGCCATCCTTTAGATGAGTACGAGGATAAGTGGAAGAAGAATATAACGAATCTTACGACCGACTTTATTCATGATGAAGAGACCGGACTTACAAAGGCCGAAGACGGAAAGACAGCTACAGTCGGTGGTCTTATTGAAAATGTGACGGTCAAGATCACAAAAAACAATAAGGCAATGGCTTTTGTAACCTTAGAGGACAGAATGGGATCTGTGGAAATCATTGTATTCCCGGACAGGTACGAAAAATACAGAGAGTATCTGACAGAGGATGCAAAGGTTTTTGTTAAGGGCAAGGTTCAGATTGAAGACGAGAAAGACGGAAAGCTTATCTGTGATAAAATATTCGGCTTTGATGAGACAATAAAACAGGTTTGGCTGCAATTTGCAAACAGAGACAGTTATATAGAGGCCGAGGATGACCTTTTTAAATATATAAAAGATATTCACGGTGATTCGGAGGTGGTTGCTTATCTTTCCGAAGAAAAGCAGATAAAACGCCTCGGATTCAGAAATACGATTAATGCAAGCGATGAAAACATTATTCTTTTAAAGAACCGTTTTGGAGAAGGAAATGTTAAGCTTGTTGAAAAAACAATATAGAACAGGAGGTATTTTGAAATGGCAAACGAAGTAAGCACAATAGGAGTTCTTACAAGCGGAGGAGACGCGCCGGGAATGAATGCGGCGATAAGAGCCGTCGTAAGATGCGCGGTTTATAACGGGCTTAAAGTAAAGGGCGTACACAGAGGATATGCGGGACTTATAAATAATGAGATAAAAGATATGACCGCAAAAGATGTATCTGATATTATTCAAAGGGGCGGAACCGTGCTTCAGACTGCCAGATGCCCTGAGATGATGACATCGGAAGGACAAAATACCGCAGCAGAAAACTGCAAAAAGAACGGGATTGACGGGCTTGTTGTAATCGGTGGGGACGGTTCTTTCAGAGGAGCTTTGGATTTGTCCAAATACGGCATAAACGTAGTCGGAATTCCGGGAACAATAGATCTTGATATTACATGCACGGACTATACAATCGGATTTGATACGGCCGTAAATACGGCTATGGAAGCTATTGATAAGATTAGGGATACGTCTACATCTCACGAAAGATGCAGCATTATAGAGGTAATGGGACGAAATGCCGGACATATCGCGCTTTGGTGCGGACTTGCAAACGGAGCTGAGGATATTTTGCTTCCGGAAAATTATGACTATGATGAGAGACGAATAATAGACCACATTATTGCCAACAGAAAACGAGGCAAAAAGCATCATATAATCGTAAATGCAGAGGGAATCGGCCATTCAATGCTTATGGCTGAAAGAATAGAGGCCGCAACCGGACTTGAAACAAGAGCCACAATCCTCGGATACATGCAAAGAGGCGGAAGCCCTACATGTAAGGACAGAGTTTATGCTACAACAATGGGATGCTATGCGGTTGACCTTCTTTTGGCGGGTAAAACCAACAGAGTTGTTGCCTATAGTGAGGGTGAATTCACCGACTATGATATAGATGAAGCACTTGCGATGGAGAAGAGCATTTCGGAATACCAGTATTCAATCAGTAAGAGGCTGGCAATATAATGATAACAAGTAATGATAACGCAGCGGTAAAGCATCTTTCATTGCTGCTGAAAAAAACCAAAGCCAGGAAAGAAAGCGGCACATATATTGTAGAAGGCATTAGAATGTTTAGGGAAGTGCCGGAAGATATCATTGAGAAAATATATGTAAGCGAAAGCTTTGCGGAAAAAAATAGCGATACGCTTTCGGGAAGAGATTATGAAATCATGAGTGATAAGGTGTTTTCTCATGTAAGCGATACGGTTACTCCGCAGGGAATTATGGCAGTGGTTAAGATGAAAAAACATACTCTTGAGGATATGTTTCCCAAAAACGAAGAACCGTTTATTGTCTTAATCGACGGTCTTCAGGATCCGGGGAATCTCGGCACGATTATAAGATGCGGAGAGGCAGCGGGAATATCCGGAGTGATTATGAGTCGTGATACGGTAGATATTTACAATCCGAAGACTGTAAGAAGTACCATGGGATCGCTTTTAAGGGTGCCGCATATGATAACAGACGATATAGCGGCACTTGCCGAAGACCTCAAAAAAAGAGGTTTTACGGTGGTGGCAACAGAGCTTGGAGCTGAAAAGAATTATGATGAGGTGGACTATCGGAAGCCTACGGCAATTTTTATAGGAAATGAAGGAAACGGGCTTAGCAAAGAGGCGCTTGATGCGGCGAATGAAAGGATTATTATTCCTATGTGCGGCAAGGTGGAGTCGCTAAATGCGGCAATAGCGGCTTCTGTATGCATGTATGAAGCCCGGAGGCAGAGACGAAATGTTTAGAATGTGGGCTAAAGAGTGGAAAAGTAATCATCTTGTCAAAGATGTTGTGATAGAAAACGATGAAGACGATACAAGGACTCATAAGGTGTTCGGAGCAGTAGATAAGGTATGCGCGGAATTTGACCTCGGACACCCTATCTGGCTTGATAATAATATTAACGAGTTTAAGAGGCATGCAAAGGTCAGATTTTATCAGGACAGCTTTGTGGAAAACATCGATTTTGACTATCTTGAACTTCAGGTAATAGAAGAAGATGAATAAACCTATCGCCCGATGCGGTTAAAATGCAAATTATGATGTATTTTACATGTTCCTATGTGATATAATAACCGATAGGGAGAGAGGAGGAAAAATGGCAGAAAACAGTGAATTCGGAGAAGACCTTGAAAGCTGGGAAACGGTTACGTTCCTTTATAATGCTGCGGCAAAGGAAGTGGTAACCAAGCTTGAAATTCTAAACGATGAGTTCAAGCATGTACATAATTACAATCCCATCGAGTACTTTAAGAGCAGAATAAAAAGCCCTGAAAGTATTGTTAAAAAGCTTAAAAGGTACGGCTATGAGCCGACAATACAAAACATGATTACATATGTGAACGACTTTGCGGGAATCCGCCTTGTTTGCTCGTTTACATCGGATATATACAGGCTCGCGGAGATGATAGGGCGTCAGAATGACCTTACCGTTGTCTCTATAAAGGATTATATTAAAAATCCCAAAGAAAGCGGGTATAAGAGCTATCATATGATAGTTACCGTGCCGATTTTTATGTCGGACCGGGTAGTCGACACAAAGGTCGAGATACAGATAAGAACGATAGCGATGGACTTTTGGGCGTCGCTTGAGCATAAGATTTACTATAAATTCGAGGGACATGCACCGGAACATATAAGTAAAGAGCTTCGGGAATGCGCAAGCATTGTTTCGCAGCTTGATGAAAAAATGCTTTCGCTGAATGATGAAATCAGGCAGTATAAGCTTGAGGACTAAAATATGAGAGGAAAATTTATGAACATGATGCAGAATGATTATCTTATGAAGCAGATAGATGAAATCAGGGACAAGGCCAAAAATCTTCAGGCAAAGCTGATTTCAAAAGAAGAAGAACTTTCAGAGCTTGAAATAAAGGCTTCCGAAAAAGAAACCGAGGTAAAAGAGCTTGAAGGCAGACTTGACGAGCAGAAAAAGCAGGCTCAGGCCGTTGTGGATTCCGCAAAAGAAGAGATGACGGTTTATGCGGCAAAGCTTGAGGGCGACATTGACGAGCTTATTAAGAGAGTGGACAGCGCTGTTGAGGAGTTTAAAAGCGTGTATGAGTCGGACAGCATGGAGGTAAGAAGCCGCCAGGAGCAGTTCGGCGAAGAACTTACAAAGATGAAGGACGATTTGTCTGATAAAACGCATTCCGAGTGTATTAAGGTTTACCGCAATCTCCAGAGCAGCATTGAGGATCTTACTACGGTTGTAAAAGAAAAAGAACCGAGTGATGCAACTGTTAAGAAGATGAAATCGTCGGCAGCGAGCTGGGGACTTTTCTTCGGTATTATAAACTTCCTTATGATTGGCGGATATATTCTTTACGATCTTGGAATACTCAGTCAGCTCTTCGGCATATAATTTTACAGGCAGGTATTGATTTGGATAATAAAGATAAAAACATAGTTCTTATAGGCATGCCCGGCGTAGGAAAAAGTACGGCGGGTGTTGTTTTGGCAAAGGTGGCGGGCTACCAGTTCATAGATGCGGATCTTCTTATTCAGAAGGCCGAAGGGAAAAAGCTCTCCGAGATAATAGAAGAAGTCGGCGTGGACGGCTTTTTGGAAATAGAAAACAGGGTTAATGCTTCGGTAAGGGCAAAGCGCTCGGTTATTGCCACGGGCGGCAGTGCGGTTTACGGTGAAGCGGCAATGAAGCATTATAAAAAAACTGCAGTCATTGTCTATCTTAAGACATCTTACAGAGTCCTTTCCCGCAGGCTTCGCAATTTAAAAAGCAGAGGCGTTGTTTTAAGAGAAGGTCAGGATCTTAAGGCGCTTTATAATGAAAGAGTACCGCTTTATGAAAAGTACGCCGATATCATAATTAACCAGGACGGGCTTGGAATAGAAGAAACAGTAGCGGAAATTCTTGACAAGATTGCCAATATGGAATAAAATATTCTCTTGCGTGGTGAGATATTTACTTTTTAGTGGTAATATGATAAACTCAAACTATATATAGTGTATAACTGTATTAGGGAGAGATTTGAAAACAGAGGTGTTACATGGAACAGTATGTAATAAGCGGCGGAATACCGCTTGTGGGGGATGTTGAGATTGGTGGAGCCAAAAACGCGGCTCTTGCAATTATCGCAGCATCAATAATGGCCGATGAGACCGTTGTCATCGAAAACCTGCCGGATGTTAGAGACATTAGGGTTTTACTTAAAGCGATCGAAGAAATCGGAGCACATGTAGAACGCGTAGACAGACATACCGTTAAGATTAACGGTTCTTTAATCGACTCAGTCAGAGTGGATTATGAATTCATTAGCAAAATAAGAGCGTCATATTATTTACTTGGTGCTCTTTTGGGCAAATATAAAAAGGCCGAGGTGGCTTTCCCGGGAGGATGCGAGATAGGAAGCAGACCTATTGACTTGCATCTTAAGGGATTTAAGGCATTAGGCGCAGATGTAAAGCTCGAGTACGGACTTATTCATGCTCAGGCCGAAAAGCTTGTCGGTGGACATGTTTATATGGATAAGGTATCTGTAGGAGCTACAATAAACGTTCTTCTTGCCGCATCAATGGCAGAAGGAAAGACAATAATCGAAAATGCAGCCAAAGAGCCGCATGTAGTAGATGTTGCCAACTTCCTTAACAGTATGGGAGCCAACATAAAGGGTGCCGGTACTGATGTTATCAGAATTGAGGGAGTTGAAAAACTTCATAAGACAGAGTATTCTATCATCCCTGATCAGATAGAGGCCGGAACATTTATGTTCGCAGCAGCCGCTACCAAGGGAGATGTAACAATAAAGAATGTAATTCCGAAGCATCTTGAGGCAACAAGCGCAAAACTTATAGAAATGGGATGCGAGATAGAAGAATTTGATGATGCGGTCAGAGTTGTCGCATCTAAGCCTCTTCGTTCGACTCAGGTAATGACACTTGCTTATCCGGGATATCCTACGGATATGCAGCCGCAGATTACGACGGTACTTGCTATTTCGGAAGGAACAAGTATAGTAACGGAAAGCATTTTTGAAAACAGATTCAGATATGTCGATGAACTTTCAAGAATGGGAGCGAGCATCAAGGTAGAAGGAAATACCGCAATTATAAACGGAGTTGAAAAATACACCGGAGCAAGAGTTGCGGCACCTGATTTAAGAGCCGGTGCAGCGCTTGTAATAGCCGGACTTGCTGCAGAAGGCATTACGGTTGTTGATGATATTTACTATGTTGAAAGAGGATATGAAGACTTTGAAAAGAAGCTTGCATTACTCGGAGCCAAAATAGAAAAGGTATCATCGGAAAAAGAAATTCAAAAATTTACCTTAAAGGTTTCATAAGAAAAGCCGGAGCTTAAAGCTCCGGCTATTTTAATCCTATGATTTGCAGTTCAGGTGACTGTGAAAGATCTAAAAATTCCCCGTTTGAAAGCTGAACTACGGGACTGCTGTAGTTGTTGCGGTTAAGCATTATAATGTTTCCGCTGCGGCCGTCGTTAAGAATAACCGTATTATGCTGATATGAAAGGGCGATGTTTTCAAGGAAGGTGAAAAGATATCTGCCGTTAAACATTGCCATTCCGCTTTGTTCGAAATTATGAATAACATCGAAAGGACATAAGGATTTTCTGTGGCTTCGTCCGGATGTCATTGCTATATATACATCACAAATTGCGGTAATCTGTGAAAACGGATGAATCTCACTTTGAACTCTGTGGAACGGGTATCCGCTTCCGTCATTCCTTTCGTGATGTTGAAGGATTGCTTTTTTTACTCTTGGATCGATTTCGAGCTTTTTGACCATATCAAATCCCGCAATAGGATGAGATCTAATGGCGCTAAACTCGGCATCGGTAAGATTTCCCGGCTTGTTTAAAATTGCCGGATCGACAGTGAGCTTTCCGATATCATGTAAAAGTCCGCATACCGCTAAAACGTTGCAATCGGATTCGGACATTGAAAGCCATTTACCCAAGGCTCTGCACAAAAGAGCGGCATTTAAACTCTGGGCGTAAATAGGATCGTTTAAATCCTTTATTATATTAAACCATTCGAAAAGTGAGAAGGATTCGTTGTTCATGTCAAACGCATCGTTTATAAGAGAAATGAACTGTGAGTCGCTGACATTTTCTCCGTTTTTTATTTTTGAAAAAAGTGCCCTGGTGGTTTTGAGTGCGGCAGAATAGCCGGTCAGTAATTTTTTGTAACCTTTGC
Source organism: Eubacterium sp. (assembly GCA_024698965.1). Lineage (GTDB taxonomy): Bacteria > Bacillota > Clostridia > Lachnospirales > Lachnospiraceae > RUG14243. The sequence goes on along the minus strand of JAILQM010000054.1, from coordinate 26,828 downwards.
GCTTTCTAAAATCTCCTTCTTCCTGAGTCTGTTTTTTTAGGTTGGCTGTGGGACTTTGAAGAAGCTGCTGTTTCATATTCTGATAAGTTGCCTTGTCAATATGAATAGCTTTTCCCGAGTCTGATTTTGGGAGAGCGGAACTACCGGCATTTTCGAATACTATTTTAACCGATGCAACATTATCCTGCGTCAGTTCTGTCGGCGGCTTATCATAACCGTAATCATCGCTTACTTCTATTGAGGGAATGGCATAAAACTTAAGTCTGTTTATGGCCTGCTCATCAATGATATTGTTTTCGGCAAGAACAACGCGGCCATTGTCGCTTAAGATGTCGCTTTCAATTATCATTCCCATTCTGAGATTTTTTATAGGAATACTTCTCATTATTTTTCCCCAACTACTGATTTGTAATAGCGTATTAAACTCTATATGTAAAAGTATAAAAAATAGTGGTTTAGAAGTCAAGAAATAGTTTACATAAATGTAAAAACAATCCAAAATCCGATAATACAGATATTCGTTTATGTAGCTTTTGGCTTGACGAAAAGGTAATATCGTAGTATTCTTAACGCAGTTACATATATACAATGACTCTTATTCAGAGTGACGGAGATACAAAGGATCTGTGAAGTCACGGCAACCCCTGTTAGGAAGGTGCCAACCTGAGCGAATTTTATCGAACAATGAGAGGATTTGGATAAGTTATTTCAAGTCCGATTGTCAATCGGATTTTTTTATTACCATAAAGGGTGAAGGAGGCAAAATGGAAAAAAGATTATTTACATCAGAATCGGTAACTGAAGGACATCCTGATAAGGTGTGTGACGCCATATCTGATGCAATACTTGATGCCTGCATGGAGCAGGACCCTATGAGCCGTGTAGCGTGTGAGACAGCAAGCTGTACGGGCTTTGTGCTTGTAACCGGAGAGATTACAACAAAAGCAAAACTTGATGTACCTGCTATTGTAAGAAAGACTGTATTAGACATTGGATATGACGACGGAGCCAAAGGACTTGACGGAAATTCTTGTGCCGTAATGGTAGCTTTAGATCAACAGTCTGCGGATATAGCAATGGGTGTTGATAAAGCCCTCGAAGCAAAAGAAGGCTCTCTTAAAGATGATTTGGATACGGGAGCCGGAGATCAGGGTATGATGTTCGGATATGCAACAAATGAGACAAAAGAGCTTATGCCTTACCCAATCGCTCTTGCTCATAAGCTTTCTTACAGACTTACACAGGTAAGAAAAGACGGAACTCTTCCTTATCTTCGTCCGGACGGAAAGACTCAGGTATCCGTAGAGTATGACGAAAACGGCAAGCCTGCAAGACTTGAGGCTGTTGTGCTTTCAACTCAGCATGATGACGGCGTTTCTCAGGAGCAGATTCATAAAGACATTAAAAAGTATGTATTCGACGCAGAGCTTCCTAAGGAGCTTGTCGATGACAATACCAAGATATTTATTAATCCTACCGGAAGATTTGTTATCGGCGGACCTCACGGTGATGCCGGTCTTACCGGAAGAAAGATTATTGTAGATACCTACGGCGGATACGCTCGTCACGGCGGCGGAGCTTTCTCGGGTAAAGACTGCACAAAGGTTGACCGTTCTGCAGCATATGCGGCAAGATACGTTGCCAAAAACATTGTTGCGGCAGGACTTGCAGATAAGTGTGAGATTCAGCTTTCGTATGCCATAGGTGTTGCGCAGCCTACATCAATCATGGTTGATACCTTCGGCACAGGAAAGATTTCGGACGAAAAGCTTACAGAAGTGGTTAGAGAGAATTTCGACCTTCGCCCGGCAGGAATCATTAAGATGCTTGATCTTCGCAGACCGATTTATTCTAAGACGGCTGCATACGGACACTTCGGAAGAACCGATATCGACCTTCCTTGGGAGAAGACCGACAAGGCTGAGGCACTTAAAAAGTACTTATAAAAATTTGATAAACAATAGGCGGCTTTTGTTAACAGAGGCCGTCTTTTTTGTTATAATTTTAAGGGTAGGAGGGTCACAGTGAAACTAAAATACAGACTTATAATCTCATTTTTAATAATGATATTCGTACCGCTTATACTCACGGTTACAATGCTTGTGGCAATGAACTCATATGTGATTTCGTCGCTGCAGGAAAGCTATGGGGTGGAATATGATTCCGCTCAGGATTTTTGGGAAAGTTCGTTGGCGGAGCTGAGTGATTCGGATGCTACTCCTTCGGAGCAGATGTACAGAGAATATATCGTTGATATGTTTGTCTGTGTGCTTCTTATACTCCTTTTTACGGCGCTTATGCTCACGTTTTGGACCTATATGGGAATAGTAACGCCGATTAAAAGACTTCAGCTGGCTGCAAACAATATAAAAGAAGGAAGGCTTAACTTTACCATAGGATCCGAAAACAATAATGACGAGATAGGCCTGCTTTGCCAGGACTTCGAAGCGATGAGGGTAAGGCTTAAAGCAAATGCCGATGACAAGCTAAAGCAGGATAAGGCAAACCGCGAGCTTATAAGAAATATTTCTCACGACCTTAAAACTCCGATAACCTCAATAAAAGGTTATGTTGAAGGCATAATGGACGGGGTTGCCGATACTCCGGAAAAACAGGAAAAATATCTCAGAATTATATATAACAAGGCGAATGAGATGGATGCTCTTATTAATGAGCTCACCCTTTATTCTCAGCTTGATACAAATGAAATTCCGTACAATTATAAGGTTATAAACGTAAAGGATTTCTTTGATGACTGCGCTGAGGAGATAGGAATGGATTTGTCCGAAAAGAATATTTCCTTTGCATATGAGAATTTCTGTAAAAACGATGATTCCATAATGGCAGACAGCGAGCAGATAATGAGGGTTGTGGAAAACATTGTTTCAAACAGCGTAAAATACATGGGTAAGGAAGAAGAAGGAAATATAAGACTTACCTTAAAGGATGTGGACAGTTACATCCAGATAGAGATAGAAGATAACGGAGTTGGTATTGCAAAAGAAGATATTCCGTATATTTTTGACAGGTTTTTCAGAACCGATTCATCGCGCGGCACGAGGGCAGGCGGCAGCGGAATAGGACTTTCCATTGTTAAAAAGGTCATAGAAGATCATGGCGGAAAGGTCTGGGCCACAAGCGAGATAGGAATGGGAACCTGTATGTTCATTATACTTAAAAAGTATGAGGAGGAAGAGGAAAATGAGTAAGATACTTATTGTGGAAGATGAGGCTGAAATCGCAGAACTTGAAAAGGATTATCTTGAACTCAGCGGTTTTGAGGTAGAGATAGAAAATGACGGTGAAAAAGGTTTAAAGAAGGCGCTTTCGGAGGATTTTGATCTTTATATTTTAGACCTTATGCTTCCGGGGGCGGACGGATTTGAAATCTGTACCAAAATCAGAGATAAAAAGGATGTGCCGATACTCATGGTTTCGGCCAAAAAAGATGATATAGACAAGATAAGAGGGCTTGGTCTTGGGGCAGATGATTATATCACAAAGCCGTTTTCTCCGAGCGAACTTGTGGCAAGAGTAAAGGCCCATCTTTCGAGATATGAAAGAATTGCCGGAAGGGATGTAGAGAAAAACGACATAATCGAGATAAGAGGGTTGAAAATTGATAAGACGGCCAGAAGAGTCTGGGTAAACGAAGAAGAGAAAATGCTTACCACAAAAGAGTTCGATCTTCTTACCTTTCTTGCAGAGCATCCGAATCATGTCTTTACCAAAGAGGAGCTTTTTAGCAGGATTTGGGAGATGGAGCTTGTCGGAGACATTGCGACTGTAACTGTACATATTAAAAAGATCAGAGAGAAAATAGAGACAAATAAGGCCAAGCCTCAGTATATAGAAACTATCTGGGGTGTGGGATATAGATTTAAGGTATAGATGCGTTTTGTGAGGTGAGGGCTTTTGTATCAGCTTATTGTTTATAATATTACCGGAGATATCAATAATTTTTTCGAAGGTGAGACAAAAGAAGAGTGCATGGAGCAGTTTGAGGAATTCTACGGATGGGACAGAGGAGTCCTTGAAAGAAACGAGATTCTTCACAGCTGGGAAGTCGTTAAATAAAAGAGGTGGTGCATTAAAGCACCACCTTAAATATTATAGATTTGCCGTCTTTGCTTTCGGCAGTTATTTTGCCTTTATGAGCTTCGACTATAGAATATACTACCGAAAGACCTATACCAAAGCCTCCGGTCTTTGAGTTGTGAGACAAGTCTGTGCGGTAGAATCTTTCGAAGAGCTCGTTATGTGAGCCGACTTTTATTTCATCTACAGAGTTTTTGACGCTTAAAATTTTGTCCTTGCCCGCGGCTTTAAGCTCTAGGCTTATTTCTCCGTTTTCCGAAGAATATTTCATCGCATTGTCTAAAAGAAGTGATATGAGCTGTCTTATATTTTTTTCGTCTCCGTGATAAATAATGTCCGGAGCAATATTAAGCTCTAAGGATTTGCCGTGGGTTTCCGCAACTGCGGTAAAAGGCTCGGCCATATCCAGTACGGCGTCCGATAAGTTAAAGTCAAACATTTCAAGGCCGGTGCCTTCTTCATCCATTCTTGCCAAAAAGACGAGCTTTTCCGTAAGGGAAGTAAGCCGCTTGATCTGCTTTTTAATGCTTACGGTCCATTCGTTTTCTCCGCCTGTCATTTCAAGAATTTCTGTGTTGGCGTCGATAATAGTAAGCGGCGTTTTAATCTCGTGAGAGGCATCGGTTATAAATCTTTTCTGCTTGTTGTAGCTTTCTACCATAGGTCTTACCACCGACTTGGAGAAAAAATATACAAGAATGAATACGACAAGAATACCTGCAAGGCTTATTCCTATACTTGCCAAAAGGAAGTTCTCAAAGGTGAGAAGTTCTCTTTCGCAGTTGATGAAAACATACATAACTATATCATTGCCGTCTTCATCTTCGGTATATACGCCCTTGTATTTGTAGTTGTCTATTATGCCGGAAAACCTCCCTTTTTCGAAGAGGGTAGTGGCATATTCTGAAGCATCGGTTGTGCTGATTGCGGAAATGTTACCCGTATTTACACTTGATACTGTGCCGTCTTTATTTAGGATAACGGTAAAATATCTGGTGTCATACTGAGACTCTTCGGAAAGGCCGTTTTTAAACTGCAAGTTATCTCCATTCGGCTTTTGCGGCATATCATCCGGTTTATCGGATGGCTTTAGGTTATCTCCGCTCGCGTCTGCAGATTCGCTGTTTAAATCCCCCGGATTTAGGTCGTTTGAAAAAGCGCTGTTTTCATTTGGGTTTGCCCCACTTAAATCAGGGAAGCTTCCTCCGTTATTAATAATGAGTTCGATTCGGGTGTTGATGTTATTGTTTATATTGTAGTAGTTCGCGATGTTTATGCTTCCGATAATTACAGTAAGAACGATAGCTATGGAAAACATTGATATCGAGATGAAACGCCATCTGAGCTTTTTAATCATTCTTTGCCTCCAAAAGATAGCCGAGTCCTCGGGCTGCCTTTATCTGAACATGTACACCGATTGATGCGAGTTTTTTTCTTAAATATGAGATATATACCCATACTACGTTAAGTTCTGCATCTGAATCATATCCCCAGATTTTATCCATGAACTGATCTGCGGAAATGATTTGACCGGGGTTTGCCATAAGCATCTCAAGCATCTGATATTCTTTGTTGGCAAGTCTTAATGAGTCGCCCGGTCCTGTAAGAATGCAGCTTGCTCTGTCTAAGGTCATATCTTCAAACTCGAGTACTGATGAAGAAACATCGCTGCTTTGTCTTCGAGTCATGGCACGGATTCTTGCCAAAAGCTCTTTCATGGAAAACGGTTTGGTAAGGTAATCGTCCGCTCCGGCGTCAAGGCCTTCGACTCTGTCGTCTATTTCGGCTTTTGCCGTTAAAAGAAGTACAGGAACGGAGTTGCCTGCTGAACGGATTTCGCGAAGAACCGAAAGACCGTCGAGCTTTGGCATCATTATATCTAAGATAACTCCGTCATAGTTGTCCGTTTCGAGATATTCAAGGGCTTCTTCACCGTCAAAAACGGCATCTACGGAGTAATTATTATGTTTTAATACTGTTACGAGAGCATGGCTTAAATCCTGCTCATCTTCAGCAAGTAAAAGTCTCATATTCTTTCTCCTAATCTTTTTTTGGTATTATATCACACTTTGTTTTTTTAATCATTAAACGGAAGGATAATTAAAGTAAAAAAACGGTTACATTCAAACTTTCGCATATAAAAGAAATATGTTAATATATATAAGGAAATTTGGGGACGAAATGTCTCGGGAAAGGAGGAAAAAGATGGAAGAAAACACAACTCTTAACGAACAAAAATATGTTGAGGAACTGGTAAAACTCTTTAGAAGCAGACTTACGGATGAAGAACTTTTGGAAAGGCTGCAGGATTATCATGAAAACGATATAGCCGGAGCTTTGGAAGAACTTACGGAAGACGAAAGAAAAGCCCTTTATCCTGTGCTCGGACCTGAGATTATATCTGAGGTTTTCGCATATATCGAGGATGTTGAAAAGTACGCGCAGGAGATGGATATCCGTCAGATTGCAAGCGTTATCGAGGAAATGGATTCGGACGACGCTGTTGATGTACTTGAAGAGATGGACGAAAATACGGCCGAGCAGGTCGCAAAACTTCTTGATGAAGAAACAAAGTCCGATATCCAGTTGATTAAGTCCTATGATGAGGACGAGGTTGGTAGTATAATGACCACCAATTTCATCCTGATTAGGAAAGATATGACTGTGAAAGAGGCTATGAGAGCCCTTGTATCACAGGCTGAGGACAATGACAACATATCTACCATTTACGTTTGCAATGATGAGGAAATGTTTTACGGAGCATTGGATTTAAAAGACTTGATTGTCGCAAGAAAAGATACGGAGCTTGAACCTTTGATGTCGACATCTTATCCGTACCTTATGGATCACGAAAAGATAAGCGATTGTATTGAAAGAATCAAGGATTATGCGGAAGATTCCATTCCGGTGCTTTCTGAAGATCACAAGATTTTGGGTATTATCACAGCTCAGGATGTAGTTGAAGTCGTAGATGATGAGATGGGTGAGGATTATGCAAAGCTCGCCGGTCTTACTGCAGAAGAGGATTTAAACGAGTCGCTTGCGGACAGTATTAAAAAGAGAATGCCGTGGCTTGTCGTGCTTTTATTCCTCGGAATTGCGGTTTCAACTGTTGTCGGTATGTTTGAACATGTAATTACTTCGATAGCTATAATTGTGGCATTCCAGTCTGTTATTTTGGACATGGCGGGAAATGTCGGAACGCAGTCTCTGGCTGTTACGATTCGTGTACTTGTAGATGAGGAGCTTACGGCAGGGCAAAAGGCATTGTTTGTGCTTAAAGAAATGAGAGTCGGGCTTTGCAACGGACTTTTCCTCGGAAGCATGGCGTTTTTGCTTATCGGACTCTATATTTACACAACCAAAGACTATTCGGCGGTATATGCATTTTCGATTTCCGGATGCGTCGGAATAGCACTTGTTGTCGCAATGATAATATCAAGCTGCATAGGTACCGTTGTGCCGATGTTCTTCCACAAGATTAACATCGATCCGGCGGTTGCGTCAGGCCCTCTTATTACAACCGTAAACGATCTTGTTGCGGTAGTAACCTATTACGGACTTGCTTGGGCGCTTTTAATAGGAGTGCTGGGGATAGCAAACTGATAAAGATACTCATTTAAGCCGTGAAATACTTGAAGTTTATATGTAAAAGGCGTATATTAGAAAACGGCATTTTAGAAGACATTAAATGATAAATATATGAGAAGTCAGAGAAAGAAGCGTAGAGAAATGAAGATTAAACTTGGCAGAAACGATCAGTGTTGGTGCGGCAGCGGCAGAAAATACAAAACCTGTCACATGGCATTTGATGAGAAAATCGACACATACAGAAGAATGGGACATATAGTGCCGGATCATTCGATTATAAAAACAGCGGAAGATATTGAGAAAATAAAGGAAAGCGCCAAGATTAACATCGCGGTTCTTGACTATGTTGCGGCTAATATAAAAGAGGGCATGTGCACTCAGGAAATAGACGATATGGTGTATTCAAAGACCATAGAGATGGGAGGAATTCCCGCTCCGCTTAATTATGAAGGATATCCAAAGAGCGTTTGTACATCGATAAACGATGTTGTATGCCACGGTATTCCCTGTGAGGATGAAATCCTTATGGACGGAGACATTGTTAACGTAGACTGCTCGACAATACTTGACGGATATTTTTCGGATTCATCGAGAATGTTTATGATAGGAAATGTTGCAGATGACATGAAAAATCTCGTAGAAGTTGCCCATAAGAGCCTGGAAGTTGGTCTTTCGGCAGTTAAGCCTTGGGGATTTTTGGGAGATGTTGGTCAGGCAATTAACGACTATGTAAAATCAAACGGATATTCCGTAGTCAGAGAAATAGGTGGCCACGGCATAGGAAAAGAATTCCATGAAGAGCCGTTCGTAAGCTATGTTTCAAAGAAAGGAACGGAGATGCTTATGGTTCCGGGATTCTGCTTTACGATTGAGCCTATGATAAATATGGGTAAATGCGACGTCCTTGTAGACGAGGATGATGATTGGACAGTATTTACAAAAGATGGAAGTCCGTCAGCCCAGTGGGAGATTCAGCTTGTGGTTACTGAAGATGGGTACGAAATTTTATCGTGGTAGAACAAATAACATAAGAAAAAAATTAAGGGAAGGCAAAAGCCTTCCCTTTCTTTTAACTTTTTAATTTTTCTTAAAGAAACTTTTAACTTTATCTTTTCTTGCTTGATTTTTCGCTGCCTTGGCCTTAGCTTTCTCCATTCGCTCCCTGGCAGCGGCATTTATCTTCTCCATTTCGGCAGAATCGGCCGCTTCGTAGGCAGCGGCTTCTCTCATTGCTCTTTCTATATCTTCGTCCGAGAGATTTGAGCTTGATTCTATTGTGATTTGCTGAGCTTTTCCTGTCGCAAGGTCTTTGGCAGATACTATAACTATTCCGTTTGCATCAATATCAAAGGATACTTCTATCTGAGGAATGCCTGCCATTGCGCGCTTTATACCTCTTAGCTTAAAGTTGCCCAAAAGCACATTGTCTTTGGCAAACTGTCTCTCGCCCTGATATACTTTTATTTCAACCGTTGACTGGAAGTTGGCGGCTGTAGTAAATATCTGGCTCTGCCTTGTAGGGATTGTTGTATTTCTGTCTATTACCTTGGTTGCTACTCCGCCGACCGTTTCTATGGAAAGAGAAAGCGGGGTTACATCCATAAGCACAATTTCGTTTGCTTTTGAGTATGCGCTTGTTGTGCTGTCGAACTTGCTGCCCTGAATGCTCGCACCCAAAGCTACACATTCATCGGGATTTAAGTTTTTGGAAGGCTCTTTTCCGGTGAGGGAACGAACCTTGTCAACAACAGCGGGGATTCTGGTCGAACCTCCGACGAGGATGACTTTGCTGAGCGCAGATGCGGAAATTCCGGCATCGGTTAATGCATTATGCACAGGACCTGCTGTAAGATCCACAAGGTCACTTGTTATTTCGTTAAACTTGGCTCTCGTAAGAGTAAGGTCCATATGCTTTGGCTCTCCTTTAACCGTTACAAGGAAAGGGAGGTTTATATTTACTTCTGTTTGAGAAGAAAGGGTAATCTTGGCCCTTTCGGCCTCTTCGCGAAGTCTTTGCATGGCAACAAGATCGCTTGTAATGTTTACTCTTTCTGTTTTTTTGAATTCATCAACCAGATAATTTACAATACGCTCGTCGAAATCATCTCCGCCGAGGTGGTTGTCGCCTGAGGTTGCGAGGACGGAAATAAGACTGTCTCCTATTTCTATTACGGATACATCAAAGGTGCCTCCGCCGAGATCGTAAACAAGGATCTTCTGCGGCTGACCGTTGTCGAGTCCGTAAGCAAGGGCAGCTGCGGTCGGTTCATTTATAATCCTAAGAACGTTTAGACCGGCAATTTTGCCGGCATCTTTTGTTGCCTGGCGCTGTGCGTCGTTAAAATACGCCGGCACGGTTATTACCGCATCGGTAACTCTTTCTCCGAGATGCGCTTCTGCATCTTTTTTTAATTTCTGGAGAATCATTGCGGAGATTTCCTGAGGGGAATAATCCTTTCCCGCGAGATTGACTTTATAGTCCTGTCCCATATATCTTTTAATGGAAGATACGGTGTTTTTAATGTTTGTCGCCTGCTGGCGTTTGGCCGGAGAACCGATGATTCTTTCTCCGTTTTTATTAAATGCTACGACGGAAGGAGTGGTTCGCATGCCTTCACTGTTTACAATAACAGTAGGCTCGTTGCCCTCATATACCGCTACGCAGCTGTTTGTTGTACCTAAGTCGATTCCTATTACTTTGCCCATTTTTTTACCTCGATTTAAAGTATTGTTAAAGCAGTATGAAATATATAGTAAATTGAAACTGTGAACCTAATATGGCAAGTTTCTTAAAACTTTATAAAGTAAGTTAAAAATAAATAATTTAAATCCATCCGCCATCGAACTGAATTATCTGTCCGGTAAGATATTCGGGAGACTCGGCAATTTGAGCGATGAACTCGCCTGCGTCCTCGGGAGTTCCAAACGAGCCTGCGGGTATTTCTTCAGAAAGAGAGATTCTTTCATCTTGATTTAAGTTATTATTCATTGCCGTATCTATTGCACCAAAGGCGATGGCATTTACCTGAATGTTGCTTGGGGCAAGCTCTTTTGCCAAAGACCTGGTAAAAGCATTTATGCCGCCCTTTGTCGCACTGTAGGCTGCTTCACAGGAAGCACCGTAGATTCCGAATACCGAAGAGACGTTTATAATTCGTCCTTTTTGAACTTTAATCATAGGAGAAGCAGCTTCGCGGCAACAGTAAAATACGGATGAGAGATTTGCGGAAAGTATTTCATCCCATTCTTCATCTGTCATATCATGGAAAAGTCCAACCTTTGAAATTCCGGCACAATTAACTAAAACATCGATAGAAGATGCGTTGTTAAAAATATTTTTAAACATTTCTGAAATATCAAATGAGGACTTAACATCAGCTTTGAAGCATTGAATTTTAACGGTATATTCTTCGGAAAGCGATAGGGCGTACTTGCAAAGCTCTTCGTAGTGAGAATTCCCGCTTAGGTATAAATCATACCTTCTTTTTGCAAAGGCTAAAGCTGCCGCTTTGCCGATGCCGCCGGATGCTCCGGTGATAACGACTGTTTTACTCATAATTGTTCTCCCTTTTTGTGCTGAGGTAAATTATATCGCATAAAGTCTTTTGCGGCAACAAAGACAAGTTATAATTGGAAAACATATGGATTTGTGCTACAATTTTCTCATATTATTTTACGATACTTGGGAGGTAAAATTATGGCTCAGGGATTTACCAATAAACAGATGATGGACTGGCTTGCATTTTTTTCGGACAGGGAAGGCCTTGTTATAGAAAATGTGCGACTGATGAATATTTGCGATAAGATGAAAAACGTTCTTCCTTCGGTGGAAACAAACAGACATGTTCTTCTTTTCGTGAACGAGACTCAGAAAAACGTCTGTTACGATATATGGGAGTCGGGACATGGTAATTTAAGAGTTCTCATAGGAAAAGGTCCTGATGTAAATGATGAGATAGAAGAAAAAATCATCATGGAAATGATTGATGATGAGATCAAAGGCCCTACGGTTCTTCTCATAGAGAACGAATCGGCTCATGAGTCTTATAAGATAGGTATCAAGAATGAAAACTTCAGCCGCGGACCTATCCATTATGTCGGACACGAAATAAGAGCGGTAATTATGAGTATGCTTGAGGTAAATACAGATGATGTTATCTGCATTGTAACCGGTGAAAGTATAGTTATAGAATCTGCGATGATGGCGTATAACGGTACTATTATCGCGGTCGAGACAGATCCGGGCTCAAAGGCGTCGATGGCGGAAAATGTCGATAAGTTCGGCGTACATAATGTGGCCATTGTGGATAATGTAGATATTAACAGTATGAAGAATCTTCCGATTCCGAGACTTGCTTTTATAGTTGCCACAGATGCTCTCGAACAGCAGGTTAAGGATTTGCGTAAGATAAATCCTAAAATGCAGTTCATAGTTTATACATTAGAGCTTGATATCTTATCCGGAATCAAAGAGATGTTTAAACGAAACGGCATTAAGCTCGATGAGGTAATACAGATTACGGTTGCAAAGACAAACAAATCAAGTATGTTTGTTACTCAGCCTTCACCATGGATGATATCGGGTACTCCGGAATAGTAAAAGGGGCAGGGGTTATTCCCCTGCCTCATATGCTTCTCTTAAAGCCTTTGCAAGCTGATCGCCGCATGATGTGCCGCGGCCGTTGCAAGATATTCCTTTTATTCTTTTTTCGACCTCGTCTATGGTCATTCCTTCAACAAGCTTTGGTATAGCCTGAAGGTTTCCGTCACAGCCGCCGTAAAACTTGACCTCTTTTACCTTGTCGCCGTCAAGCTCTATGTCTATGTACTGTGAACATGTTCCTTTTGTTTTATATCTGTACATTTTTGACCTCTTTTCAATCTGCTGTTTGATGTAACATTTTATCATTTAAATATCTTAAGGGCAAGTGTTATTCATAAAAAGTTAATAATTGATTTATTGCTTAAAAGACTATATAGTGTTAAAATATTCTTTAGCGTTTGCGGACTTTTTCCCATGGAAAAACGGTTTTGATTTTTCGGGTAAAAACCGCATCAGATAGGAGATTGGAATTATTATGAGTTTTATAGAAAAAGTATTCGGAACTCACTCTGAAAGAGAGGTAAAAATTGTAGCCAAAATTGCAGACAAGGTTGAAGCTCTGCATGATACAATGGCTGCTCTTTCGGATGAAGAGCTTAAAGGAAAGACCGCTGAGTACAAGAAGAGATACGAAGAGGGTGAGAGTCTCGACGATTTGCTTCCTGAGGCTTTTGCCACTGTAAGAGAAGCGGCAAAAAGAGTACTTGGAATGGAGCACTACAGAGTGCAGATCATCGGTGGTATTATTCTTCACCAGGGAAGAATTGCAGAGATGCGCACCGGTGAAGGTAAGACACTCGTTTCAACCCTTCCGGCATATCTTAATGCACTTGAAGGCAAGGGCGTACACATCGTTACGGTAAACGATTATCTTGCAAAACGAGACAGTGAATGGATGGGACAGGTTCATGAGTTTTTGGGACTTACAGTAGGTGTTGTTCTTAACGACATGACACCTGAAGAAAGACAGAAGGCTTATAACTCGGACATTACTTATATTACAAACAACGAGCTTGGATTTGATTACCTTAGAGACAACATGGTAATTTACAAAAATCAGCTCGTACAGCGCGGACTTCACTATGCCATCATCGATGAGGTCGATTCTGTTCTTATTGACGAGGCCAGAACTCCTCTTATTATTTCCGGACAGAGCGGAAAGTCCACAAAGCTTTACGAAGCCTGTGATGTACTTGCCCGTCAGCTTATAAAAGGTGAGGCAAGCCAGGAGTTTAACAAGATGGATGCCATCATGGGTGTCGAGATTGAAGAGACCGGAGACTTTGTTGTAAACGAAAAAGATAAAATTGTTAACCTTACCGCAGAAGGTGTTAAAAAGGTTGAGCAGTTCTTCCATATTGAAAACCTTGCAGATGCAGAAAATCTTGAGATTCAGCATAATGTAATCCTTGCGCTCCGTGCTCATAACCTTATGTTCAGAGATCAGGATTATGTAGTGCAGGACGATAAGGTGCTTATCGTAGATGAGTTCACCGGACGTATTATGCCGGGACGTCGTTATTCTGACGGACTTCATCAGGCAATAGAAGCAAAAGAGCACGTTAAGGTTAAGAGAGAAAGCAAGACACTTGCGACAATTACATTCCAGAACTTCTTCAATAAATATGAGAAGAAGGGTGGTATGACAGGTACAGCTCTTACAGAGGAGAAGGAGTTTAGAGATATCTACGGAATGGATGTTATCGAGATTCCGACAAACAAGCCTATCGCAAGAATTGACCATGAGGACGTGGTATATAAGACAAAGAAAGAAAAGTTTGAGGCTGTTGTAAAAGAAGTTAAGGCGTCTCACGAAAAGAGACAGCCTGTACTTGTGGGTACAATTACAATCGAAACCTCAGAACTTTTAAGCGCAATGCTCAGAAAAGAAGGAATCAAGCATCAGGTCTTAAATGCGAAGTTCCATGAGCAGGAGGCTGAAATCGTAGCTCACGCAGGTGAGGCCGGACAGGTAACAATCGCCACCAACATGGCTGGTCGTGGTACCGATATCCAGCTTGACGAAGAGTCGAGAGCAGCAGGCGGACTTAAGATTATAGGTACAGAAAGACATGAGTCAAGACGAATCGATAATCAGCTCCGTGGACGATCAGGTCGACAGGGTGATCCGGGTGAGTCTAAGTTCTTCATATCGCTTGAGGACGACCTTATGAGACTCTTTGGTTCGGAACGTCTTATAAATATGTTCAATGCTTTGGGAGTACCTGAAGGTGAAGAAATTCAGCACAAGATGCTTTCAAGTTCAATCGAGAAAGCTCAGCAGAAGATAGAAGGAAACAACTACGGTATAAGAAAGAACCTCCTCGAGTACGATCAGGTAATGAACGAGCAGAGAGAGATCATATATGATGAAAGAAGAAAAGTCTTAGACGGAGACAACATGAGAAACTCCATTATCAATATGATTACCGGAAAGGTTGAAAGCTCTGTTGATACTGTTATGTCAGATGAAAATGAGGACGGAGAAAGAGATTTTGTTGAACTTAACGAACTCCTTACTCCGATTATTCCTTTAAATACTATTACGGAAGAGGACTGCAAGGGACTTTCCGCTAAGGAAATCAAGCATAAACTCAAAGAAGAAGCTGTTAAGCTTTATGAGGCAAAAGAGGCTGAGTTCCCTGAGATTGAGCAGTTCAGAGAACTTGAGCGAGTTATTCTTCTTAAGGTTATCGATCGTAAGTGGATGGATCACCTTGATGATATGGATCAGCTCCGCCAGGGTATAGGACTTCAGGCTTACGGCCAGAAGGATCCGCTTGTTGAATACAAACTTGCCGGATATGAAATGTTTGACGGACTTATTGAGAATATCCAGGAGGACGTACTTCGTCTCCTCTATCATGTACAGGTTGAAGTTAAGGTAGAACGTGAAGAGGTTGCCAAGGTAACGGGTACAAACAAGGATGAGGGTGCATCTTCCGGACCTAAGAAACGTGAAGCTGCAAAGGTATATCCAAACGATCCGTGTCCTTGCGGAAGCGGCAAGAAATACAAACAGTGCTGCGGCAAATTTGCATAAAAACAGATACTTAAGGGGTCGGCCAAAAGCCGGCCTCTTGTTGTAATATTTGGAGAGTAATATGGATAAATTTAAATTACATTCCGCATTTAAGCCGACCGGCGATCAGCCGCAGGCAATTGAAAAACTTGTAAAAGGTTTTAAGGAGGGCAATCAGTTTCAAACCCTTCTCGGAGTTACGGGTTCGGGTAAAACCTTTACTATGGCCAATATTATAGAAAAGATTAATAAGCCCACCCTTGTAATTGCCCACAATAAAACTCTGGCCGCTCAGCTCTACGGAGAGTTTAAGGAGTTTTTCCCGGAAAACGCGGTAGAGTATTTTGTTTCCTACTATGATTATTATCAGCCCGAGGCATATGTTCCTTCGACCGATACTTATATCGCAAAGGATTCTGCCATAAATGATGAGATAGATAAGCTTAGGCTTTCGGCGACTTCATCTCTTGCCGAGAGAAAGGACGTTATTATAGTAGCTTCTGTTTCATGCATCTACGGTATAGGTTCGCCGTCAGACTATATGAATATGATGGTTTCCCTTCGCCCGGGGATGGAAATGGACAGAGATGATGTAATAAGAGGCCTTATCGACATTCAGTATACGAGAAACGAGATGGACTTTAAAAGGTCGACTTTCAGGGTTAGAGGCGATGTTATCGAAATATTCCCGGCGGATTATTCGGACAGCGCGGTAAGGGTTGAATTTTTCGGAGATGAGATAGACAGGATTACGGAAGTGGATGTGCTTACCGGCGAGATAAAGCAGGAACTTAAGCATATAGCAATCTTTCCGGCGTCTCATTATGTTGTGCCTCAGGAAAAAATCAATGCGGCATGTGAGGAAATAGAAAAGGAGCTTGAGGAGAGAGTAAAATACTTTAAGGGCGAGGATAAACTCTTAGAGGCTCAGCGTATTGCGGAGCGTACGAACTTTGACCTTGAAATGCTTAGAGAAACCGGATTTTGTTCGGGAATAGAAAACTATTCGCGCCCGCTTTCGGGAAGGGCTCCGGGTTCTACTCCGGAGACCTTAATAGATTATTTCCCGGATGATTTTATGATAATGATAGATGAGTCTCATATGACAGTGCCTCAAATAAGGGCGATGTATCACGGCGACCGCTCGAGAAAGACGACTCTTGTGGACTACGGATTCAGACTCCCTTCTGCACTTGATAACAGGCCTCTTAACTTTACCGAATTTGAAGACAAGATAGACCAGATGCTTTTCGTATCGGCAACTCCGGCAGACTATGAGGCAGAGCATGAGCTTTTAAGGGTTGAGCAGGTAATTCGTCCTACCGGCCTTTTGGACCCGCCGGTTGAGGTGCGCCCTGTTGAAGGACAGATTGACGACCTTTTGGGAGAAGTAAATAAGGAAGTAAAGGCCGGCAACAAGATTCTTATTACGACTCTTACCAAAAAGATGGCAGAGGATTTGACGGACTATATGAGAGATGTCGGAGTAAAGGTCAAGTACCTGCATTCTGATATAGACACTATGGAAAGACAGGAAATAATCAGGGATTTAAGACTCGGAGTTTTCGATGTGCTTGTCGGAATTAACCTTTTAAGAGAAGGTCTTGATATTCCCGAGATTACCCTTATTGCGATTCTCGATGCCGATAAAGAAGGCTTCCTTCGTTCGGAGACATCTCTTATTCAGACGATCGGGCGTGCGGCCAGAAATGTGGACGGCCATGTAATAATGTATGCCGATAATATGACGGATTCCATGAAAAATGCGATCGGTGAGACCGAAAGAAGACGTGCGATTCAGCAAAAATATAATGAAGAACACGGCATTACGCCTCAGTCGGTAAGAAAAGAAGTAAGAGATCTTATAACCATATCCAAAAAGATTGCCAAAGAAGAGGCGGCCTTTAAGAAAGATCCCGAATCAATGGATAAAAAAGAGCTTGAAAAGCTCATTGCGGATGTTACAAAGAGAATGCAGAAAGCGGCCGTGGAACTTGACTTTGAAACCGCAGCACAGATGAGGGATGAAATGATCAGATTGAAAGAAATGTTAAGGGATATGTAAAAAAATTAAATCTTTTGTTAAGGCAGGGCAGCAAAGCTGCTCTGTTTTTTTATGATAATTTTAGTTAAATAAATTTAATTAAAATTATTGACATATTATTATCGAAGTATTATTATACCGTTTAGTTAAAAATATTTAAATAATTTTAAGTGGTTTGGAGGAAATTCAAAATGACATTTGAAAAAGTTAAGGAAATAATCGTAGATACTTTAAGCTTTGACGCTGATGATATCAAGCTTGAGTCTAACCTTTTTGATGATCTCGGAGCTGATTCGCTTGATGCCGTTGAGCTTAACATGGCACTTGAAGAAGAGTACGGAGTATCTATTCCGGACGAAGAACTTAAAGAGATTAAGACAGTTAAGGATATTGTGGATTATATCGATTCGCATAAATAAAAAGAGATGGATATTAGTTTAAAAGATATTGAGGACCTTATAGAAAGGTTCGAGAAGGGTTCTTTAAAGAGCCTTGAACTTGAGACTGATGCTTTCAGACTGGCAGTTGAAAAAGAAACTGCCAAAACATATGTAAAAGAAGCTTTTGAAAAAGCGATACCACAAAAGGCAGAGGTTTTGGAAACCGCATCCCCTGCTGAAGAGATAAAACCGGATGGCAGAGAAGTTAAGGCACCTTTGGTCGGTACATTTTATTCTTCACCTTCACCCGGAAAGGATGCGTATGTTTCTGTGGGCAAAAGAGTTAAAAAGGGAGATACTTTAGGGCTTATAGAGGCAATGAAAATAATGAATGAAATTGTTTCTCCCGCAGACGGTATTGTAGAAGAGATACTTGTGGAAAATGCTGACTTTGTTGCATTTGATCAAACGCTTTTTGTGATAAAGGAAGATGCATAATGATAAAGAGAATTTTGATTGCAAACAGAGGTGAAATCGCTCTTAGAATCATAAGATGTTGCAGAGTGCTCGATATTGAAACTCTTCTTGTGTATTCGAGCGCCGATGCCGATTCTTTACCGGTACAGCTTGCGCAGTATGCGGTATGCATCGGATCGCCACTGCCGAAAGACAGCTATCTTCGCATGGATACAATAATAGAGACCGCGTTAAAAAACGGATGTGACGCAATCCATCCGGGATACGGTTTCTTATCGGAGAATGCAGAGTTTGCAAGAAAATGCGAAGAAAACGGGCTTGTTTTCATAGGTCCGTCGGCGGAGCTTATAGAAATGCTCGGTGATAAGCAGAGCGCAAGAGACCTGATGAAAAAAAACAAGGTTCCGACGGTCCCGGGATCGGACGGACTTATAAAGGATGCCAAAGAGGCGGCAAAGATTGCCAAAAAAATCGGATATCCTGTACTTATTAAAGCTTCCGGAGGCGGAGGCGGAAGAGGAATGAGGAGAGCTTATTCCGAAAACGAAATAGAAAATGCCTTTGACGAGGCAAGAGCCGAGGCCCTTTCTACTTGCGGCAACGGGGATATGTATATGGAAAAACTCATTATAAATCCCCATCACATAGAATTTCAGATACTTGGAGATAAGATGGGCAACGTTATAGAACTCGGCGACAGAGACTGCTCAATTCAAAGAAGAAACCAGAAGATGGTGGAAGAGAGTCCCTCCAAGTTTATTTCCGAAAAGACAAGAAAAAAGATGGCAAAAGCGGCTTTGCGAGCAGCAAAGGCGGCAGGATATTACAGTGCGGGTACAGTTGAATTTGTCGTGGACGACAAAGAAAACTTTTATTTTATTGAAATGAATACCCGAATTCAGGTTGAGCATCCCGTGACAGAGGCAATTACCGGAGTCGACATTGTAAAAGAGCAGATTAGAATAGCCGAAGGGCTTGCGCTTTCATATAAACAGGAAGATGTAAAAAAGACGGGACATGCTATTGAGTTTCGTATAAATGCGGAAAATCCGTTCAACAACTTTTCACCGTCACCCGGAGAGATAAAATACCTTCATCTGCCGGACGGAATCGGCATAAGAGTTGAGACAATGCTTTATCAGGGTTATACGGTAAGCCCTTATTATGATTCGCTTGTGGCGAAAATCATTGCTTACGCACCGAAAAGGCTTGAGGCAATAAAAAGGATGAGAGCGGCTCTTGAAGAGATGATGGTTGAAGGTGTGGATACGAATATCGAGTTTTTATTCCTTCTTACATTTAATCCGGAGTTTATCAAAGGAAGCTACGACACCTCGTTTATGGAAAAGAACACAAAAGGACTCCTTGAGTGGAACCTGGCCGGAAGAAAAGCTGCAGAAGAAGCGGAAAAGAGTTTGGAAAAGGAAGCGGGATAAATGCAGAATTATTTTGAGAAAAGGAACAGAACCTTTTTATCCTTTAAAAAAATACGTAAGGCAAGACCGGCGATTTTATATAACGACGGCAATGTGCTTACCTGCAAAAAATGTAAGAACACCTTCGCAAGAAGTTCATGGAAAAAGAGAAATTACATCTGCCCGCACTGCGGATATTATATGCCGATGCCTTATAAAGAAAGAATCGACATGATACTTGATAAGGGCACATTTATCGAAAGATACAAGGATTTGGAAACCGACAATCCTTTGGACTTTAAGGGATACGGCGCAAAGCTTGAAAAGGCGGAAGGCTCATGCAAAGCAAAAGACGGAGTTATTACCGGAAGCGGAGAGATTTTCGGAAGAAAGGTACTTATTGCGATAATGGATACGTCTTTTATGATGGCGAGCATGGGTATAGTGGCAGGAGAAAAAATTACCAGAATTACAGAAGATGCCATAGAAGAAAAATGTCCGCTTATTTTGTACGCGGCGAGCGGCGGAGCAAGGATGCAGGAAGGAATGTTTTCTTTAATGCAGATGGCAAAAACATCAGGGGCTATGGGAAGACTAAGAGAAGCAAACGGCCTTTGTATTACCTTCCTTACTCATCCGACAACCGGAGGCGTAAGCGCAAGCTTTGCATCGCTCGGAGATTATATTTTTGCCGAACCGTCGGCGCTTATAGGATTTGCCGGACCGAGAGTTATAGAGCAGACCATAGGAGAAAAGCTCCCGAAAGGATTTCAGAGGGCGGCTTTTCAGGAAGAACACGGATTTGTGGACGACATTACAGAGAGGGATGATCAAAGAGAGGTTTTGAGAAAGCTTCTTAATGTTCATAAGGAAATCGGATAATATGTCAAAATTGCTTAGCGCGTATGAAAAAGTAAATATTGCAAGAGATATAAAAAGGCCTAAAACAGATGATTATATAGAGCATCTATTTACGGATTTTACAGAGCTTAAAGGAGACAGACTCGGGAAAGAGGATAAGAGCCTTTTATGCGGAATAGGACTGTTTGAAGGTGTGCCGGTTACCGTGATAGGGCACAGAAAAGGAAACAATCTTGAAGAAAACCTGGAGTATAACTTTGGAATGCCGTCTCCTGAAGGCTACAGAAAGTCTCACAGACTTATGAAACTTTCGGAAAAATACAAAAGACCGGTAATAACTTTTGTAGACACCCCGGGAGCATATCCGGGAAAAGAAGCGGAGGAAAACGGGCAAAGCGTTGCAATAGCGGAAAACCTTTTGCTTATGAGTATGCTTAAAGTTCCGGTAATAACCTTTATTACCGGAGAGGGCAACAGCGGTGGAGCGCTTGCAATCGCCGCATCGGATAAGGTTTATATGTTTGAAAACTCCGTTTATTCGATTTTATCGCCGGAAGGCTTTGCGAGTATTTTATGGAAGGATGCGTCAAAGAAAGAAGTGGCGTGTGAGATGATGAAAATGACCGCCGGCGACTTATATTCTTATGGGCTTGTAGACGGGGTTTTGCCGGAGCCTGAGGGAGGACTTCAGAAAAACCCCAAAGCCGCCTATGAGGCTGTAAGAGAAAAGCTTAGGGAAACTCTTCCGGCTCTTATGGGGCTTTCGGGCGAGGAACTTAAAGAAAAAAGATATGAAAAGATAAGAAACATTAAAAGGGATTTATAATGAGCGGATTAAGGATAGTTTCAACCGGCAGATATATTCCGGAAAAATGCATTACGAACGATGACATGAAACGGTTCGTGGATACGAGTGATGAGTGGATAAGGTCAAGGACGGGCATTGTCACAAGATATCATGCCGACGGCGAAAAGACATATGAGATGGCAACTAAAGCAGCGAAAAAGGCGCTTGAGGGGGCAAAGATTTCATATGACGATATTTCGCTTTGTATTGTGGCTACGGTATCGGGAGACTATGCGACTCCTTCTGTGGCTTGCATGGTGCAAAGAGAGCTTTCGCTTAGGGAAGATATTCCGGTATTTGATATTAATGCAGCCTGCAGCGGGTTTATTTATGCTTTGGGAGTTTGTGACAGAATGCTTGATGAGGGCGAAAATGCACTCATCATCGGATGTGAGAGGCTTTCAAAGATTCTTGATTTTACGGACAGATCGACCTGTGTGCTTTTCGGAGACGGAGCGGGAGCTGCGGTTGTTAAAAAAGAAAAGAACGGTATATTTTATTCGCTCATGGGTGCAACGGGAAATAAAGAGGCGCTTTTTGTGGGCGGAGTAAATGAGGAAGAGTCTTATGTGCATATGAACGGCGCAGAAGTATTCCGCTTTGCAACGGGAGCCATAGAAAAGGGTATAAAGAGGATTTTGGAAAAGGCAAATATGTCGGAGGATGATATTGACATGTTTGTGTGTCATCAGGCAAATGCAAGGATAATATCACATGTACAAAGAAGGATGCATCTTCCGAAAGAAAAGATGTTTATGAATCTGCAAAAGTACGGAAATACATCGGGAGCAAGCATACCTATTGCGCTTGACGAGCTCTTTGAACAAAAGCTTGTTAAGGAAGGAATGAAGATAATAGCAGTCGGTTTTGGAGGCGGACTTACCTGGGGAAGCTGCCTCATGGAATTATAGGAGGAAAAAGCAATGCGTTTAAATGAGATTTTGGGAATTAAATATCCTTTCATTCAGGGAGGCATGGCAAATATAGCAACGGGCGAGTTTGCGGCAGCAGTATCAAATGCCGGAGCTCTGGGAACTATCGGTGCCGGAGGAATGAATGTTGAGAGCCTCGAGGAAAACATTGCAATCTGCAAAAAGCTCACAGATAAGCCGTTTGCGGTAAATATTATGCTCATGCATCCACAGGCCGACGATATGGCCCGCCTTGTGGCCGAAAGCGGAGTGAAGATTGTGGCAACAGGCGCCGGAACTCCGACAAAGTATATGGATATGTGGAAAGAAAAGGGAATGAAGATTTTCCCTGTTGTGGCAAATGTTGCGCTTGCCAAAAAGGTTGAAAAATGCGGAGCGGACGGAGTTATAGCAGAAGGAACCGAGAGCGGAGGACATGTCGGAGAAGCAACAACAATGTCTCTTGTGCCTCAGGTTGTTGATGCGGTAAATATTCCTGTAATTGCAGCCGGCGGAATTGCCGACGGAAGAGGAATAGCTGCGGCTTATGCTTTGGGAGCCTGCGGAGTGCAGGTGGGGACGGTTCTCCTTGCATCAAACGAGTGTCCTATCCACGAAAATTACAAAGAGGCTGTAATAAAGGCTAAAGATTCTTCGACAATAGTAACCGGAAGAATAGGCGGAACTCCTGTAAGAGTTCTTAAAAATCCGATGTCGAGAGAGTATGTGAAAAAGGAAAAAGAGGGAGCAGACAAGATGGAACTTGAAAAATACACCCTCGGATCCTTAAGAAAAGCCGTATTTGACGGAAACGTTAAGGAAGGCTCTCTTATGGCAGGACAAATCAGCGGACTTGTAAATGAAATAAGACCGCTTGATAAGATATTCGAAACTATGGAAAAGGAGGCGGCAGAGGTGGTTGCCGCACTTAAGGGATAAGATTATGAAACTTGCGTTTTTATATGCCGGACAGGGTTCGCAGACAGCCGGAATGGGTAAGGATTTATATGAAGCAAACGAGGTGTTTAAAAACACCTTGGACAGATGCGAAAAGGCGGCAGAGGGAAAAATGTCTTTAAAAGACCTGATGTTTTCATCTCCTATAGAAGAGCTTTCAATGACAAAGTACACCCAGCCCGCCATGGGAGCGTTTGCAGCCGGAATCACAAACGTGCTTTTTGATGCCGGAATTGTTCCAAAGGTTTGCGCGGGGCTTTCTTTGGGAGAGTACAGCGCATTATATGCTTCGGGAGTTTTCGGAGAAGAGGAGCTTATAAATCTGCTTATCAAAAGAGGAGAATATATGCAGGAGGCCGCAGAGGGTACATCTACAGTAATGAGCGCCGTTTTGGGCCTTGAAAGAGCCGCTATAAAAGAGGCGGTGGATGAGGCGTCTAAGATGGGAAAAGTCGAGATTTCCAACTACAATTCTACCGGACAGACGGTAATTGCGGGGGAAAAAGAGGCGGTTGAAAAGGCAAAAGAGCTCTGCATTTTAAAGGGAGCAAAAAAATGCATGGATCTTAACGTTTCGGGGCCTTTTCATACATCTTTTATGGAGCCGGCGGCTAAAAAACTTGAGGAAGAGTTTAAAAAAATAAAATTCGGGCCGGAAAAAATCCCGGTTATTTACAATACCGTTGCAAGAGAAAAAAACGCAGATGAAAACACGGCCGCTTTACTTGTAAAGCAGGTAAAGAGCAGCGTGTATATGGAAGATACGATTTTGCTCCTTGAAAAAATGGGAATAGATACAGTAATAGAAATAGGTCCGGGCAAGGTGCTTTCCGGATTTATAAGAAGAACGGCAAAGGGAATAAAGACCTATGCCATAGAAAACAATGATTCGCTTTTAAAGGTTTTGGAGGTTTTTGGCTAAGATGAAATTTGAAGGAAGATGCGTTATGATTACCGGCGCCACAAGAGGTATAGGTAAGGCTACGGCTCTCGCGTTTGCAAAGGAAGGTGCAGATCTTGTTATTACCTATGCATCAAGCGAAAAGGCCGCAAAAGTTGTTAAAGATGAGTGCGAAGCGCTCGGGGCAAAGGTTCTTTGCTTAAAGTCGGATGTGTCAAAAGAAGATGATGTAAAGGCACTTTTTGAGACTGCCGTAGAGGAGTTCGGCAAGGTTGATGTCCTTGTAAACAATGCCGGAATAACAAAGGACAACATTCTTCTTCGCATGAAAACCGAAGAGTTTGACGATGTTATAGAAACGAATCTTAAGGGCTCGTTTTTATGCATGAGGGCGGCATCTAAGATAATGCTTAAAAAACGCTACGGAAGAATAGTTAATTTAAGCAGTGTGGTAGGAGTAAGAGGTAACGCAGGCCAGCTTAATTATTCCGCAAGTAAAGCCGGAGTAATAGGTATGACCAAATCTCTTGCCAAAGAGCTTGCCGCAAAGAATATCTCGGTAAACGCTGTTGCACCGGGTATGATTGAAACGGATATGACGGCGGCAATGACAGACAGCGCAAAAGAAGAGATGAAGAAAATGATACCGGCTAAGAGGATGGGCACGCCGGAAGATATAGCTCATACGATTTTATTCCTTGCCGAAGAAGGCAGCGGATATATTACAGGTCAGGTTTTATGTGTTGACGGAGGCATGGCGGTATAATGAAAAGACGAGTGGTAATAACGGGATTCGGAACAATAAATCCCATAGGAAATAATGCAAAAGAAACATGGGAAAGCGTTGCTGCGGGCAGATGCGGTATTGACAAAATATCTCTTTACGACGCATCGGAGCGAAAAGTAAAGCTTGCCGCAGAGGTTAAAAATCCGGATTTTGAAAGCGTTATAGAGAAAAAAGAACTCAGAAAAATGGACAGATATTCCGCATTTGCAATGATGGCGGCATCTGAGGCCATTGAAATGTCGGGACTGGACTATGAGAATGCAGATACGGGCAGATGGGGAACTCTCATCTCGAGCGGAATCGGCGGAATCGGAACTATTGAGAGCGAAGACAAAAGAGGGCTTGAGAGAGGTTATGATAAGGTTTCCCCTTTCTTTATCCCGATGTCAATTTCCAATATGGCAGCCGGAAATATTGCAATTAAATATAACCTTAAGGGAATGTGCAGCTGCGTTGTAAGCGCGTGCGCAGGAGCGACAAACGCCATAGGTGATGCCTATCGCCATATCAAAGACGGATACGGAGATGTGATGGTTTGCGGCGGAGCCGAGGCTGCTGTTACTCCGCTTTCAATAGGTGGTTTTTCGTCAATGCATGCCCTTTGCACATCGGAAGATCCTCTCAGAGCTTCAATTCCTTTTGATAAGGAAAGAAGCGGATTTGTTATGGGTGAGGGCGCAGGTATCCTCGTTCTTGAAGAATACGAACATGCGAAAAAAAGAGGAGCCAAAATCTACGGAGAGCTTGCCGGATACGGAGCAAACTGCGATGCCTATCATATAACATCGCCGGATCCTTCTGCGGAGGGAGCTGCGGCATGCATGAAACAGGCTCTTTCAGATGCCGAAGCAGAGCCTTCAAAGATTGATTATATAAACGCTCACGGCACATCTACAAGCCTTAACGACAAGACCGAAACTCTTGCAATAAGAAAAGTCTTTGACGGACATGCGGATGAGCTTAAAGTAAGCTCCACAAAGTCTATGACCGGACATCTTCTCGGAGCAAGCGGAGGAGTTGAGGCTGTAATTACGGTAATGGCAATACTTAATTCTTTTGTTCCGCCTACAATAGGCTATAAGGAAAAAGATGAGGAGTGTGACCTTGATATTGTGCCGAATAAAGGAATCAATATGCAGATAAATTATGCGATGTCGAATTCGCTCGGATTCGGCGGTCACAATGCGGCAATAATTATAAAGAGATTTGAGGAGTAATATTATGCAGCTTAATTCAAATGAGATAGAAAAAATCCTTCCGCATCGTTATCCTTTTCTTCTTGTGGATAAGATTACGGACTGCGAGCCGGGAGAGTATGCAAAGGGGATAAAATGCGTGTCTGCAAACGAAATGCAGTTCATGGGGCATTTCCCGGGGCAGCATGTAATGCCGGGAGTACTTGTTATTGAAGCTTTGGCTCAGACAGGTGCCGTTGCCATGCTTACTCTTGAGGAAAACAAGGGCAAAGTTGCTTTTTTCGGAGGCATTAAGAATGCACGTTTCAGAAAACAGATTGTGCCCGGAGACGTCATTGAGATGGAATGCACGATAATAGAAAAGAGAGGGCCTGTGGGATTTGGAAAGGCCATAGCAAAAGTAGACGGGAAAAAGGCTGTGGAAGCGGTTCTTTCTTTTGCCATATCATAAATTTTTATAAATTTTTTGCCACGGGCTTGATTTAAAAAAGAGCCCGTGGTAATGTCTTTATATGTCGTATATTGAGCACCGATCCGGTGCGATTTCCTTTCTTCGAAAAGGAGATGTTTTTCAAAATGATCAAAAATAAAAAGAGAGCCGTATTTTTTTGCGGAATGCTGTTTACTGTGACATGTGCATTTGCCGCGGTTTGTTTTTCGACCTCGGAAAAGGAAGCGGATGCAGTGCTTGCGGATGAGTATGTTGAAAGTCTTGCGAAAGAAGCGGCCGATGATGTT
>JAILQM010000001.1 GCA_024698965.1 Eubacterium sp. | reverse complement strand
TCAAGCTCAAGCGCAACATCCCAGTCACTTAAATACACCTTATTACCGTCAATTATTTCTGCTTTGCTTATATTTTTGCAACCCGTAAGCTGCGCCGCACGCACTCGGCGTGGCTCTTTAAATACAGCGTCTTTACTGTCAAAAACAAGATCGCATCCGTCTCCCATAACAAGAACACTGTCCGCAAACGTAAATATCTCATCTCTGTTATGAGATACCATAATCACAAGTCCCTCATAATCTTTTAACATATCGAAAAGCTCCCTCTGCAGCTTTTCCTTTAAATACACGTCCAAAGCCGAAAAAGGCTCATCAAGAAGTATTGCATCCGGCTCTGATGCAATGATTCTTGCAAGAGCAACCCTTTGCTGCTGTCCGCCCGAAAGTTTTGCAGGAAATCTTTCTCCAAGACCTCTGAGGCGAAATTTTTCTATCATTATGTCAACCTTTTCTTTTATCTTTTCCTTATCACCCTTAATCCCCGCGGCAATATTTTCCCTTACTGTCATATTCGGAAAAAGCGCGTAGTTTTGGAACATATAGCCAATGTTTCTCTCCTGCGGCTTTAAATTTATCTTCGAAGATGAATCAAAAAGAATCCTGTCATCTATTTTTATCAGCCCCTCATCAGGCGTAAATATTCCGGCAATGCTTTTTAACGTCATACTCTTACCGCAGCCCGAAGCGCCCAAAATACCTATTCTTTTTGAATCCGTCTCCAAAGACATGTCAAGCTTAAAAGCCCCAAAATTTTTATGTATGTCAAGTTTAATCATTTATTACCACCTGCTGACGTTTTTCATTTTGCTACCCGATATCAGATTCATAATAACAATAATGATAAATGCTATAATCATAACGATTGCAACCCATATTCCCGCGGTCAGATAATCTCCGTCCTGGATTACCATCGCAATTTTTTGGGATATCGTAGCTGTTTTATGAGGAATGTTTCCGGCAAGCATTGACGTTGCGCCATACTCTCCCAAAGCTCTTGCAAAAGTAAGTATGGTTCCGGATGCTATACCCGGTCCTGCCGACGGCACAACCACTCTCCAAAAAATTTTAAAGTCGCTCATCCCCAAAGTCCTGCCTGCATAAATAAGATTCACATCTATCTGCTCAAACGCAGCCCTTGCATTTCTGTACATTAGAGGAAATGCAATTACAGTGGCCGCAATTATGCATCCGAGCCAGGTCTGCACAACCTTTATCCCCATCTCATTAAACAAAAACTCGCCCAAAGGCCTTCTTTTACTAAAAATAAGCAAAAGAAAAAAACCGGCAACCGTCGGCGGAAGCACCATCGGAAGAGTCAGTATTCCGTCTGCCACAGCCTTTACTTTAGGCGATGCCTTTACGACTTTTCTTGCGGCAAAAAGCCCCAGGAAAAACGAGATTATTGTCGCAACAATTCCGGTTTTAAGCGATATGAAAAGCGGACTGTAATCAAGCCCCTTTAAAATTTCCAAAATTTCATCCATTATTTTTCCTCCAAATCAGCACTACTTATATATAGCATAAAATGGACCGGCATAAAAGCCGGTCCGGTGAAAAGTTTTATGCTGTGGAAGCATAGGCTTTAGAAAGCAAAACACTCTTACTCTACATCTGTATCAAAATAATATTTGTCAAAGATTGCCTTAGCTTCATCTGATTTTATAAATTCAACAAAATCAGCGGCTGCTGCAGTCTCTGCTTCTGTTGCTTCTTCGTTAACTACCTGTGCTACAGGATAGATAATATTTCCTGTAAGATCATAGCTTACTACCTCTAAGATGTTGAGCTGATCTTCAAATCCGTAAGTGTCTGAATAATAAATCGTTCCGACCTGGCCCGGGTTTTCGATGATAGCCGAAAGGACTTTACTTACATTTCCCTGCTCTGAAATCTCAACTCCGCCCAAAGCTTCGGAAAGCTGATCTGTAGTATATTCTTCAGGAGTATCTGTCTCGCCCAAGATGCCGAGTGATACAAGAGCTTTTCTTGTATATTTTCCTACAGGCACGCTGCCGTCTGCGATTGCAAGGCTGTCTGCATCACCTAAAGTCTCAAGGCCTGTGCAAGCTGTCTCAGCTTCATTTGACACAGCTACAACAAGCTGATTGTTTACGACGTTTCCTCTTGTTCCCTCAACAACAAGTCCGTCTTCGTTTTCAAGTGTATCCATCTGCTTCTGTGCAGCTGAGAAGAATACATCACAAGCATATCCTTCTTCAATCTGAGTAAGAAGTGTTCCCGAAGAATCTGCGTTATATACAATATTTACTTCCGGATGCTCTTCGTTATAAGCAGCCGCAATATCTTCCATTACAGTTGAAAGTGATGCCGCTATAAATACCTGAATTTCTGTCTCTTCAGCAGTCTCTGCAGCTTCTGCGCTTTCTGTAGCATCTGCGCTTTCGGCAGGAGCCTGCGCCTCGCTTCCGCAACCCGCAAGAAGACTTAAACTCATTGCGCCGCAAACAAATGCAGCCATTAATCTCTTTTTCATTATTGTTTCCTCGTCTTTCGTATATTTTAGTTAACCAACAGCCATATTTTAATACCATACTAAACCAATGTCAACAAAACAAAACAATTATTTATGCGTTTCTTTTATTTTTGTTATGTTTATTTTTATTTGATTTATTTTTGCAACAAATTGTTTGACGCAACTTACTATAAATAGGTATAATAAAAAAGGACAATTCGGAGGATTAATGATGAACAATAACTTTTTGACACCGCTTGAAGTCGCGGAAATACTTAAATTAAAGAAAAATACAGTTTATGAAATGATAAAACGTGGGGATTTAAGAGCCAGTAAGCTCGGAAAACAGCTTAGGATAAGCCGTGAAGACCTAGAGGAATTCTTAAACGGCCAGTCCAATCACCCTCAGTCTACAGCTCCCGCAAGCACTGCAGTTACAAAAACTCCCGCAGAACGAAGCCAGAACACAGACACTAAAAACTCAATTATCATCTGCGGCAAAGACACAGTCCTTGATATGATCTGCGAAAAGCTAAACTATGCAAATAACGAGGTTACTTATCTGCGTTCTTCAAAAGGCAGCTATAATGCCCTCTTTGCCTTATATAATAAAGAAGTCCACGTCGCAACCGCTCATCTTTGGGACAGCGCAACTGACACCTATAATATCACCTACATTCCCACTCTTCTACCGGGAATGAGCGTAAAGCTATTTCACGTGGTTTCAAGGGTTCAGGGCTTTTATGTAAAAAAAGGAAATCCTAAAAACATCACAAGCTTTAAGGATTTCTCACGTGACGATATTATATTTGCAAATCGCGAAAAAGGATGCGGCACAAGAATTCTCCTCGATGAAAATTTAAAACAGCTCAAGATTTCCAAGAAAAATATAAACGGCTACTTTACCGAAAAGACCTCACACCTCGACTGTGCGACAGCCGTTGCTTTAGGAAGTGCCGATTTTGCAATAGGTTCGGAAAGAGCCGCAATGAATTTTGCTGATATTGATTTTATCCCTCTGAAAAAAGAAAGTCTCGATATGATAATACCTTCTCAGTATGTAAATAAACCTGCATACCAGAGCATTTTATCCCTCTTATCAAACAAGACCTTCCAAACCGAGATTAATGCTCTCGGCGGATATGATATCACAAATATGGGGCAGGAAATATTTTTGGATTAACCGCCTATTTGTGACATTATATGATTGTTTTCTTCTGAAATATTGTTTTCGGTGAACTTATGTCCTTTGGGTTTATTCATAATGGTTTCCCTTATAAGCGACAAAAGTTCATCGTCGGATGCGCCGCTTCTTAGCGGCGTTTTTATATCGCTTCCGTATTCAAACTGGAGGCAGTTTTTCAAAAATCCGGTAGCCGTAAGCCTTACTCTGTTGCAGTCTCCGCAAAACTTGTGACTTACCGCACTTATAAATCCTATTTTTCCGTCATAACTTTCTGCGCTGTAATAATGACACGGCCCGTTTCCGAGTTTTCCTTTATAAGGCTCAAGCTTTCCTATCTTGGTTTCCAAAAGAGAGACAATCTCATCTTCTTTAAGACATCCGTATTCTTTTCCGAAACCTATAGGCATCATCTCTATATATCTAACATGTATGCCTTCGTTTTTCGCATAATCCGTCAACTCCCAAAGGTTTTGTCCTTCCATATTAAAAGGCACGCAGTTAAGCTTTAGGGCAACGCTTTTATATTTAAGCGTCTCCTTAATTCCGGCCTTTACTTTTTCAAGCTCATCTCTTCTTGTTATCTTTTTAAACACTTCGGGATTTAGAGTATCTATACTTACATTTACCGCATCAAGTCCGGCAGCCGCAAGTCCTTCTATTTGATCTTTTAAAAGAACGCCGTTGGTTGTAAGAGTCACGTTTTTAATACCTTCAACAGCTTTTATGTCCTTAATAAGCGCCTTAAGATTCTTTCTTACAAGCGGTTCTCCGCCCGTAATTTTGACCTTTTCAAATCCGAGCTTTGAAAGTATTCTTACCACATGAACTATCTCATCAAAAGAAAGAATTTCTTCATGTGATACCATCTCAACTCCCTCTTCGGGCATACAGTACATGCAGCGAAGATTGCAGCGATCCGTAACCGATATTCTGATGTAATCAATTTTTCTTCCGCAACCGTCTATCATAATACAGACCATCCTATAGTTATTTCTTATTCAAGTCTCGCTCGCGAGACTTGGCGCGAGATTTGCGTCAGCATAGCTGACATATTTCATATGCAAATCTCTGCGCATCCTCGCGGAGCGTTTATCTCAGTCGGAGATTGTAACCCCGACTGAGACCAGTTTGTTATAACCCCTACCTTCGCTTCGCTTAGATGAAGGGGTCTTATCCGACTGAGATAAATATAACAAAATGGGGCACTCCAATCAAGAAGCGCCCCGACTAAAGTCAAATATAATTAAGCGTCTTTACGACCCTGAAGGTATACATACCAATATACAAGTCCTACAAGCACACCACCTACGATGTTACCTAATGTAACAGGAAGAAGGTTTGCTCCGAACATCTTAGCCCATGTAAGATTCGTTACATCAAGTCCTGCGTCTGTTGCTGCCTGAAGATATGTAGCATTTCCTTTTGCAAGAACACCTACTGCGATGTAGTACATATTTGCAATACTATGCTCAAATCCTGAAACAACGAAGAGGCAGATTGGGAAGAAAAGACCGATGATCTTTCCTGCAACATCCTTAGCTGCAAATGCCATCCAAACAGCGATACAAACAAGAATGTTACATGCAACACCCTTAAGGAATGCATCTCCGAATGTCATAGAGCATTTTCCGATTGCTGTTGACATCTGAGCAACAGCTACCTTGCTTGAGAAAAGGCTTGCCTGATGTGAGAATATTGATATAGCTGCTACGAACACTGAACCTACAAGGTTTCCGATCCAAACAACTACCCAGTTCTTAAGAACGCCTAAAGCAGAAACTTCTTTTTCCATGAACGGAATAACTAAAAGACAGTTACCTGTAAAAAGTTCACTACCGGCAACAAGAACCATTGCAAGTCCACCCGGGAAAAGAAGGGCGTTAACAAGTTTTGCAACTGATGCGCATTCGATTGTCGAACCTGCAACTGTCGATCCAAGACCTGCCCATGCGATAAACATACCTGCCATAATTCCGAGTAAGAACATCTTAGCGATAGGCGTGTTAACCTTTCCTTTTCCGATTCCGATATAATTTTTTGCTACTTCTGCTGGTGAATTCATAGTTTCCATCTCTCCTTTTCAGCTTTTAAAGCTTATATGATTTGATTACCGTATTCGCCGCAAGTGGCGGTGATCCGGCCGGGATTTCTCCCAATATATCCACGCCGGCAAGCGGACTCAACATTCCGTTACCCTGCTTAGATACCATTCTTAAATATGCCTCTCCGTCTTTTATAACCAGACGTCCCGGCACAAACCTGCGCTGCATACTTTTCTTAGGGAAACCGTCCTCAAGTTTTACCTCAATCTCGTCAGCCATGCAATATGATCTGCCGGCCATCTTATATAATGCCGGTCTTGCCGCCATAATGAGTGCCATAACAGCCGCCGACGGGTTACCTGACAGCGATATTACAAGGCTTTTTTCATACACCGAAAAAGCAAACGCCGAACCCGGTTTCATTTTTAATTTCCAAAACAGCACATCTGCCGATAATTTCTCCATTGAAGCTAAAATACAGTCGTAATCTCCGACCGAAACTCCTCCGGTAGTTATAACGGCATCAGCCCACATACATTCTTCTTTAACTGCTTCGGCTATAAGTGACGGATCGTCTTTTACAATCCCTTTAAGCTTTACAGTCATACCCCATTCTTCAAGCAATGCCTTAATTGTATAAGCACTGCTGTTCCTGATTTTTCCGGGAATAAGCTCTTCTCCTACGGAAATAAGCTCATCGCCGGTACTGATTACTGATACATTAGGCTTTTTATAGACTTTGACCTTCTCCAATCCGAGCCCTGCCAATATACCGCAACCCGCTGCATCGATCAAAATTCCCTTTTCCAATACAGTATCGCCGCATTTTACATCCTCTCCCTCAAGAACAATATTGCTTCCTTTTGAGACAGGTGCAAAAAACGTGACAAAATCTTTATCGAATTCCGTTACCTCAAATTTTTCTATTGTGTCCGCACCATCCGGAACCTTCGCACCCGTAAGTATCTTTGCCGCCTGCATCTTGCCTACCCTCATTGTAGGAACATGTCCCGCAGCAATCTCCTCTGTTATTTCCAAAGTAACCGGATTTTCATTTGAGGCCTTTTCAATGTCCTCGGCACGAAATGCATATCCGTCATATGGTGATTTCGAAAAAGGTGGAATGCTTTCCTTTGCTTTAATGTCTTCTGCAAGAATTCTTCCAAAACTTTCAGATACATATACTTCTTCGATCCCGCAATCGCTCGTTTTTTCAAGTATAATTCTCTGTCCTTCTTCGAGCTCAACCCCAACCGGATATTCTGTCATTTGATGCCTCCATTTTAATTTTAAGCTTAAAACCAGCACCGAAATCTGATGCTGGTTTAATTATAAATATGTTTTTATTTTAATACAATAATTGTTTTTTTTTTCACAGCGATAGGTTATACAACAATATAATCGCTGTTATTCCTTAATAGTTAATCCCTATTTTTGAATAGGTAAAACTTATAACTACTTATCAAAACCAAATCGCATTTTTCCGCTTTCACCATGTGGAACGTTAACGGAAGTTCCGGATCTGTTTTCGAGTCTTTTACACTTAGAGCAAAGTGTGCCGAATGCTATCGGAGTGCCGCAATTCATGCAGAAATTGCCCACATATACGCCTTCTCCAACTTCTTTGTATTCTATCCTTCCGTCCCTTATCCAAGCTTTTACCTTAGATACCGGAATGTCAAATTCTTCGGCCAGTTGATACTCATTTATATCGTGGGCTCTTATGTATTCCTTTACCTTTTCAAAAAGCTCCTGTTCTTCACATATAGGGCATAAATCCCCTTCATATTTGATAGGTAAAGGTCTGCTGCACCTTTTACAGATGTGTAGATTGTCAAACAATTGTTTAGTATGCATATCTTTTCCTTTCAAAGCTAATCGTTATCGCTAAAATATACTTTCTCAAACTCCTCTTTTGTAAGCGGTTCAAAGAAATAAAATCCCTGAACGTATTTACAATCAACACTTTTTAAAATATCTATCTGCTCTTTGGTTTCGGCTCCCTCGACAATAATCTCA
Source organism: Eubacterium sp. (assembly GCA_024698965.1). Lineage (GTDB taxonomy): Bacteria > Bacillota > Clostridia > Lachnospirales > Lachnospiraceae > RUG14243. The sequence continues at coordinate 12,779 of JAILQM010000001.1, read as the reverse complement.
AGTCCTAAAACCTTCATCATTTCACTTATAGATTTTAAGATGTTATAACCGTAGTCGTTACTTGCATTATCAATAAACTTCTTATCAAATTTTACCACATCTACCTGCATTGAACCAAGCATTTCCAACGAAGAATATCCGCTTCCGAAATCATCTATCGAAATTCTAAATCCCATGTTTCTTAGGCGTCTGATTTCTTCCATCATACTGTTCGGCGCATCAATGTATGCGCTTTCTGTAATCTCTATCTCAATATACTCATGCGGCAAATCGTATTTTTTAAGAAGATTATCAAAAAACTCCGGTACATCAATAAAGTTAAAATCCACCCTCGAAACATTTACCGAAATCATAGGCGGCGTAAGGCCTCTGTCCAGCTGCGCTCTAATCCATATGCAAACTTCTTCCCAGACAAACTTGTCAATGTAAACAACATATCCGTTCATCTCTATTGTAGGTATAAACTTATAAGCCTGGATAATCTCGCCGTTTTTAGCCCATCTTGTGAGCGCTTCTCCTCCGACAACTTTGCCGGTCTCAAGATTCACCTTAGGCTGAATATAGAAAGTAAACTCGCCTCTTGCAAGTCCGTCTTTTACCTCTATAAGCATAAGATGCGTATCTCTGAGCTTTACATAGCGTTTTGAATCGAAAAATCTTACAAAGGTATTGTAGTTTCCCTTAATCGGATTAAGAGTAACAATGGCTTTTGTATACATTTCCTCTATATCTTCGCTTATATCTCCGAAATACACTCCGCAGGCAGGATAAAATCCATCAGGGAAATTATTCTGTACTATATTATTAAGAATATCTTTTTCGATATCCTTTAAATCCTCTCCGCGATACGGAATCGCAATCGCAAAGTCGTCTCCGCCCAAATATCCGCAAATACCTTCATGGTCGAGTGCGAATTTATTTATAACTTTACTCGTATAACCGAGCATATGGCCTGCGGCCTCAATACCGTAAATATCTCTGTAGAGCTTGAAATAATTAACATCAACAGCGATAACAATAAGATCCGGCGTATCAAAGCTGCCCATCCAAAGCCTCGCCTGTCTGAAAAACTCATCATTTCGAAGTACCGAAATATTGTCGGGTGTAGTTATAAGATGACCGGAATTTTCCCTTCCCGTATAGTATTCTCTCTTATTCTCATACATGTTAAGATGTGCAATATCTATAAAGTCATCCAAATCTCTGTTAAATCTCTCGTTCCAGCACCAGCCTATTGCAACGGAAATGTTTTTCTGGTCAAAGAATTTTATCGCAAAATCTATACCATCCATAAAAAATCTTTGCTCAGAACCGTTTAAAACTACCAAAAACTCATCTCCGCCGATTCTGTATACGGCTTCCGATCCGAAAAATCTCTCCCAAATCTTACTAACAGTAACAATGGCTTCATCGCCCTTGGCCTGTCCCTCTATTTCGTTGATGGATTTTAATGAAACTATGTCACTTAAAATAACTCCGATACTCTTTTGCGTATCAAAATCATCGACATACTCATAAAGCCCCTGTCTGTTTCCGACATGGGTAAGCTTATCCACAACACCGATTTTTGCAAGTCTTTTGAAAATGTTTCTGTTAAACAGAGCAGAGCCTAAAATATATCCTATAGATGTAAAAAAGTCTCTGGTGAGATTGTTTTCTTCTATATTATCTATTGAAAAAAATCCAAGATTAGTACCCTGATACCTTATCTGACAAAGCATCAGAGATTTGATGTCATATTGTTTGAAATATTCATAAATATAAGGATCGGATTCTTTTATGGTTTCAATATCCGAAACAGCATAAAACATATCCTCTTCAAAATGTTCGTAAATAGCGCTCGAAACATTTAAATCCAGATGTTTAAGCTTTGCCGCCAGCGCATTTCCGTTGCTGTTCGCCAGCCATTCATACGCGCAGAAATAAAACCCCTCAACATATGGCTCAAACAATTCAATTCGTTCTGTTTTAAAACTCGTACCGATATAATCCAAAAGTGCATCAACGCTTTCCACCGCCAGCGGCTCCTGCACCGATGTCCTAAGGCAATCAGCCATAATTGCCATTAGATTGGTACCAAGTTTATCCTCAATATCAAATGCCATAAATATCTCCCCCCGGGAATAAGAATAATACTCAGGTTGGTTTCAATTATATACTAAATATTCTGTATATTCAAGAAATTTCGAGTCATTTAACTGTACAATATCCTCAAATAACAGTTAAGTCTAACTATCCCCTTTTAAAAGCCAGCTCAAACATATCGGCCATTCTAACCTCTAAAGTATGATATTTACATACTTTTTCAAATGCATTTTTTGCCATCTGCGCAGCAATATCCGGGTGAGCCAGATAATATCCGCACTTATAGACAAGATCATCCATACTTTCATATATATCAATATCTTCTCCGACATTAAAATATTCCAAAAGCTCGGTCTGATAATTGCTGAGCATAAATCCGCCGCATCCGAGAATATCAAAAACTCTCTGCGGCATTCCGCTTCTTATTGCCTTAGATGTGATATTTAAATTGATAACGGAATTCGCAAATATCACCGGCATCTCTGTAAGGCTCTTCGCAAGTCCCCTGTTATGTACCTTAGGAAGATCTTTGGTATCGCTTCCCGTAAAAAGTTCGACATTATATCTTTCGGAAAGCCTTCTCATAACCTCGAGCCTTTCCATAGCCGAAATCTTATTGCCAATGTAGAGCTGTGAAAGCGTTATCTTATCCGTAAGAAAAGTCTCCGCCGGATACTCATAAAATCCCTTAAACTCCTTCTTAAACTTTGACACGACATCATCTTTTAAACACTCTTCCACAAAATAATATCCGTAGACCTTCATCTGTGCCGCCATAAGTCCGTCCAAAAATCCCTTTAAAACATCGTCTTTAGTCTTAAACCTGTCATACGGGCATTTTTCCGTATATAAAGATCCCACAAACGAAATATCGCAGGTAAATTTTTCTCTGTCCTTTAAAGACACCTCATTTATAGCCTTCTGCTTGTCCCTTACATTTACCGCAAGCGGCAGATGAAATACACAGGAAGGATTCAGCGGATGAATCTCGTTATACATCTCCCTGTCAAACAAAAACACCCTGTTATAAGGATTTTGTATTGAAGTCGCATAAAGCTCCATAACCGGCGAATCAACTATCCATGAAAGATAAGGGATGTGATAAATATTGCAAACCTCCGAAACAAACGGGAAAAAATTAATAGAAAAGATTGCGTCCACCGGATGATCGTTTAAAAATCTGCTTACGATACCCACTCCCTCGGCCGGCGAAAGATCCTTATTTGTCATCTCGTGGCGAAACTCAATCGTCTCAAACCCGAAAATCTTAAATGTCTCAATTATATCCGGCTCGCAAATACTGCCGTATCTGTAAAAAAGTATCTTCATTATTTAATCTCCACATCATCAAAGTCGCCGTTTTTAACAACGCAGATAAATGTTTTACCGCTGTTTATGCTTATCTCTTCTCCGCTTTCGTTATAATACCTGACAGGCTCGTAAATACTGTCCCTCTTCCAGGTAATCTTCTCATAGCCTCCGTTAGATATATAATATCCGTCGCCACCGGCAGATGTTTCTATCTCAAGCCTTCCTTTATCATCCAAAGTCGTGCAGCTTGTGCTCTGAATAATAATATTCTTAAATGAGAGCTGCTCACCGCTCTCGCCATCCTGATGAGCATCTCCGTACTGATATCTTAAATATTCTCCTGTGCTTTCGTCATATTCAAAATAAGGCTTGTTAACAGGAAATCCCGGTGCAACATATGTAGCCTCGCCTTCCGAAGGCGTTATCTCCTCTATTGCAAAATTAAAGTAGCTTACACTATCGGCATCTTCATATTCCGTAGAATATCCCTTTTCCTCTATACCCGCGAGAATACTTTCCCCGCTTACAAATGCATTATTTGGTGATTTTCTTGAAGAATCCCTTGTAAATACAAGAGAATTAATCGTGCCGTTAAGGCCGTCCAAATTATCAATTTTTCCGGAATTTAAGAAATCGACAGCATACTTTGCTTCTCCGTAATGCACATAAATTGCATCAAAACCTGTCGCAAAGTAAGCAAAATAGAGTCTGCAGCTTCTGACCGGGCCTATCTTTTCTAGCGCCTTATAATCCTCCATATCAAAAATGCACATAAGACGCGTATAATATCCCTCTACAGGCACTTCGTAAATAACCCCCGCATGGGAAATCCCAATCTGCGGTATAGCGCCGTAATTATCGTTCGGAACCATAATAGCAAGCGGCCTTTCGCTAAGCGTCTCTTCGGCACACTCAAGATTAGTCAAAAGACTGTAAAACTTCGGCTCTTCAACAACCACCTCTTCTTCTGCAACTTCTACTGCAGGCTCTTCGGTAGTTACCGGCTCTTTAGTCTCTTCCTCCTGTCCGCATGCCGAAACCCCCGCCAAACAAAAGGCACATATAATAAGTAAAAACAGTTTTTTCATTACATCCCCCTAAAAAATAAAATTCTTCTAAAATTATACCACATAAACACTCTTTAGGTTTACTTTTACTGTATTTTTCGTTAATATATCATAGAAGAAAAAGGAAGGAAGTATTCAAATGACCGAAATACTCAAAGCCATCATCTTCGGTATCGTCGAAGGTATAACAGAATGGCTTCCGGTATCAAGTACCGGACACATGATATTACTTAACGAATTCCTGCCGCTTAACATGTCTCAGGAATTTTACGATATGTTTTTGGTTGTAATCCAGCTAGGCGCAATTATGGCCGTAGTTTTAACTTTTTGGAACAGCCTCTGGCCGTTTTCGTTTAAAAAAGGGGAAAGTGTTTTAAGAAAAGACGTATGGCAGATGTGGTTTAAGATAGTCGTAAGCTGCATTCCTGCGGTAATCGTCGAATTTACGATAGGCGATTATATAGAAGAGATGTTTTATAATTATAAAACAGTAGCCATAATGCTCATCCTCTTCGGTATATTTTTCATTATAGCCGAACTTAGAAATGAAAACCGTAAGCCGAAAATTAACTCCATCTCTGAAATCACATATATGACGGCATTTATAATAGGATGTTTTCAGCTCATCGCCGCAATTTTCCCGGGCACATCCCGCTCCGGTGCCACAATTTTAGGCGCCCTGCTTATCGGAGTCTCGAGAACAGTTGCCGCTGAGTACACATTCTTTTTGGCTGTACCGGTTATGTTCGGTGCAAGCCTTATAAAAATAATAAAGTACGGCTTTTCCTTTACATCTTTGGAAGCTGCCGTCCTTATCACCGGAATGGTTGTAGCCTTTATAGTCTCAATGATAATCATCAAATTCCTTATGGGCTACATCAAAAAACATGACTTTAAAGTCTTTGGCTACTACCGCATCGTCCTCGGTGCCGCTGTGCTGTTTTACTTTGGGCTTTGGGTATAAAAGAGATCCTTCGCTTCGCTCAGGATGACACACGTAATGTCATCCTGAGCGCTAGCGAAGGATCTCCTTTTCAGCCCTTAAATATTCACCGCAGCATAGTACGCTTCCTTAACCGCCCACTCAATCGTGCGCGCGCGTACACAGTCTCCGATCACCGCCACCTCTGCGCCGCAGTCAAAGAAGCTGTCCGCAACGTCTGCAAGCGGTCTCATACCTACTGCAAATACAACGCTGTCTCCGTTTACCGTCTCACTGTGTCCGTCCTTATCGTATGTTACGGACGTCTTTGTAACAGCCGAGCACTTAGCTCCGGTAATAGAAGTAAACTTATCGCCCACTCTCTCAATCTCTGTAAGAAGCTCGTTTCTTCCTGTAGTTGATGCGTCAGGTGCAAGAGCCGACTGCATTTCAACTATAGTTACCTTCTTGCCTTTTTCAACAAAGTGAAGACCGATTTCTATACCAACCTGGCCACCGCCGATAATAATAACCTCTTTGCCAAGCTCCTCTTCTTTGCCGAGCACATCTACAGCAAGAGGTACTTCGTTTGCTCCCGGTACAGGAAGCGCAAAAGGCTTTGCTCCGACAGCAACTATAACATTGTCATAGCCCTTAACGCTGTCTTTATCAGCTTTAGTAGAAAGCTTAACTTCAATATCGTGCTTTTCAACCTGCTTAATTAAAAACTCCATATAGTCTTTAACAGGATATTTAAATGAAAAATATCCGGCTTTATGAAGCGTTCCTCCGAGCTTATCCGAAGCTTCAAAGATTGTAACCTTGTGGCCTCTTTGACAGGCTGTAAGTGCTGCATACATACCTGCAGGTCCGCCGCCGATTACAGCTACCTTCTTTACTCCCTTCGGCGCCTTAACCATCTTATCAATGGTTGCGCTAAGTCCGGCCTTAGGATTAACAGAACACTGGAAATGATGTCCGTAAACCGTAGAATCGTGACATCTCATACACTTGATACAAGGTGTAACGTCTTCTGTTTTGCCTTCTTTTCCTTTAATTATAAGCTCCGGATCTGCGATAAGGCTTCGAGCCATCGTTACCATATCAGCTTTTCCGCTTGAAAGAATATCTTCCACTGACTCAAGCGAATCAACCGCGCCCAAAGTTACGATCGGCACATGGAATTTCCCTGACTTTTTGAATGCTTCCGCAACTTCTACGTTAGGCATCTTAGGTCTGAATCCGCAAGGATGAACCCATGTCATCCACTTAGGATTATGCATTCCCGCAGATACCTGAAGAACGTCTAAGTGATCCTGGATGAGCTCACCTATCTTAATTCCTTCTTCAAGATCTATTCCGCCTTCTTCAAACTCGGTACCGGAAATTCTTACTTCGATAAGCATTTTATTTCCGACTTTAGCCTTAATGGCATCTAAGATTTCAATAAGATAACGGCATCTGTTTTCTGTTGTTCCGCCGTATTCATCTGTTCTCTTATTTGTAAGAGGCGACAAAAACTGTGCGAGCGGTACGGAATGTCCGGAATGAATGAGGATAGCATCAAATCCGCACTCATAAAGAGCCTGAGCTGCTTCCACCCAATCATTTTTAAACTCTTCCATAGCCTCATGAGTAATCTCATGTCCGCCCGGGCCACCCATAATTGAGCAACCGTCAGAAACCGTAAAGCCTTCCGGGAAAATACCTATAAGCTCCATTGAAGCTTTTGCGCCATAAAAATGTATTCTCTCCACCAGCTCCATCAGTTTATTTCTGTGGTTCGGGGCATTTACATCCCACGCTGTCATCATTCCGTCGTCTCTTACGTCCTTGCCAACCTTAAGTCCGGCAACAGTTACCATACCAACGCCGGCCCTTGCTCTTTCCTCAAAGAAAGAAATTGCATCTTCCGTAGGATAAAGCTCGCCGTTTGACATAGAATGCATTGTAGACGGAGCTGAAACAATCTTATTTTTAAGCACAACATTACCAATCCTAATCGGAGATAATGCATTTACAAATTTGTTCGACATACCTGACCTCACTTTTCAATTACAAACTCGGATCTATGAGTACTTTAATCTGACCTTTTCTGTCTGAAGCAAATACCTTCTCTACACACTCATCCAAAGATACAACTCCCGTTACCATATTAGGGAATACAAGCTTTCCTGAATCAACCATATCAAGGTAAATCTTTACATCTTCTTCGGTATAAGTAAATGAGAACTGGAAGTTAGGCTCTGTTACCGAGAATCTGCCCGGTATAAGTGCACTCATAGGCTCCTGGATTGTGCCGACTACGCAAATCTGTCCGCCCGGTTTTACACACTCGTATACGCAGTTTGAAAGTGACTTCATATTACCTGCACACTCAAATACTACGTCTGCTCCAACTTCTTTTCCTAAAATCTTTTTGATTTCTCCTGCTAAGTCCTCACACTCTTTTGAGTTAATGAAGTAATCAGCGCCGTATTCTTTAATAATAGGCTCTTTTGCAGATGTTGTTCCGAGTGCAATTACCTTATTTGCTCCTGCAGCCTTAAGAATCTGGATTGCAGAAAGACCGATAGGGCCTGTTCCGGATACTACAACATCATCACCAAACTTAAAGTTTGACATTCTTACTCCGTGAAGAGATACACAGATTACATCAAATAAAACAGCATCCTTAAAATCAACTTCATCAGGTACAGGTACGATCATTGTATGCTCCACATCATGAATTAAAAGATATGGTGCATATCCGCCGTCATACTGTCCGAGTCCGGCTGTTCTAGGGAAACCGTTAATACAGATATTTGTTCTTCCTACCTTACATGCCGGGCAATCTTCCGCACAATGTGAAGGAGGTCCGCAAAGAACTCTGTCTCCTACTTTAAACTTCGTTACACCTTCGCCTACCTTTTCAACAACGCCGCAGTTCTCATGTCCAAGGACAAGCGGATTCTTGGCAAACGGTGGTGTCATGCCTGTTTTGTAAAACTCAACGTCAGTACCGCAGATACCAACATAAGAAATTTTAACAAGCATTTGTCCCGGACCAACCTCAGGTACCGGAACGTCCTCAATTCTCAAATCTTCCTTACCGTAAAATACTCCTGCTTTCATATAAAAACCCTTTCTTTAAATAAATTTTTTACAAATACATATCCTGTTATACTAATTATATGTACTTTAACCGTTAAAGTGAAATAACTTTTAGCCCCTTATTTATTCCAATCCGGAATAAATGATTGAAATCCGTTTTCTCTAATGATAAAATGCAATCAATGCGAGGGGGTTTATATGGATAAGTATAATTTCAGAAGTATCGGGTATTTTTTAAGGGTTGCAGACACTCTAAATTTCACGCAGGCCGCAGATGAGCTATACATCACTCAGCCTGCTCTTTCAAAATGCATCAAACAGCTTGAAGAAGAAGTCGGCGTATCTCTCTTTAACAGAAGCACAAAAAAAGTTGAGCTTACCGAAGGCGGCAAGCTTCTTTATAATGAATGGAAAATATGGCACAACCGCTCGGAAGAGCTTTTACACGAGGCAAGAATGCTTAACGGAATCGGTGCGACAAAAATTAAAATCGGCATAGTTGAGTTTGGCGGTGTTGTAAATAAAGTTATGCCTGTTATAGAGGATTATGACGATGCTCACCCTGAATTTGAAGTTGATTTTGAAATTCTAGGCTTTTCTGACCTTGCAAGAAAACTAAAAAGCGGCGAACTCGATTTTATCATTACATTAAATACCGAAATCGATGCAAATTCAAAGTCAATTCACGTAAGAAATCTTATGGGACTGCAGCTTTACATTATTGTGCCGCAGAAAAATCATTTCTATAATAATGATACTCTCACATTTAAAGATCTCAAAGATGAAACATTTTGCGTCTTTACCGATAATTATTCGGACGAGGCAAGAAGCTCCATTATAACTCACTGCAAATCCGAAGGCTTTATTCCAAAAGACATTAAATTCTTTTCAAATATGAGAAGTCTGGAAATGACAATAGCACATAGCGAATACATAACCATTGGTTATGATACATTTTTTGATTCAAATGCAAAAATGAAACTCTTCCCTATAGAAGATGCAATAGGCGATCACGGCCTTGTCTTTGCATGGAAGGGAGAACTTAAGAAAACCACAACGGAGCTTTTTAACTATCTTCAAAAAGTATTTGAAAATCAAAAAGCATAAAACCCCCATCTGGTTTTAATTTAGCCTCATTTTGGCAAGATGCATATATAATTTCATGTAGCATTTCAGCATTTTCGGCTATTTTGACGAAAATTTAAATATTGTTTTGTATTTTCTGACAAAAAATTGTATAATAATAAATAATATTTGTTAAAACTATATATATTTACACGGAGGGCTTAATATGGCTGAAAAAAGAAAAAGACCTAAAAAGGCAAATGCAGGTAAATTCTCTCTTACCAGCATCAAAAACAAGCTGATTGTGGTAATGATTCTGACGGTTTCCATTCCGCTCATCATTTCACTTGCCATCAGCTACACCACATCTACAAACAAGGCAATGAATGATGCCGAAGAAAACCTCAACTGGCAGAGAACTTATGTATCTTCCGAGTTCAGTAAAATAATTAGTAATAACACATCTGCACTTGAAACATATGCTTCTTCTGCCGCAACCAAAATGTTTATTTCCAACTACGGCCAGGAAGGCAATGAAGCTCTTGAAGCTGACATGATTTCATCACTCACTAAGCTTGATGAAATTTTTGACGATGGAAATACTTCAATTCTTACGCTTGCAAGCGGAATGCAGGTTATTCGTTCCGACGGCGGAGAATGCGTTGACGTATCCGACAGAGAATACTTCCAGCAGGCAATGTCAACAGGAGAACCTTATGTATCCGATATCCTTACCAGTCTATCTACAGGAGACAGAATTATTGTTATAATAGTTCCTGTAATCAGCGACGACCAGGTAGTAGGTGCGGTACAGCGTGACTATAACCTTGAAGCATTCCATGAATTCTTAGCTTCAGTATCGGATGATGCATTCATCTGCGACAGAACAGGTATGGTTGCCGCTCATGCTCAGTATTCTATTACATCCGAAAATGAAGAAGACAGAAGCCAGGCCGCATTTATGACATCAGGACTTGAAGAAGGCTTCTATGCCGCAGCAACCGGAAAAGGCTATAAAGCAATGATTTCATACAAATTAGAGCCTACTTCGGGATTTATGGTTGTATGCGCAGCAAACTCTAAAACAGTTACATCAGAAGCAAGACGCTCTGCACTCTTTATCGTATTAATCGGTGTAATTATGCTTGTTGTTGCCGCATTTATAAGTATAAAGATGGCCGGCACATTCACATCACCTATTAAAGATATTAATGCTGCTCTTTCAGATCTTTCTCACGGTAAATTTAACAAAATTACCAAACATCAAAAGAGAAAAGACGAGTTTGGCGAAATGGTCAAAAATACCAACTCACTTATTGAAGTGCTCGACGGTATAGTTACAAATATCAGACAGTCCGCTAAACTTGTAGGCTCATCTTCAGAAGAACTTTCAGAGATGACAAGCCAGATTTCAATTACAGCAGAAGACGTATCAAATGCAGTTCAGGATATCGCTGCAGGTGCTTCACAGCAGGCAGATGAAATCCAGAGAGCTTCAGAAAACGTTTCCCAGATCAGCGATGCTGTATCAGACGTACAGGATTCATCAGGAAACCTCGGATCTCTTGCTACAAGAATGAAAGATGCATCAGAAGCATCTTCTACATCACTTACAGCACTTCAGGAATCAAGCAGCAATATGTCTGCTAAGATTGATGATATATCAAAAACAATTTCAGCAACTCAGCAAGCCGTTTCAAATATCAATGAAAAGGTTGACGGAATCGCTTCTATTGCAACTCAGACCAACCTCCTCTCTCTTAACGCTTCTATCGAGGCAGCAAGAGCCGGTGAATCAGGACGAGGCTTTGCAGTCGTTGCCGAAGAGATCGGTAAACTTGCCGACAACTCAAAAGTTCTTGCAGATGACATCAGACACGAGATGGATCTTCTTCTCACAGAAAGTGAAGCAGCCGTTGCAGCTTCTGAAGAAGTCCTTCGCGGCAACTTAGAACAGCAGGAAGCTTTAGGCGAGACACTCGCTTCAGTAAACGGAATGCTTGCAGATATCAGAGAAACAGTTACAGGAGTGCACAGTATTTCAGAAGGTGCAGATACCTGCGTATCATCTAAGAATATCGTTTCCGACTCGATGTCTTCTCTTTCTGCTATATCAGAGCAGAATGCAGCATCATCTCAGGAAACAGGCGCATCTATGGAAGAGCTTTCAGCTACGGTTACAACAATCGCTACATCAGCACATGACCTTAAAGATATCGCCAATAAGCTTAATGAAGATATCGCATTCTTCCAGTAAGAATACAAATCAAAAGGGCTTACCTCAAGTTCGAGGTAAGCCCTTTTTTAGGTATTTGGTTTATGTTTAAAGAACTAATTTCGTCCGATAAGACTATCATCAAGAGTAATCATGATTATTGTTGCTATTGCTGCAAGTACTGCGAGAACTCCGTATGCAAACGCATATGAGAATGTATGTCCCAAAACACCTACCACAGATACTCCCAAAGCTCCGATTGCTGCAACCATAGGTTTAAGTACTTTATACGCCATAGGGAAGTCATATCTGCCCCAAATAGTGTTTGTAATTGAAACCAGGTAATTTGCTGCACCGCCAAGCATAACGCCAAGGAACGGAAGTGAAAGGTACATTGTAGGTCTTGTAGGAATAAGATTAAGGATAATGGCAATAATAGCGATAATAAGAGTTATTATAGTCGCTTTCTTTGTTCCCATTGTCGCATCCAAAAATCCGCATCCGATAGAACCAAACATTGCTATAATTCCGGCAATACCAAGCATTGTAAGAATCTCAGGCATCTCATAACCGGCCTGCATACATCTAGGTACAAAGTTTGTCATAATACCCAAAGACAAAAGCTCCATAACACCGAGAGAAATAGCTATCTTCCATACTCTTCCCGTCTTTAAAAGCTTTGAAGGAACCCACTCCGAAGTCTTCATATATTCAAGTCCTCTTGCAAGCTCTTCCTGAGCCTCAGCCTTTTCAAACTTGTGGTTATTATCAGGATATGCTCCTGCCTGCTCAGGATAATCTCTGATAAATACGGCAACTATTATGCAAAGCACAATCGAGCAAATTGCATAGAATCTGTATACATTTGGAAGTCCGCCCGTTCCGAGAAGCATACCTGCAATATTAGCCGAAATAGCAGCCGAAAGCGGGAAACCTATTGTAACCCAGCCCATTGCAATACCCTTCTTTTTAGGGAACCAGTTAGCTATTACATTCATGTTTGCGATATATGCAAATCCCA
>JAILQM010000112.1 GCA_024698965.1 Eubacterium sp. | reverse complement strand
TCGGAGCATGTGATAATAATGGATATTGCAAGTGCCGAGATGACAAAATATGCAGCAAACTCTATGCTTGCAACAAAGATTTCTTTTATTAACGAAATGTCTAATATTTGCGAAAAGGTTGGAGCCGATATCAATAAGGTGAGAATAGGTATAGGCTCGGACAAGAGAATAGGATATTCTTTTATTTATCCGGGCTGCGGCTATGGAGGAAGCTGTTTCCCTAAAGATGTGGAAGCGCTTATCAAAACCTCCGAAGAAAACGGATATGATGCAAAACTCCTCAAATCTGTAGAAACAATTAATCACGCTCAAAAGATGGTTATTGTAGATAAGGTAAAGTCGTGCTTCGGAAAAGATTTAAGCGGCCGAACTTTTGGAGTGTGGGGCCTGGCATTTAAGCCGGATACAGATGATATGAGAGAATCACCTGCGGTAACCATTATAAACGAACTTACTTCAATGGGCGCGAAGATAAAAGCGTATGATCCTAAGGCGGTTGAAGAGGCGAAGAAGTGTTACTTAAAGGACAACAATTCTGTAGAATACGTCTTAAGCAAGTACGAGGCTCTTGACGGAGCTGACGCACTCATTTTAGTAACCGAATGGAAGGAGTTTAGAAGCCCGGACTTTTTCGAAATCCACAGACTGCTTAAAAACCCTATTATTTTCGACGGCAGAAATCAGTATGATCCGCAGAATGTCAAAAAATACGGAATTGATTACTACCAGATTGGCGTACGTCCGGTAAAAAGAGATGAGCTCTGATGCGGGGTTGAAAATTAATATATAAGATACTATAATGGACAAGGAAAAAAGTTCGGAAACAACCGGAGGTAAATATATGTCAAAAGTAATGGTGATGGATCATCCGTTGATTCAGCACAAAATCGGAGTAATCAGAAGAAAGGAAACAGGTTCTAAGGACTTTAGAACTATTGTCAGCGAAGTGGCAATGCTTATGTGCTATGAAGCAACAAGAGATTTAAAGCTTAAAGATGTTGAGATTGAAACACCGATCTGCAAGACAGTGGTTAAAGAGCTTAAAGGAAAGAAGCTCGCTGTTGTACCTATTTTAAGAGCCGGTCTCGGAATGGTAGACGGAATGCTTGAAATGATACCTGCTGCCAAGGTTGGTCATATCGGTCTTTACCGTGATCCTGAGACAGCGGAGCCGGTTGAGTATTATTGCAAACTGCCTGAAGACTGTAACGAAAGAGAAGTCTTTGTTGTTGATCCTATGCTTGCAACAGGCGGTTCGGCATCGGCAGCCATTACAATGCTTAAAGAGCATGGTGTAACAAATATCAGATTTATGTGCATGATCGCAGCTCCTGAGGGCGTTGCAAGAATGCAGGAAGATCATCCTGATGTAGATATTTATATCGGAGCTTTGGATGAGTATTTAAACGAGCATAAATATATTGTACCGGGTCTCGGAGATGCCGGTGACAGAATATTCGGAACAAAATAAACTGTGTTTGATATTTAAAAATAAGTCGCACTCTAAAGGGGTGCGGCTTTTTTGGGAATTATATGACAAAACGAGCGCAAAAAATTGTTGAGATTTTAGATGAAAACCTAGGGACGGATTATAAGTGTTATCTTAACTACAATACGCCCTGGCAGCTTTTGATAAGCACAATGCTTTCCGCGCAGTGTACAGATGCGCGGGTAAATATTGTCACGGAAGAATTATATAAAAAATACACATCGGTGGAGGATTTTGCAAACGCTGATATAAAAGAGCTGGAAAAAGATATTCATTCGATTGGGTTTTATCACAGCAAAGCAAAAAATATTATTGGATGCGCGAAAAAACTCATTGAGGATTTCGGCGGAGAGGTGCCCCAAGATATTGAGAGCCTTACTTCCCTTCCCGGCGTCGGCCGAAAGACGGCCAACGTAATAAGAGGAAATATTTTTGACGATCCCTCGATAGTCGTGGATACTCATGTAAAGCGCATATCGAAAAGGCTAGGTCTTACAAAGGAAGAAGACCCGGAAAAAATAGAGTATGACCTTATGAAAAAACTTCCTAAAGATCACTGGATTATTTATAACATGCAGATAATATCGTTTGGCAGAACCATCTGCACCGCCAGAAGTCCGAAGTGCGATAAATGCTTTATAAAGCAATATTGTACAGCGGAAAAATCTGTGGTAAAATAAGAATTCACGAGCAGTGACTTTTACAGCGCATTAAGCGCATTTATTATAATGTCTTTGGATGGTGAATTTAGAGATTTTGCGGTCTCTATCAATTCGTCAACACGGGAGAATTCTCCCGTACGGCAGTAAAGTTCTCCGAGCATCGTAAAGTTTGCGGAGATGTCGCTGCCCCAGCCGATGCCATACTCCAAAACACTTATGGCTTCGTCTTCAAAACCAAGATCATCCAAGGCTTTGGCCCATTTGATTATGAGCTGTGAAAGCTCGGCAAAGTTGTCGTCACATTCGGAAAGAATGTTTATATTGCCGGCTCCGTACATCAGTTTTAAATCGGTGTTCGAGTAGCCGGAAAGATTCAGGATTTTTTTGTCTGAAAGAAGGCGGATTTTTTCTTCGCATTCTTTTAAAGTGGGATCGTTTGAAATCCCGATAGGCAGATAATCCAAAGGAATCTGTATATAAGGCAGGTTGGAGATGTCTTTGGCGCGTACAGCGTTGGCCTCATCTTCTCTGTCCCAAAAGGCTCTTTGATTGGCCTCGTCTTTTTTGGAGACGCGAATGCGGGCAACTGTAAAAATTACGCCGAAAACGCATACTGAAGTAAAAATTGGAAAGATTGTCATTTATATGGCTCCTTTCAAAGAGAGGTTATTTAAAATGTTTGATTTCAGAAAAACAAAGATGAGAAGATTTATTTCTTCTGTTATCGTTATTGTTCTTGTGGTAGCTATGCTTGTGACTTTTGCACTTGCAACTATAGTTTAGTCTACCATAGAAAAAATTGTTTTACAAACCGAAGGGAAGTATAGAAATGTTTAGTATCAGAAAAACAGGAATGCTTTGCGCAAGTTTATTTCTTCTTGCCGTAGTGGCGCTTTTTCCGCAGAATGTATATGCAGCAGAAGAAGGCGCCGGCATCTTAGACGGTGTATCGGTAGGTGCCGTATATGTCGGAGGAATGGATGAGGAAAGCGCAAAGGCGGCCATAGAAGCTTATGTATCCGCTGTTGAGGCAGGAAGCACCTATCTTGTGGGTGATATAGGAGAGGTTGAGGTAGAAAACTCATCATTCGGCATCACTTATGATGTGGATGCGGCAGTGGAAAATGCTCTTAGCTACGGAACTACAGGAAACCTCATCTCGCGCTATAAGCAGATTAAGGATGCCGAAAACGGCGGATGCACACTTGATATGAATATAGAAGTAGATGAAGAAGCTACAACAACTGTATTTGATGAGAATGCCTCTGAGCTTGAAAATGAGCCTGTAAACTATGGACTTAAAAGAGAAAACGGAAGCTTTACAATAATAGAAGGCTCAAACGGAACAAAGATTAATAATGAGGAAAGTATAAGCGCTCTTAATACATTCCTTAATACAGCCTGGTCATCGGAGACCAACAGTTTTACTCTTATAACAGAAGAAGCAGAACCTGAAGGATCTCCTGAAGAACTTGCAAAGGTTACCGATTTACTCGGATCGTATTCTACGGATTACAGTTCTTCTTCATGGGGAAGAGCTCAAAATGTTGCTAACGGAACAAGCAAAATCAACGGCACGGTTGTTTATCCGGGAGAGCAGTTCTCGGTACATGATGCGGTAAATCCGATGACTGCGGAAAACGGATATGAGCTTGCGGGCTCTTATGAAAACGGTACAACTGTAGAAAGCTACGGCGGTGGCATTTGCCAGGTTTCGACGACGCTTTACAATGCCGTTCTTATGGCAGAGCTTCAGGTGGACGAAAGATATGCTCATTCTATGATAGTATCTTATGTGTCTCCTTCAAGAGATGCGGCAATGGCCGGAGACTATAAGGACCTTAAGTTTACCAATAATACGGACGCACCTATATATATAGAAGGTTATACTTCCGGCGGATATATATATTTTAATATTTACGGAGAAGAATACAGAGACAGCTCCCATTCGGTAGAATATGAAAGCGAGACTCTTACAACAACAGAGCCTGAAACAGAGTTCGTGGCGGATTCTTCGCTTGAAGTCGGAACAATTACTCAGACTCAGTCTCCTCATACAGGATATACGGCTCAGCTTTGGAAGATTGTATATGAAAACGGCGTAGAGGTAAGCAGAACGGTTTGGAACAGCAGTACTTATACAATGTCGCCGAGAATATACAGCGTCGGTATAAAGTCAGACAGTAAAGAAGCTGTTGCAGCGATGAAAAAGGCAATTGCAACAGGCGACGAAGATACGATAAGAGAAGCCGCGGCCAAGTGGGCCGGTGCAACCGACGAAGAGGAAGAAGAGGAAGAGACAAGCGAGAAGAAAACTACAGAGGATGATACTTCGACCGAAGAAGATACAACGGAAGAAGATACAGACGAAGCATCTGATGCTTCTGAGGAATAAATATAATTATAAACGGAGGGTAAAATGAGAGAAAAGCTTCTAAACATTATTGAAAAAAACAGTCGAATTGATTTAAAAGAGGTGGCCATAATCTTAGGCGTCGAAGAAGTAACAGTGGTAAATGAGCTGGCGGCACTTGAAGCGGAAGGCATTATCTGCGGATATCACACAATGATAGACTGGGATAAGACAAGCGTAGACAAGGTGCAGGCTCTTATCGAAGTAAGAGTTACTCCTCAAAGAGGCAGGGGTTTCGATCAGATAGCAGAGAGAATATTTAACTATTCCGAAGTGACAAGTGCATACCTTATGTCGGGCGGATATGATATTCTTGTTATACTTGAAGGAAAGACACTTAAAGAAGTATCTATG
Organism: Eubacterium sp.; assembly: GCA_024698965.1. Taxonomy (GTDB): domain Bacteria; phylum Bacillota; class Clostridia; order Lachnospirales; family Lachnospiraceae; genus RUG14243. The sequence goes on along the minus strand of JAILQM010000112.1, from coordinate 4,339 downwards.
TTTGTTACTGAAAAGCTTTCTACAATAGATGAAGTTATTAGCACTGCTACTCATTTTATCTTAAAGAAATACAAAGACCACGGAACAGTAATGCAGAAAAAGAAAAAGGATGAAAGAGAGGCCTTCATGCCATGAGAAACCCGTTATCAAAAACAATAACAGAGATAAAGCCATCGGGTATCAGAAAGTTCTTTGATCTTGTAAGTGAGATGGAGGATGCAATATCTTTGGGTGTAGGTGAGCCTGATTTTGATACGCCTTGGCATGTAAGAGATGAGGGAATATATTCTCTCGATCAGGGAAGAACATTTTATACTTCAAACGCAGGTTTAAAAGAGCTGCGTGAGGAGATTTGCAAATATTTAAACAGACACTGGAATCTTGATTACCATCCGATTGATGAGACAATAATCACAGTCGGCGGTAGTGAGGCGATTGATATAGCGCTTCGAGCAATGCTTGATCCGGGCGATGAAGTAATCATTCCGCAGCCGAGTTATGTGTCTTATGAGCCATGTACAATCCTCGCAAACGGAAAGCCGGTAATAATCAATCTTAAAGAGGAAAATGAGTTCCGCCTTACCAAGCAGGAACTCCTTGATGCAATTACGCCAAAGACAAAGATTCTTATCATGCCTTTCCCTAACAATCCGACAGGTGCGATTATGGAAAAGGAAGACCTTGAGGCTATAGCTGAAGTTGTAATAGAAAAAGATATTTTTGTACTTTCCGATGAGATTTATTCTGCGCTTTCATATAAGGGAGAACATGTGTCAATCGCTTCTCTTCCGGGAATGAAGGAAAGAACAATTCTTATAAACGGTTTTTCAAAGTCACATGCTATGACCGGTTGGAGACTCGGATATGCATGCGGTCCTAAGGAAGTAATTGCGCAGATGCTTAAAATTCATCAGTTTGCAATTATGTGTGCACCGACAACAAGCCAGTATGCAGCGGTTGATGCTATGAGAAACGGTGATGAAGATGTAGAGATGATGAGAGAAGAATACAATGGAAGAAGACGTTTTCTCATGCACCGCTTTCATGAAATGGGGCTTAAGTGTTTTGAGCCTTACGGCGCATTTTATGTATTCCCGTCAATTAAGGAGTTTGGGCTTACTTCTGAGGAGTTTGCCACTAAGCTCTTAGAGCAGCAAAAGGTTGCTGTTGTTCCGGGGACGGCTTTCGGTGATTGCGGAGAGGGATTTTTAAGAATCTCTTATGCATATTCTCTCGAAAACTTAAAAATAGCACTTGATAGAATTGAGATTTTTATTAAACAGCTTCGTGAGGGCAAATAAATGGCAATTAATATTGTGCTTTACCAGCCCGAACAACCCGGAAATACCGGCACTATAGGACGCACCTGCCATGCGACGGGAGCGCGCCTTCATTTGATTGAGCCGCTCGGCTTTCACCTGACCGAAAGTAAGCTGAAAAGGGCCGGCATGGATTACTGGAAAGATCTTGATGTTACAAGATATATAAATTACGAGGAGTTTCTGGAGAAAAATCCTGATGCGGAAATTTTCTATGCTACGACAAAAGGAACTCATGTATACAGCGATGCGGTATACACCGATAACTGCTATATAATGTTTGGACCGGAAAGCAGAGGAATTCCCGAAGATATATTATCACAGCATTTGGACAGATGTGTGCGTCTGCCGATGGCTGAGGGAATGAGGTCTATAAACCTTGCAAACTCCGTAGCCGTGTTTTTGTACGAGGCTTTGAGGCAGACCGGCTTTGACGGGCTTGAGAGAGCAGGGCATTTGACACGCTAATGAGGTAAACAAATGGGAATAATCAAAGCTGACAATGTATTATATGAATATATTAGGCGCGATGACGAGGGCAATGTGGAGAGTATCCAGACTGCCCTTAATCACGTTAGCATAGACGTAAGCCCGGGAGATTTTGTGGCGGTACTTGGTCATAACGGCTCAGGCAAATCCACGCTGGCAAAGCATCTTAATGCGCTCCTTACACCGGAGGAGGGCACTGTTTGGGTTGACGGAATGGATACAAAGGATTATGGGAATGTATTCTCTGTAAGAAAACAGACGGGAATGGTATTTCAAAATCCCGACAATCAGCTTATAGCAAATGTTGTCGAAGAGGATGTGGCATTTGGACCGGAAAACATAGGAATGCCAACGGAAAAGATAGTGGAAAGAGTATATGGCAGTCTTGAAAAAGTAGGAATGCAAGAATATGCCACACATTCCACACATAAGCTTTCGGGCGGACAGAAGCAGAGAGTTGCCATAGCCGGAGTTTTGGCTATGCATCCAAAGACAATAGTACTCGATGAACCGACGGCTATGCTGGATCCCGACGGACGAAAAGAAGTAATTGATACCGCTTTGGAACTGAATAAAAATGAGGGTGTGACGGCCATTCTCATAACACATTACATGGAAGAAGTAGTTAATGCCGATAAGGTAATTGTAATGGATAAAGGAAATGTTGTTATGCAGGGAACTCCGAGAGAGATATTTGCGGAAGTCGAGAAACTTAAAGAACTCAGACTCGGGGTACCGCAGATTACCCTTCTTGCACATGAACTAAAAAAAGCAGGACTTCCAATCAGTGACGGAATTCTTACTTTAAATGAACTCGCGGAGGTATTATGCCAATTATAATAGATAAGGTGAACTACTTTTACGCCCTTGGAACGGCGTATGAAAAAGCAGCCTTAAAAAACATAAATCTTAAAATTGAAGATGGCGAGTTTATCGGGATTATCGGTCATACCGGTTCAGGAAAATCTACTTTGATTCAGCATCTTAACGGCCTTTTGAAGGCAACGGACGGATGTATATATGTAGATGGAGAGGACATTTATGACAAGGATTATGACCTTAGGAAGTTAAGGACCAGAGTGGGACTTGTTTTCCAGTATCCGGAATATCAGCTCTTTGAATCGACGGTAATCGATGATGTTGCTTTTGGACCGATGAACTGTGGACTGACAAAAGAAAAGGCGCAGCTTAAAGCATTTGAGGCGCTTAAAAGCGTGGGGCTTTCGGAAGATTTGTATTACCGTTCGCCGTTTGAACTTTCGGGTGGACAGAAAAGAAGAGTCGCCATAGCCGGAACAATAGCCATGAATCCAAAGGTTCTTATTTTGGATGAGCCTACAGCAGGTCTTGATCCTTACGGCCGTGATGAGATTCTTTCGCTCATAAAGAAACTTCATGATGAGCAGGGGATTACCGTGATTTTGGTTTCGCACAGTATGGAAGATGTTGCGGATTATGTAGAGAGAATTATTGTTATGAGCAAAGGAGAGGTCTATCTTGATGATGACCCTAAGACAGTGTTCTCTCATTATGAAGAACTTGAAGCCATTCATCTTGCCGCACCGCAGGTGACTTACCTTATGCAGGATTTAAAAGCGCATGGAATGGATTTGCCGGATGATGTTACTACCGTAGATGAGGCAAAAGCGGCTATTATTAATTATTTTAAAAACAGATCTTGATGTTGTTTAGGAGCAGACATGCTTAGAGATATTACGCTGGGACAGTATTATCCCGTAAAATCAAAAATTCATGAGCTAGACCCAAGAGTCAAACTTGTGGCCACTTTAATATATATTATTTCACTGTTTATTTTAAATAATATAGTGGGTTTTTTACTTGCGACCATTTTTCTTGTAATTGTGGTAAAGATGTCTAAGGTTCCGTTTTCTTTTATGGTAAAAGGCCTTAGAGCAATAGTAATACTTATGATTTTTACTGCAATTCTTAATATGATATTCACGCCCGGAGATGAGGCGTTTCATATATGGAAGATAAGTATTAGTTACAGAGGTCTTTATGCGGCTCTGCTTATGATGATAAGGCTTTCGTATCTTATAGTCGGAACCTCGATAATGACTCTTACCACAACGCCTAACCGTCTGACGGATGGCTTAGAGAGTCTTCTTAAAGGCTTGAAAAAAATAAAGGTGCCTGTGCATGAGATAGCACTCATGATGTCTATAGCGCTTAGGTTTATCCCAATTCTTGTGGAAGAAACAGATAAGATAATGAAAGCGCAGATGGCAAGAGGCGCTGATTTTGAGAGCGGAGGAATAATTAAAAAAGCAAAAAACCTTCTGCCTCTTCTCGTGCCGCTTTTTATATCGGCATTTAGAAGGGCCAATGATTTGGCGCTTGCTATGGAGTCGAGGTGTTATATGGGCGGCGATGGCAGAACAAAAATGAAACCTCTTAAATATTCTACAAGTGATATTCATGCATATATTTTTCTTTTTATGTATCTTATTCTTATGATTATTAGTCGTATAATCTGGGGCAGGTTCTTTTAGAATCTGCTCCTTTTTTTT
>JAILQM010000117.1 GCA_024698965.1 Eubacterium sp. | reverse complement strand
GATAATGACACATATGATATGTTCTGATAGGACCGCTGCATCCCCCAACGTCGTCAAAATCCATACCATGTGCTTCAAGCCAGTTCAATACATTTCTCGAACCGCTCATCCAACCTCTTACAAGTTTAGAGTCGCAAGACCACTGATTCACCGTCATATGTCTTTTAAAACATCCGTCAGCGCTTTCTGTTATTCCTGCTCTTTTTTGTGCGTTGGATTCCACCCCAAAGATTCCCATTGCAAATCTTGCTGTTCCGCCGGGATTTTTATTCTTTTCGACAATTGCCACCTTTGCACCGGATTCGGCTGCAGAAACTGCGGCAATAAGTCCCCCTGCTCCGCTGCCTATAACTATTACATCATAAGCATCACTTTCGTTTTCAGAAGCTTCTAAATTTCTGTCTACCTCAATGTCCCAAAAATTCTTACCTTCCATAATACCCTCCAATGTTTATTACATTTTATTCCCAAAATCATTATATAATAGGCCATTTTATAACTGAAATACCTAAAACCCTCACTTGTAATGCATTGAAGTTATTACCGAAATATAGTATTATTTTAATAAGTAAGATTATTATAATAATAACGGGGGAAAATATGACTTTAAAACAACTCGAATATTTCATGACTTTGGCAAAAACTCTTAATTATTCCGAAGCATCAAAAGAATTATTTATAAGCCAGCCGGCTTTAAGCAGAAGCATTGCTGCGCTCGAGGAAGAGATTGAAACAGCGCTTTTTACAAGGGATAAACACCACGTTGCTCTTACAACAGCCGGACTTCAGTTTGCAAGAGAGTTACCCAAACTGGCTTCTGCGCTTTCACGAACCGTAATAGAAATACAGCAGATTGAAGAAGGCCAGAAAGGAAAGCTTTTACTCGGTCTTCTTGACGGACTTCCTCTTCATCCCGCAATCTCTTATGCACTAAGCCATATTTCCGAAGTTCTTCCTGAATATGAAGTTTTTCCGGTCTGCCTTAATATAGATGATTTGACGAAATCCATTCATACCAATGAAATAGACCTTATGTATTCATATGACACAAATCTCCCTTTCGACTCGGCATTAAATTCATTGCCGCTTTGTCAGGATTATTTTTGCATGGCAATGTCTGAAGAGCTTTATGAAAAAAAACAATCCCCTTCAAAACTAAAGGATTTTCAGACCGAAAGATTTTACTTTTCCGGAAATGAATCTTCTTTCGAACTTCACAGATGGAAAGAAATATGTGCAATTCAAGGTATTATGCCTCGTTTTGTTTCGGTAATCAATATACCCACTCAGATTTTTTGTATAGAACACGGATACGGAGTAACCCCTTTGCCTTCATGCCATAATGCATTTAATGTTGAAAATATCAAAAAAATAGAATTGAAGGAATCACTGCCTCTGCAGATCAATCTTAAATGGAATATCTTTAATCCAAACCCTTGTGTTGACACCTTCCTTAAAATAGTCAGAGATTATATGGCATCTCATCGCGACTAAAAAAGAATCGGGCCGAAAGCCCGATTCTTACTCATTATCATATTTATGTTTTTTTCTGTAATTGTATTCTTTATATGGACCGTCCAAAAGCTCCTCGTCTCTTTCTCTGTAGCCGTGCCACATCTCGCCTATCATATCTATTTCAAGTCCGCGGCGTTTCATCTCATGCCAGCCCCAGTCATATAAGACATTTAAAACCTCACAGGCAGAGTGCCCCTGTTCTGTAAGAAAATATTCCACCCTCGGCGGAACCTCGGGATAAACCTTTTTATAAATAAGCTCATCGGCTTCAAGTTCTTTTAAGTTCTGGGCCAATACTTTTTCGGATATCGGAAGTTGTTTCCTGAAACGGCTGTATCTTGTAACTCCGTCGGTTTTTATTGCCTGAAGAATAAAAGGCTTCCATCTGTTGCAAAGTACTTTTATCGTATAATTATAAGGATCCTTTTCATTAAATTTTTCTTTTTCCGTAATCCTTTTTTCTCCCATAGTTTATACCCTATTTTGCTCTGCTGTTTGAACTGCTTCCGTTTCCGAGAATTCTTAAAATAAAGAGGAAGAGATTTATTATATCAAGATAGATATCAAGCGCGCAGTCAACCGCATTATCCAAAGTTTTCGGAAACTGCTGTGAACGGTAGAAATCATATCCTATATATAATGAAAAAATCACTGCTCCTATAATTGAATATACTCCGTAGAAAAGTCCGGTAAACATGCTTATAAAGCCTGTAATAATAAGGCCTATAAGAGCCACAAAAAGAACTCCTCCGAGTCTTGCAAATACTCCCGGGAAAAGCATTGCCGAAAGCACCATTATAGCTGTAATTAGCATCGTATAATAGATTGCTCCCAGAACCACTGAACTTGATACTCCGCCATAAGCTTCAACCACTGCAGAAATCATAATCCCGAGCGGAAGAACTACCATATTATATCCCAGAAAACTTACAAGAGGATTATCGGATCTTAAAGCAATAAAAGTTCCGCCTAACGCAAGAACAAAGTAAAGCACTATAAACATTAAAGGATTAATGCTGTAGTAGATGTCCGCTCCAACTGTTGCACATAAAACAAAATTAACTACCAGTCCATATAAAACCACAAGCCCCATTACCACATTGTAGGCTCTTGTGCTTATAATCGCATTTTCATTTACAAATGCATTCATTCTTTCGGCTCTTCTTGCCGAATTCGACATAAAATCCATAATCAGGTCTTCCTTTCATCAAATACATTTCTGTCTATTTTAACACATTTTGTTAAAAAGAAAAAGGAGTCCTTAAAGGACTCCTCAAAATGAGACACGGGGGATTCGAACGCTCGATTCTTCCGCGACAAAAACAAAAAATAAGCCAAAATAAAGCAAAAGGAGGATGCGGTGTCTGTGCATCCTTATCAAGTATCACTTAAGTATCACATTAAGTACCACATCTTTATATTAATTATAGTCATTTTTTTTAAAAAATGAAAGGAATAATTAATATGTCTAATTTAATTAATATGAGCCGTTCAAGCGGATTTACTGTCATTGACAATCAAGCGATACGAAACAGATCGCTAAGCCTCGGAGCAAAAGGCCTTCTCCTTGTTATTCTGTCGCAACACCCAAATTTCCATTTCACACAGCGGAGGCTTTCCGAATTAAGTGGCGATGGCTTGAAGGCAACCGTCAAGTACATTAAGGAGCTTAAAGAGGCTGGATATTTAATAACGCGCCAAATTAAGAACTACGATGGAAGATTCACATCAAATACGATTTATTACGCCTTTGATAATCTCGAAGATGCGCGAAAATTCAAGGCTTGCACCGATATCCCTTTTACGGATAACGGTAATACGGATATCCGTAAAGGGAACGCTAATATAAATACTACTAAAGATGTTGTTGTTGTTTCGGCTCCGCCGAAAAATAACAACATTCAAATCCCAAAGGCTATAGCTGAAGAGCTAGACGCCCATCCTGAGACCCGAGCGCTTGATGATGCAACCAAAGCGACCTTGTCTGCCGATTGCGGCGGCGATGCCGGAAGACTCCGCAAAGCAATCGATTACGTTTTAAGCCGCCCGGAGGGGGCGACAAACCTTGTCGGATACATCCGCGCCGCCCTAAAAGGCGCCTACGCCGAGCAGACATATACGCCGGCGCCGCAGCGACGAAATAATCACAGCAAAAACAAAAAACCAAAACAAAGAGCGTTTAACGCTTTTGAAGGCAGAAATAATCAAGCCCTATATGCCGAGCTTGAAGCGCTCAGCGCGCTAAACGCAATAAAATAAAGGAGGATGAAAACATGGATGAAAACATGCTAAATTCAAAGCAACGACTCGCCTTAAATGCGATGAAAGAAGGTTGCAACGTACATCTCTACGGCGAGGCCGGAACCGGTAAAAGCTTTGTCACTAGAACGTTCCTTGGCGGTCTTAGCGATGAGGAACGCAAAAAGACTATAATCGTTGCGCCTACCGGCATCGCCGCCATCAATATCGACGGAGTGACGATTCACCGGGCATTTAAAGCCCCTATCGGACCAATACCGCCGCAGCTAACTGAAAAACAGCGAGATTCCGCGCGCAGCCTCCTTGAAAACATAACATGCGTCATCCTTGATGAGGTCAGCATGTGTCGCCGTGACTTATTTGAATATCTGAGCAACTGTATCTGCGCTTGCGATCACAAGCTCCAGCTCATCGTGATCGGGGATTTCTTGCAACTCCCGCCGGTCACGACTGACGAAGACTTAAGAGCATTAAACGAGCTTTATAAGGACGGTTTCAACGCATATCCCTTCACATCTAAAGCATGGGATAGCTTCGGGTTTGTTGACATCAAACTCGACGAAATCGTAAGGCAGTCGGGCTCGGGCGAAATTGAATTTGTTACGAATTTAAACAAGGCCCGGATAGACGACAAGAGCTGCCTTAAATGGTTTGAAGAACATAGCTGTAAAGAAGTGAAAAAAGATACTCTTCATATTTGCGCTCGCAATCGAGAAGCTACAAACATAAACAAAGAAGCTATGCGAAAGTTTAACGAAGACGAAATCGTATCTTTTAGCGCGAAGGAGACTGGAAAGGTGACACCCGCCGATAAAGTCGTTCCCGATCTGATAGAACTTGCCCCTGGTGCGCGCGTAATATCCGTGCTAAATGGCGAAGGATATCAAAATGGTTCCTTGGGCGTTGTGCAGACCACAAACCCTCTTATCGTCAAATTTGACAACGGTATAAGTGCCGAAATAACAGCTCATGACTGGGATGTGTGCAATTATACGGTCGTCAAAACAAAAAAAGGTAAAGAGGTAAAAAAAGAGGTAATTGGAACATACACACAGATTCCTTTGAGGCTCGGATACGCCATCACGATTCATAAATCGCAAGGTCAAACCTATGACGATGTAGTCGTTCATCCATCTTGTTTTTTGGCGGGACAACTTTATACAGCTCTAAGCCGCTGTAAGACGATCCACGGTTTGACCTTGCAAGGCGAGCTCAAACCCGAATATTTAATTGCGAGTAAAGAAGCCATTGATTTTTATGCAAAAATTGAAAATGTAACAAAATCAAAAAGCCAACAAGGCGACATTGATTTTTACAAAAAAATTGAAAATGTTACAAAATCAAAATCAAAAGGCGGCAAACGCGAAGGCGCGGGCCGAAAACCCAAGTACAAAGGACCTACCAAGGTCATGAGGGTGCCGATATCACTCGTCCCGGAGATTGAAGCTTTGATAAGCAGCCTTGATTAACCTTGATTAAATTAAGCTTAAGTCGCTGCTGCAAAAGCAGCAGCGCAGAAAGGAAAGAATTATGAAAACAAAAAAACTCAACAATGCACAAGAGGCTATCTTTGGTATTAACACTCCTCACGGCGGAATCATTAACTTAATTGATTACGCGAATCGCATTTCTTTGGCTACTCTCGATTTATTAGCTTCAGAATACGCTGCCGATAACGCCGATCAAATCGAGCAGGTTTGTGAAAGCGTAAGCGACCAATTAACCACCGCTTATTTAACGTTACAAGATGCATGTGGCAAGCTGTATGAAGCAAGAAACGAATTATATCCCAAAAAGAGCATAATTAATCAAATTAAAGATATCGTAAAGGAGAGTTAAATATGAATGTGTATGCTTTAAAAAATAACAAAAATATGGAAATTGCGGTATTAGAAATTGAATGCATTAAGACTGTAGTTCTTGAGTATATTGAAAAAAATCCAAAATGCCAATTTATACTTGAAGAACTTATCTATATAACCGAATTTCAGTTTTTTTTAAAGGCTGAAACGCTCGATAAAGAATCTCATAAAAAAATAGTTTTGGACCTTTATGAATTTTCTTTAATGTTTCCCGAAAACATTTTCAATAGTGGGACTGTGCAAAAGTTTATTTGATTTATTTTGGTTTCTATATTTAATAAGGAAAAAAAATAAACATTTTTGGAGGTAAAAAACTATGAAATTAACTAAATCTTTCGAAGACAAGATAAACTCCCTTGAGGCGGAGAACGAAAGGTTAAAAGAGCTTGAAAATCATTTAAATAAGCTGTCAAAATCAATGTTTGGCGAGACCACGAACAACGCCAAAAAGAAAATTGAAAAATGGAATAAAATTTGCGCTAAATACAGCTTAAAAACCGAGAAAGAGCAAAATGAATTTTTGCAAAAAATTCTACGGAAAGAAGCTCCAAAATCATCAAATTATTCCAATTTGCCGGATACGCTACCTCGAAAAAAAGTAACGCCCTAGCTAAAGCCTCGAAGTCGAAGACGAAGAGGCAGCCGCTTTTTTGATTTCAAAAAACGCGGCAGGGGTGTAGAAAAAAATTTGCGAAAAGCAAGTTTTTTTCGTAGAGGGGGGTTCCCCCTCTATCCGCCGCAAAAACGAAAATGTTTTTAAAACATTTGAGGCAAGCAGCAAATTAAGGCAAAAACAATGTTTTTAGCGGTTGCGGCGGAGCGGAAGGGGTTAGCGCTTCGCTTGGGGAAGCGGCACGGTTCCCCAATGAGAACAGAATCGCGCAGCTTGTCTGCGCTATTCTGTCTATAGCGCAGAATCCGAAAAATTAGCCGTATTGATGGTATTTCGAGCAAAAAAACATTCAGTTATGAATGGTTTTTTCGAGAAATAATCATCAATATTTTAAGAGTTTTTTGATTCAAAGAGGTATGTAAATACCGATTTGAAGAGAAAAAATCTTAAAATGATATACGGCTAATATTTCGGATTTAGAGCTATAGACTTACTGAAAAAGGAGGCTTTTATGGCTGAAATGGACAAACTAAAAGGAAACGACCTTTTTAAAGAACTCAAGCACATTTTTAGAGAAATACCCGCAAGCAAAAGAGACCCAGACTCTTCGATTCAGGACGACCTTTCAGAAAAAAATTACTCACTTTTGAATCGATGCAATAGCACATCTGAAGCCCTAAAATACAAAAAAAATCTGTTAAAAAAGATATTTAAATATAACAGAAAAGATGTTGTTGAGGGGGTTGAATGGGTCGTACAATCACCAAAAGATTTAAATCCAAATCAAAAAGAAGATTTTTTTAGGGCCGTTCATGATTATATATGCGGGACCTTGCCAATGGGCGAAGAGTGCGTATTATCCAGCGTTGTGCATGTTGACGAGCGGCATTATGACAACGACGGTAACAACATATCAAAAGATCACTTACACTTTGTATTTATGCCGGCTATGCCTGATTTAAAGCACGATGATTATGACTTCAAATTAAATGCTCACGATTTATGCTCGAAAAAATATTTATATGAATTCCATCCGGGGTTGCAAAAATATCTTGATGAAAGAGGCATAAAATGCACAGTTTTCGATTCTTCGAAGTCGGGACAAAAAAAATTAAAACTTACTCATAAGCAAATGAAAGAATTTACAGCTGCAACCGGCATAGTTTTAGAAGGAAGTGTTACGCCTGCAGAATTTGCCAAATTACTTGAAAAATCTTTCGTAAAAAACAAAAATATTTCTCGTGAAACCAAAAATCAACTGCGCGAATTTTTGCGTTAGAAAGGAGGCTTTAAAATGCCAAAATATACAAATGCCCCTAATATCGAGGGTAAGAAAAACGATGCCGAATATGGTCTTGACTACATCGAAAAATTTAAAAGAGAATTAACCAAGTTTCTCAAGATTTTGAAAGAAGAGCAAGAAAAAAGGCATCTATATGACCGCCTCGAATATAAACAATACTACGCTAAATACTTGTGTAATACTGAAGAAGAAAAGCAAGAAGCTCTTAAAGAAATCTTTGGTTACCTAGACAAAAGCGCCCAAAAATACGGTATAACCGAAGAATTCGAAAAAATGCTAAAACTCGGTGATAACAAACTTCTGCCGTTTGATACTTTTGCCGAAGTTCTTGAGCATGAGCTCGGCAAAACTCAAGCTCGCGATATAATTTATGACATGGGGATTGAAAGGATGATAGACAGATGATAAAACTGATAAAACTAAAAGGCTTTGATTATGCCGCTAAATACTACCGCTTTAACATCGTATGGATTCTCAGCTTGTTATACTTAAGTGTTTGCGGTTTGTGTATGTGGTTTATCTATATTAAAACGCCAAATTATTTTAAAATTCACGAACTTAAGATTTACTTTTCAAAAGCCGAATTAATTTCATTTTTCTTTGCTTTGTTTTGTTTATTTGCTGCGATTATTTATTTTATTTCGCTGCGTTCTTTTCTTAGAAAAAAAACATATATGTATTTTACTGACAGAAGTCTAAAAAAGGACCAAAAAGAATATAAAAGGACTTATAAGCAGCTGTTAAAATACTACTCCGCTTCGGATCCAAAAAAAATGAAATTAGAAAAATATAAGGAAACCGATTGGAAAAGATGTCCCGGGCTTATTGTCGGAAGAGACGAAAAAACAAATAAAATAGTTTATATTCCCTCAGCTCGTGATGGCAGAAACTATTTTGTTTTCGGCCGTCCCGGAGACGGAAAAACACAAATGCTTATCCTGACTGCTGTCATGTGGGGTAAACATAGTTTTAAGCCAAAAGTAAAAACTTCCGGGAGCGTTTTTTGTATCGACCTTAAGGGAGATATTTACAAGCAAACAAACCCATACCGAAAAATAAGATGTTTTTCTCTAATCAATCCCGAAAAAAGCTGCAGTTTCAATCCGTTTGACGGCGTTGAAAACATGAATGATGATGATTTATTTGCACACATAAAAAGCTTAGGAATCAATATAATTCCGAAGCCCCGAGGAAACGAAACATCTTATTTCTACGATACCGCCTTGCAGTTTTGGATTGCAATTTGCTTGCACATGCTTTCCGAAGATATTAATACATCTTTCCCGGAAGTCGTTTTTGCAATAAAAAACAAAACCTACAAAGATTGGCTTGATTTTATTTTAAATGGGTCATGTGACGCTGCTAAAATGCAAGTCGCTGCAAAAGTCGATGAAACCGAGCAGAATGTAGCCAGCGGATATTCGACGCTTGCGACAGCTCTTGATACATTTGCTCAAAAAAAGGTTATGAAGCTTCTTGGAAATAACCCAAAAAACAAATTTGTCAGCGAGCAAGCCCTTGAAGATGGCTACGATGTATATTTGCAGCTTAACACGGAACAATTAAAGGTTTACGCTCCTTTAATTTCCATGATTACCCAAAAATTCATGAACGAATTTGCCCTTCGTGAAAACAATCCAAGAGCCGGACGAAACAAAAGCGGAACTCTCCGCCCGATCCTAATGCTTCTTGACGAGTTCCCAAGACTTACAACTCTTGATTATGATACTGTTTTAACCGCCTTTACTACCTTGAGAAGTATGAATATCTCTATCACAGCGATAATGCAATCACGAAGCCTTTTGGTAGACATGCTTGATGAAAATAAGGCGAATGCCTTAGCTGATTGTATTTACGGATTTTTCGTCCTCTCTATGGTTGATGACAAATCAAAAGAATGGTTTTCAAACCTTGTCGGAAAAAAGAAAGAACTTCAGTGGAGTAATTCTCTTTCTGAAGATTCGAACGAAAAAAAGAATGCCGGGCGTTCGGTTACAGAAGTTGAAGTTCCGATTTATCCGCCTTATTTGCTCGATACGTTAATAGACCGCGACAATAATATTGACGATTTAATCGTTCTCATCAACGGAAAACATGCACGCCTCAACAAAATGTACTTTTGGAAAGAAGTCAGAAAAAAAGCCAAACGCTAAGCGCTTGGCTTTTTTTCAACCTGTTCTTTCGTAAACAAAAAAGCTTTTGTTAGAAAGAAATGCTCTTTTTTCTCTTCCTCATCGTTATTAGCCTCAATTTTGCCTTTTTTAGACATTTTCCATAATTTAGTGGTAATTCTTGCTCTTTCACCCTTTTTGACTTTAAAACCTAATTTTTGCCACTCTGCAAATGTATGCAAGGGCAAATCTCCTTTCAACATGTACTTTTCTATCTGCTCTTCAGTATATACTTCATTTACCAACGCCTCATTAATTATTATCTGTGTATTAGTCATAATAACCTCCTTAAAACAAGATATACCGGGCATTAAAAGCCCGGCATATCGTAAATTATTAATCTAAAATTGAAAGCTCGCAATTCTCGCAAATAAAAGCATGATTGCAAAGCACTTCTTCCGGCTCTACTTTAGTTGCATTAATCTCTCTTATAAGGAAGTTGCAATTTGTAACAGTTTCTTCTTCATAAGGAACCGCAATAACTTCATGAATGCTGCTGCTTAAGATTACAAACTTCTCGCCAAAAACTTTATGAATTTGTGAGAGTGCTTTTTTGCTAAGCATTGAAGCTGCGCCCAATACTTTATCTTTATTGCTGAGGATAAGCATTTTGCAATCCGAATCAATAGGCTCGTTAATTACATCCATAGCCATAAGCATTGAACTCATATCCATGATTTCAAAGCATTTATCGATATTTAAAAGAGCAGCTTCAAAGATTTCTTTAAGAGTTACTCCGGCACCATGCAAAATATCTTTTCTTATCG
>JAILQM010000115.1 GCA_024698965.1 Eubacterium sp. | reverse complement strand
TATGACGGATGGATTTTTAAAAGGCAGCCTTGTAAAAGAAGATTTTTGGCGCTTGGGAATTATTCTTTTGGGATGTGTACTTTTGCAGGCGTTATGCATTCATCTTTCGGACAGATTGCAGTCTGCGGCAGGATTTATGCTCATGGCTGATATAAGAATAAAACTCGGAGAACATTTAAGAAGGTTGCCTATGGGATATTTTACGAGCGGCAATATTGGTAAAATAAGCTCGGTTTTATCGACAGATATGGTGTTTATCGAAGAAAATTCTATGATGACGCTTGCCGATACGATGAGTTATTTTTTCTCGGCAGTTATTTTTACGCTGCTTATGTTCTTTTTTAATCCTTACATAGGAAGTTTTGTTTTGGCGGGCTGCATTTTACTTACAGTAGTAGGTGAGAGAAAATACAAAAACGGAATAAATCTTTCTTATGAAAGGCAGCAGCAGAGCGAAAATCTCACGAGTGCCGTGCTTGATTATGTGGAAGGCATTGGAATTATAAAAACCTATAACATGCTTGGGGAAAAATCCGATGAGATGAAGAAAAATTTTGATAGGTCATGCGAAGAGAGCTTAAAATTCGAATATGCACAGGTTCCGTGGGGAGTAATTATTAATGTGATATTTGAAATTTGTGCGGTGGTTTTGGGACTGGTTTGTACGCTACTGTTTTTAAAAGGCAGTCTATCCACAACTTATTTGATCGGAGTATTGTTATTTTTGCTTGATATATTTGTGCCGCTCAAAATTGTTTATATGGAGTCTGAAAAGCTTACAATTATGGACAAGTGCCTTGACAGAATTGAGGACATAATGAATGAAAAAGAGCTTACGGATGATAAAGATAAACAAGTGCCTTGGGCAAAAGAAAATATACCTGCGGTAGAGTTTAAAAACGTGAGATTTTCCTATGATAAGTCGGAAATAATAAAAGGCATTTCTTTTAAAGTCTTCGAAGGTGAAACGGTTGCTTTGGTTGGACCGTCAGGTAGCGGAAAAACTACTCTTGCAAATCTAATTGCAAGGTTCTGGGATGTTGACGGCGGAGAGATATTTGTTAACGGTGAAGATGTAAGAGAAGTATCGCTTGCTTCTTTATTATCAAATATAAGTATGGTATTTCAAAATGTGTATCTTTTTAAGGATACTGTATATAATAACATTCTTATGGGAAATCCCGATGCCGGAAAAGATCAGGTTGTAGATGCCGCGAAAAAAGCAGGATGTTATGATTTTATAATGTCTCTCCCGGATGGGTTTGATACCATGGTTGGCGAAGGCGGTGCCTCTTTATCGGGAGGAGAAAAGCAGAGAATATCAATTGCAAGATGTATTTTAAAAGACGCGCCGATTGTCATTCTTGATGAGGCAACGGCAAGTGTGGACGCAGACAATGAAGCATTGATCCAAAAGGCCATAACAGAGCTTTGCAGAGGAAAAACTCTTATAGTTATTGCTCACAGGCTTAAGACAATAAAGGATTCGGATTGCATTTTCGTTTTAAATAATGGTAAAATTGCTGAAAGAGGAACTCATGAGGAACTCATGTCGTCTGACGGAATCTATAAAAATTTTGTCAGGATTAAAAATTCGGATACGACCTGGTATAAAAAGGAAATCAGTTAATTATGGCAATCAGAGATACAAGTATTGATCCAAGACTTTTGGAAAGCGCGGCGAAGCATTTTAGGCAAAACGGTTTTTTGGGAGCACAGCTTTCAAAAATCTGTAAAGATGCAGGTGTAACTACAGGAGCAGTATACAAAAGGTATAAAGGCAAAGAGGAATTATTCGAGGCCGTAGTTAAAAATACGGTAGACAGTATGAATGATATTCTTGAAAGCGCAAATATGGTTAAACCTTCGGAACTTTCGGACGAAGAACTGGTTAATGCATGGGTCAATACCGAAGAGATTACTAAAGTCTGGTATCAAAGAATGCTTGAGATGAAGGATGGATTGGAACTTATTTTAAAATGTTCTGACGGCACAAAATTCAGTCATTTTCACGATGAGTGGCTGGATAAAATGTCCGATATAGATTATGCATATTTGAAAGAGATGCAAGATAGAGGAATTGCAGATAAAACCGTAACAAAACTTGAAATGCATGTTATGGTATCTGCAATGTGGCAGCTTTATTCGGAGCCTATTATACACGGAATGTCGGATGAAGAGGTTGAGCATCATTGCCGGGTGGCCGGCAGACTTTTTAACTGGGCTGCGGCTATTGGAATCAATAAAAAATATTTAAAATAATTCAGAGCATATTCTTCGAAGTTCATCGGAGAATATGCTTTCTTTTTGCCATAAAAATGTAAAGTTGTGACGCATGGAAAAATCTTTAAGTTTTAGTTCTTTTAAAATACCTTTTTTGAGTTCATTTTCGACAGCGGCTTTATATAAGAAAGATATTCCACAGTCAAGAGATAAAAGCTGAATGATGGAATGCATGTTTTCGACCTGAATGCGGTTTTTAAAATTGCTTATACTATAGTTTTGCACCTCAAGATTTCTTTCCAAAATATTTCTTGTGCCGGAACCCGGCTCTCGTATCAGTATACGCTCCGGGAAAAGATCTTTTAAATATTGGGGAGAATTTACAAATGAGTGGTTTGCATTTGCAACAGGTATGAAATCAACGGTTTTATAAACTGTGGTTTCGTATTTTCCTTCCGGGAAATATCCTTCCACAAGGGCAAAATCTATCTCTCCGCTTTCCAGATTTTTAAGAAGTTCGCTTGTGTTTCCGAAGTGTATTTTAAAGTTGGTATCAGGATGTTTTTTTATATATTTACTGATGGGCTCGGCGATAATATATTCTCCTATTGTCATTGTTACTCCGAAAGAAAGGGTATGAGATGAATAAGAAGCTTGTGAGAATATTTCCTTAAGTTTTTTTTCATCATTATTAAGAAGGTTCATTTTTTCGTAAAGGAGTTTGCCGGATTCGGTCAGGCACAGTTTTTTTCCGTCCTGACGGAAAAGTTTTGTGGAATAAACATTCTCTAAATATTTTATGTGCTGAGAAACAGCGGGCTGAGTAATGTGAAGTTCATTAGCGGCATGTGTAAAGTTCATAAGGCGGCAAACCGTAAGGAAGGTGTGAATACGAAAATCTAACATAAAATCTCCTTTAATACCATAAAAAATAATTATGGTTTAATTATAATATATAATTTTATGTTTTGGAAATAAGAATATATAATTCTTTTTGTTAATCTGTTTAAGGAGGCATTAGTATGGAAAACATCAAGAAAAACATAATTGGAGTTGCGGTTTGCCTTGCAATAGCCATTCCTTCGCACATTATAGGTAAAATGTTTCCTATTATAGGAGGAGCCGTTATTGCGATTATAGTAGGTATGATAATAGCACTTTTTTGGAATGAAAAAGGCAAGGCCGAAAGAGGAATAAAGTTTACTTCGAAAGTTATTCTTCAAACTGCGGTAGTGCTTTTGGGATTTGGAATGAATTTAGGTGTTGTAGTTGAGACAGGGAAGCAGTCTCTTCCAATTATAATATGCACAATCTCAATATCTTTAATTATTTCTTATTTACTTCATCGGGCAATGCATATAAAAGGGAATACGGCAATTTTGGTCGGAGTCGGATCATCTATTTGCGGCGGCTCTGCAATAGCGGCTACGGCACCGGTGGTAGATGCGGATGATGATGAAGTGGCACAGGCAATTTCTGTTATCTTCTTTTTTAATGTGCTTGCCGCACTGCTTTTTCCAACGTTGGGTAAAATGATTGGATTTGACACTGTATCGGGAGAAGCGTTCGGCATTTTTGCCGGTACAGCGGTAAACGATACTTCGTCTGTTACAGCGGCAGCATCAACCTGGGACAGTATGTGGAACCTCGGAAGTCAGACTCTTGATAAGGCCGTTACCGTAAAACTAACCCGTACATTGGCAATTATTCCGATAACGCTCGGGCTTTCTTTTATAAGAAACAAAGACAATGACAGCACTGAAGGATTTAGCATAAAGAGGGCATTCCCGATGTTCATACTATATTTTGTTCTGGCATCTGTAATTACTACGGTTGCAATAAAATGCGGGATATCGGCTGAGTTTTTTTCACCGGTAAAAGAACTCAGTAAGTTTTTTATCGTAATGGCAATGGCGGCGATTGGACTTAACAGTAATGTGGTAAAGCTTGTAAAAACAGGAGGAAAACCTCTTATTATCGGTGCATTCTGTTGGATAGGAATAACTCTGATTAGTCTGTTTATGCAGTATATAATGGGAATAATGTAGCAACAAATGGGCAGTTAGCATAGGGGACGGTTCTCTTTCAGCATAGGGGACGGTTCTCTTTGTTGAAACAAATAAAATATATAGCCTTATATCAAATACTTATGTTTCAACAAAGAGAACCGTCCCCTATGCTGAAAGAGAACCGTCCCCTATGCTGACCCTATGCTGACAAAGAGAACCGTCCCCGTGTGTTGTGAGGGATTTTATCATATCGGGGGAAAAGGCTTGACACTGCGGTTAGGCTTTGCTAACATTATTAGCGAACGTTGATAATTAACAGAGATGGGAAAATGAGAATAACAGTAGTAAACTTTGTAAAAACATATATACGTAAATAGAAGAGGCCATATAGGCCTCTTTTATTTTTGTTAGCGAACAAAAAATGATTTTGATAACTAACAAAGGGATAAATATTATTAAAGGAAGGACAATGAAATGGAAAATGTGATGGAAAACAACAGTAATCGCTTAAATGCGAGAGATTTGATTAATGTCGGAATTTATGCGGCTATCTGCGTGGTGGCAAGCTGCGCTGTGGGTATGCTTGGAATTATTCCGGTAATGATGTTGCTTTTAGTGGTATTTTTGCCGCTTATAACCGGGATTCCGTATATGATGTTTTTGACTAAGGTAAATAAATTTGGAATGATTCTTCTTATGAATATTATTCTCGGGCTTGTAATGTGGATTACCGGTATGAGTTATTATTCTCTTATAGTTGGAACGATAAGCGGACTTATAGCCGAATTTGTTTATCGTAAGGGCAATTACAAGAGCAAGAATTTGGGAATACTTGCTTATGCGTTTGCAAATATTTATATTTGGGCGAACTATTTTGGAATCTTTTACAATGCTGAAGCTTATTTTTCTACCAGACAACAGTACGGCCAGGAATATATTGATGCTGTGACAGCTCTTCTCCCGGCTTGGATGTGCCCGGTTCTTTTGATTACTGATTTTGTCTTTTCGCTTATAGGAGGATGGTTCGGAACAAAGGTTTTGAAAAAACATTTTGAGAAGGCGGGAATTGCATAAATGGATTATAGGGTTGACAGAAATGTTCATTCGTTTCTCGATCCGCGTACAAAACTGCTTCTTCTTTTTACGAGTTCGATATTTGTGATGGGTAAAGCCGGTTCGGGATGGATGGATATCTTTTTCTGGATTTTGGTTTATATACCTGTTGTTCTTCTGGCACTCGAGAGGGAGTGGAAGACCTGTATTATAGCAAGCGCCTTTTATGTGGGAAGTTATTTTGCACAAATGGCACTGCAACATGATTTAAATGCGCTTGAGTCGGTACTTGCACTGATGCTTTATATTATAAGCAACTTTCTTCCGACTATATTTTTGGCGCGTTATATTGTAAAGACTACAAGGGTATCTGAGTTTATTTCGGCCATGCAGAGAATGCATGTGTCGGATAAACTCATCATACCCATTAGTGTTATATTCAGGTTTTTTCCAACAATTTTAGAGGAATACGGATCTATAAGAGACGCAATGAGAATGAGAGGAATTGCGCTTGGGGGCAAAAAAGCATCAGAAGCGCTTGAATACAGAATGGTTCCGCTCATAGGAGCGTGTACGGTTATCGGCGAAGAACTTTCGGCTGCGGCAATGACAAGAGGACTTGAGGTCGGAGTGCAAAGAAGCTGTATTTGGACCATTAAATTCGGAATTTGGGATTACCTGCTTATGCTGTTTTGTGCAGCATGTTATATCTGGTGGATAATAGGAAGGTTTTTTGTATGATAAGTTTTAGTGATGTATCTTTCGGATACGGAGATAATGATGAAATCTTAAAACATATAAATCTTACGATAAAAGAAGGCGAGACTGTATTAATATGCGGGCCTTCGGGCTGCGGAAAGTCTTCTTTGGCAAGGTGTGTAAACGGCCTTATTCCGCATTTTTACGGCGGAAAACTTACAGGCAGTATTTCGGTAAACAATACTGACATAAAAACGACACCGCTCAGAAAGATATCAAAACAGGTAGGTACGGTTTTCCAGAATCCGAGGAGCCAGTTTTTTAATGTGGACACTACAAGTGAGCTTGCGTTCGGGTGCGAAAATTTTAATTTGGATCCTAAGGAGATTGAGAAGAGAATAAATAATGTTGTAAACAGGCACAATATGGCTCATCTTATGGACAGAAGCATATTTGATTTATCGGGCGGTGAAAAGCAGAAGATTGCATGCGCAAGCGTGGCGGTAGAGCCTTTGGAGGTAATTGTGCTTGATGAGCCGTCAGCAAACCTTGATTATAAAGGAATATGTGAGCTTCAAAGGATGATTGAAGCCTGGCAAAAAGAGAAAAAGACAATACTTATAGCGGAGCACAGAATTGCTTATCTTATGCCGTATATTGACCGGGCCATTATGTTAAAAAACGGAGAAATAAGTAAAGAATATACGGCATATGAGTTTAAAAACCTGACATCAAAAGAGCTTAACAAAATGGGACTCAGAGGAAAAATCTTTAATGATCCTCAGGATATGGCTATTGTTTCGGAGAATAAAAAAGAATATACTTTTAAAAGTGAAAAGATGGTGCTTAAGAATATGAGATTTGCCTACAGAAAACAGCCGCCCATTTTTGATCTTTCCGAAATGCAGCTGCCGCGCGGAGAAGTAATTGCGGTAGTGGGTAAAAACGGCTGCGGAAAATCTACGTTTTTAAGATGCCTTTGCGGTTTGGAAAAATCCTGCAAAGCCGTACTTGAGTACGGAGATAAGAGATGGAAGAATAAAGAACGCAGGAAAAACATTTACATGGTCATGCAAGACGTTAATCATCAGCTTTTTACGGACAGTGTTTTGGAAGAAGTAATGATTTCGCAGGAAAAAGAGAATAAGGAATCAGCTATGGAGATTCTTAAAATGCTCGATCTTGAAAAAGAAGCGGAAAAACATCCGCTTGCTCTTTCGGGCGGACAAAAGCAGAGAGTAGCCGTGGCTTCGGCTTTAGCGTCGGACAGAGATATAATTCTTTTTGACGAGCCTACGAGCGGACTGGATTATTATCATATGCTTCAGGTGTCTGAATTATTAAAGAAGCTGCAGAAAGCCGGAAAGACTTTAATCATTGTCACTCATGACGAGGAGCTTATACGCCATGCATGTACCGAAATAATTAATCTGGGAGAAATATTATGCCAAGAGATAAAAGCGATACCCACATTCGCGTAATGGATGCGGCCAAGAAGGTGTTTTTGGAAAAGGGGTTTGAAAAAGCTTCAATTAGGGACATAGCTTCGGCAGCCGGAATCACTTCCGCAGGGCTTTACAGACATTGTAAAGATAAGGAAGATTTGTTTTGCAGGGTTGTTGAACCGGCCATTTGTGCACTTGAGCTTTGGGGCAAAAACCATATGAAAAATTCATATGACAGTTTGGAAAATAAAGATTTTAACGGCCTTAGAAGTCAGTCTGAGATAGACATGATAAGAGAAGTTGTATTGCCTTACAGAAAGGAATTTTTGCTGATTCTTACAAAAAGCGCCGGAACAAAGTATGAGAATTTTATTCATGATATGGTAAATGATCATGAAACCGGAATGCTTGAAGGCTTAAAGAAGATAGAAGAGCATGGGTTTAAGGTGAAAAAGGTTAACCGTGAGGAACTTCATATTATAATAAGCGCCTATGTTACCGCTCTTTTTGAACCGGTGATTCATGATTACGATTTGGAAAAGATAGAACATTATCTTGATACCGTGGAGACGTTTTTTATGCCGGGGTGGCACGATCTTTTGGGAATATAATATAAGAGCCGCATTTTATGCATCTTAGATGTGCATTAAATGCGGCCTTTATATTGCGTTTTATCTTCCGAGAGCTGCCTGTCCGCCGTCCATTGTTACAAGTGATCCTGTAATATGAGCCGATACGTCAGAAGCAAGGTAGAGAGCAAGGTTTGCAACCTCTGAAGGCTTGCAGTAACGCTTGTTAGGGTATGAAGCAGCGAATATCTTCATAGCCTCTTCTTTCGAAACATTCTCGCCCAATGCCTGTTTCTCGAGTTTTGTCATCATAGGTGTATCGATAGGGCCCGGTCCTATGCAGTTGATGTGGATTCCGAGCTCAGCAACCTCAAGAGCGGCACACTTTGAAATGCCGAGAGCTGCATGCTTTGATGATACATAAGCCGACATAGTTGCGGAAGCTGTAACGGAACCCTGAGAAGTTACGTTTACGATTGCTCCGCTCTTCTTTTCTTTCATGTAAGGAAGCGCATATTTCATAGAGAAAAGCGGTCCGAATACATTTACGTTATATACTTTCATCATGTTGTCCATTGTCTGCTCGTCTAAAAGAAGGCTGAGACCTTCATATCCGGCGATGTTTACAAGGACATCAATTGTGCCGTAGTGAGCAACTGTCTTTTCAACCATATTCTTAACTTCTTCTTCTTTGGTTACATCTGCTACAAAAGTAAGAAGATTTTCTTTGGCTATATTAATGTTCGGGAGCATCTTGTCAAGTTTTTCCTGCTTTGTTGAAGAGATTGCAAGCTTTGCACCTTCTGCGGCAAAAGCCTTAACCATTTCTTCACCAACGCCTCCTGTTGATCCCGTAATCATAACTACTTTGTCTTTTAAATGTAAATCCATTGATTCAATCCTCCTTAAAAATGAAATTTAATTGGTATGTGAATATAACCATAAATTCTGTGTAAAATCAAGCAATTTGATATTCATTTGCGACATTACGGCTATACGAGAGGTTCTTTTTGATAAATATATTGCAATAAGCGACAATTTACAGAAAATTGCATAACGGTTATGCATTGGGAATGATAAAATTAATCGCTTTGGAAGCGGGCTTTTGTCTTGATGAAGTGATTAATAGGTTTATAATAGTTAGTTGGGGCTAACATTATTAGCCCTGTATACGGAGGTAGAAGGAAAATGAAATTAGCGGATCTAAAAGAAAATCAGACTGCTGTTGTTTCGTCGCTCGAAGGGGACAATCGATTTATCAGCAGGATTACATCTATTGGTTTGACGCCGGGATGTAATATCAGAATAGTAAAAAATGATAAAAACAGACCGATGCTTGTTTATTCAAGGGATACAATGATTGCTCTTAACAGAAATGAGTGCCGGGGAATTGAAGTTACGGAGGTGAAATAATGAGTCAGAAAGCTACTATAGCATTACTCGGACAACCTAATTCCGGAAAATCAACCCTTTTTAATGCGCTTACCGGACTTCGTCAGCATGTGGGTAACTGGCCGGGAAAAACCGTTGAAAAAAAGGAAGGTAGTTTCGAGCACAACGAAAAAGGATATTATATTGTCGATTTGCCGGGATCTTACAGTCTGTCGGCCAATTCGGATGAAGAAGTAATAACAAGAGATTTTATTACGGATAAGAAAGCAGATATTGTATGTATTTTGGCGGATGCGTCACAGCTTGAGAGAAGCTTGTTTATGACTGCGGATTATGCCGGAATAAATCTGCCGTGTTTTCTTGTGCTTAATATGGCTGATGTTGCTGAGCAGCAGGGAAAGAAAATTAATGTAAGAGAGATTGAGAAAAAGCTCGGCATTCCGGTTGTTTTAATGTCTGCAAACAATAAAAAAGGATATGAAGAGTTCTTTAAAGCACTTGAAGAGACTTTTGAAAAAAAGCCTATGCTTAACACCTCGGTTTTGGAAGAATCTTACGAAAAAATTGAGGGGTACAACGATATAAAAAAAGAGATAGGGGATAATGTTGTTGACGTATATTCATCTATGTGGCTTTCGGTAAAGGCGCTCGAAAACGATGCTGTTGTACTTGGGATACTTAAAGAAAACCTTGATAAAACGGCTATGGATAAGATTGATGCTTTAAGATGCTCGAAGCAGGGAGCCGTGGAGACGGGAAGTGTAAAATTTGCATGGATAGACGATGTTCTTTCGAATGCTGTTGAGGCAAAGAAAGAAAGCGTATCATTAAGCAAACTTGATAAGATATTTACAAGTAAAACATGGGGAAAACCGGCTGTTGTAATTACGATTCTTGTAGGCCTTATTCTTTCTTTTATACCTGCGCTTCCGCTTATGGGAGTGGGTATGGCTGTAGGGGCGCTTGCAAGTCCCGTAAGCGAGGCGCTTGCCTCGGTTAATTGCCCGGATGCGGTTATCTCTATTATTTGCAATGTATTTATACAGTCATTATCGTTTATATTCCAGATGCTTGGATTTGTATTTGGAGTAACTCTTGTATTCGGTTTACTTGAAGAAGTCGGCATAATGGCCAGAATATCTTATGTCTTTGACAATACCATGGGTAAACTGGGGCTTCAGGGAAAATCTGTAATGCCGTTTTTGGTAAGCTTTGGCTGTACAATGGGTGGAGCTGCCGGAACCAGAGTAATAGATAACTGGGGGCAGAAGGTACTTACAATTGCACTTGCATGGGCTGTTCCTTGCGGAGCGGCATGGGCTGTTATACCTATGCTTTCGACTCTGTTTTTTGGAGCCGGAGCGGTAGTTATTATTGTAGCCATTCTTCTTGTTATGCTTCTTCATATGTGGATAACGGCAAAGGTATTTGGAAGAAATCTTATTAAAAGTGAGGACAAATACGGAATAATTATGGAACTTCCTCCTTATCATAAACCAAAGTGGGGTGCGCTTCTTCGCTATGTACTCGGAAGGACGAAAGATACGTTTGCACGTGTAACAAAAGTTGTTCTTCTTGTATGCGGTATATTCTGGATTTTGAGTTACCAGTTTACCGAAGGAAGTGAACCTGTTCTTTATACAATAGGAACTGCCATTGAGCCCGTTACGAAATTGTTCGGACTCAAATGGGAGCTGTTTATGGCGTTTATAGTTTCTTCGATAGGTAAAGAAGGTGCTCTCGGAGTAATCAGCGCACTTTTTAACGGGGGAAATTTTTCAAATGCATTTTACAGTGCAATGAGTGGTGGCGAGGTTGCTGCGGATTTAAATGACACGCTTCTTGCCAATGTTACAAAGCCTGAAGCGTTGGCATTTATATTTGCGATTACCTTTAATATGCCTTGTGTGGTTGCTCTTGCGGCTACATACCAGGAAATTCATTCGGCAAAGTGGACTGCTAAAATTGCGTTATATTATACGGCGGTATCGCTTGTACTTGCGGCTATTGTATATCATATAGGGCTGCTTATATGGTGAGGATAGATTATGGAAGAATTATTGGAGCTTTTAAAAGACGGCAAAACAAGAACAACTCAGATGCTGGCAAACGAGCTTAACACAACAGAAAATGATATACAAAGGAAACTTGAGTTTTTGGAGAATGCCGGAATTATAAAGAGGGAAGTAGTTTCGGCTGAGCAGTGTTCGGGAGGTTGCGGCGGTGGCTGCGGCGAAAAATGCGGTTGCAGCGGCTGCGTGCCGGATACGGGAATGACGATACAGTATTTTCGCTATTTACTTTAACGGTACAAAGCGGTAAAATGTTTATTGTAGTTTCGCTCGGAGTATGAGCCGGGCAAAAAAATAAATTATGTTGGGAGAAAAATATGAAACTCGTTAAAGCTTATAACAGCGTAAGTCTTATTGTCAGAATCATATGCGGTTTGATAATAGGTATTATTTTGGGATTGGCATTTGACAATCTCGGTATTGTAACCCTCTTGGGAACAATTTTTGTAGGAGCATTGAAGGCTGTAGCACCGGTACTTGTATTTGCGCTTGTCCTTTCGGCACTTGCACAGGGAAATGACAAGCTTGACAGAAGATTTTTACTTGTAATTGTTCTTTATATGGCAAGTACACTTCTTGCGTCAATGATTGCCGTAATAGGAAGTTTTATTTTCCCGCAGACACTTGTATTAAGTACAACTGCGGAAGCTGATGTTATTCCTACGGGAATAGGAGAAGTGCTTTCGAGCCTTCTTACAAACATGGTGGCAAATCCTGTAGGAGCCATTGTAGAGGGAAGATATATAGGAATTTTGTTCTGGGCAGTAATTCTCGGACTTGCAGCAAAGAGACTTGCATCGGATACTACAAAGAAGATGCTTGAGGATGTATCCAACATGGTATCGCTTGCCGTAAGATGGATAATCAACCTTGCACCTTTCGGAATTATGGGTCTTGTATATGATAACGTATCAACAAACGGTATTTCCATATTTACCGATTACGGAAAGCTTCTTTTGCTTCTTGTGGGCTGTATGCTTTTTGTGGCACTTGTGGTAGAT
Organism: Eubacterium sp.; assembly: GCA_024698965.1. GTDB lineage: Bacteria > Bacillota > Clostridia > Lachnospirales > Lachnospiraceae > RUG14243. Next base: position 8,549 of record JAILQM010000115.1, on the reverse strand, counting down.
CCGCTTCTTGCCGCAATCGTGTTAAAGACAAATCCGTATCCGCTTGTTTTGAGATGTTTAAGAGAATCGGGCGTAACAGCATTCTTTACTCGTAGCTCTGCCGCAAATATTCCTGTAAATATGGAACTTTGCAAAAAGCTCGGACTCGATAAGGAAATGTATGCGGTATCAATACCTTTAGGAGCGACAATAAACATGGACGGCGCAGCAATTACAATTGCTATAATGTCGCTTGCTGCTGCAAATACAGTAGGAATCCAGGTTTCGTTTGCTACAGCTCTTATCCTTGCATTTATCGCAACACTCGGAGCTTGTGGAGCATCGGGAGTTGCCGGAGGATCGCTTCTTCTTATTCCTATGGCGTGCTCACTTTTCGGAGTAGACGCAGATGTTGCAATGCAGGTTGTTGCGGTTGGATTTATTATCGGTGTTGTACAGGATTCTTTGGAGACAGCACTTAACTCTTCGGGAGATGTAATGTTTGCCGCTACGGCAGAATATGCTCAGTGGAAGAAAGAAGGAAAATCTCTTCCTACATTCCTTGGAGGAGAGACAAAGGTGGATATCTAATCTGCTTAAATATGAAACAGCAAAAGAAGGTCGAAAATTCGACCTTCTTTTTTTATGCGAGCTCTTTGTCGAGCCAGAGTTTTAAAGTTTCTATTGCAACGGACATTTCCGTAAGATGATTTCTGAATGCCTCAAAGTCATCTCTTTCGTCATCCGAGATTCGTCCGTCCGCCGTGATATCTATTACGGTGTCTTTGTCTCGGTTAAGAGCGTTAAGACTTGATAACAGTTCCATGGTAATCTGGGGCAAATCGTGAATTGTGTGGACTTTCGGAACGTATTTTTGACCGATTTGACATTCGTTTGTGCAAAAATAATTGCAAAGTTCGGGTTTGTTGTAGGTTTTTGCCATTATTATCACATCTTCGGGATGTGCACTTAATGTACCGTTTTCAATCTTTTCTATTCGGCTTTCCGATAAAAGCCCGTCTGTTGCATCGGCAACCGCAGCCCTTGTCATATCAAGCTCTTCTCTTGCTGTTTGATAAATGTTTTTGTTTTCTTTTACGGATTTTTTTCCCATATAATTATCTCCCTTATTACCGCTCAATTATATAATGAATTTAAAAGTATTTCCACATAAAAGAAAAGATTAAAAGCTTTAGGCAACGAAGCAAAATATCGTTGTAAATACTCGGGTATGTTTATATAATAAATATGTGGGAAATGCTAAAAATTCAGACAAGGGGCAGAGAATAAGTAAAAATCATGATGAATCAAAAAAAATCGGGGAAACTTCCATATATAGTTGTTTTAGTTATAAGTATTATAGTTATCATTGTTTTGCTCGTTAAACTTATAGGGGCAAATAATGAGCTTGAAGAAAAGAACTCGGAGCAGGAAGAGGTAGCGGAAGAAAGCTCGGTGACGTTTTCGTACGGTGACGCAAGCGGAGGAGTGCATACAACAACTCTTGATTTAGAGGCAAAAATGCATGACTATGACTGGTCATATCTCATTAATGACGGACAGGATGTATCTTATGATGACGGGATTTACACAGTTAAAAAAGGAATAGACGTATCTTATCACCAGGGCGAGATTGACTGGAACGAGGTGGCATCGGACGGGATTGAGTTTGCGATACTCAGGATTGGATATCGCGGCTACGGATCTGAAGGCACTTTAAACGAGGACGTAAAATTCAGAGAATATATTGATGAGGCTCATGCGGCAGGGATAAGCGTAGGAGTGTATTTTTTCTCGCAGGCTATAAGCGAGGAGGAGGCCGAGGAGGAAGCTCAGTTTGTCCTTGATATTCTTGCGGACTACGAAATAGAGTTGCCTGTTATATACGATCCGGAGACGATATCGGATGATGACGCAAGGACAGATGATCTTACAGGTGAGCAGGCGACCAAAAACACAATTGCTTTTTGCGATTATATAGAAGAGGCCGGATACAAGCCCATGGTATACAGCAATATGGTTTGGGAGGCGGATTATTTTGATATGTCGGAACTTACGGATTATGAATTCTGGTATGCCGACTATGAGAAGTATCCGCAGACTCCGTATGCATTTTCAATGTGGCAATATACCGAGAAAGGAAGCGTGGCCGGTATAAGCGGCAGGGTCGATTTGGATGTAATGTTTGTGGAGAAGTAGTCTATGAAAAAATTTTTGTGCATGGCAGTTTGTTTCCTTCTGGTATTTACGGCGGGGTTAAATGTTTTATACGCAGATGATACTGCATCTGAAAAAGTTTCGGGAACGGAGATAGAATCTCTTACGGCCAAAAGAAAGGCTTTTATAATTAAATTCGACACGGTTTCATCGGGAATAAGCGGCTATCAGGTTTGGTACAGCACGAAGAAGACATTTTCATCCTATGTAAAACTTAATATAGGCGCATCTTCGAGTGGAAAAAAGGCTGTTAAGAATCTAAAGGGCGGCAAAACCTATTATGTCAAAATCAGAACCTATTTAAGAGAAGACGGAGAGGTTTACTATTCGGAGTGGTCGGATGTATCTTGTGTGACAACTTGTAAATACCTTGTTGCGATAGACGCCGGACATCAGAAGACGGCGGATTTAAGCAAGGAGGCAAACGGACCGGGCTCGAGCGTATATAAATGCAAGGTTACGGCAGGAGCAACCGGAGTATATACCGGGCTCTATGAATACAAGCTCAATCTTGCAGTGGCAAAAAAACTTAAAAAGGAGCTGCTTGGCCGAGGGTATGACGTCTACATGATAAGGACGAAAAATGATGTAAATATAGCCAATTCCACAAGGGCGAAGATGGCGAATGAAAAAGAAGCGAATATTGTTATTCATATACATGCCAACTCGCTTGACGACAGCTCTGTTTACGGGGCGCTTACAATGTGTATGACAAAGAATTCTCCGTATAACGCGGATCTTTACAAAAAGAGCTATAAGCTCTCCAAAAAGATAGTTGACTCTCTTGCAAGTAAGACCGGGACCAAGAATCTGGGCGTTACAAAAACTACGGATCTTACAGGAGTAAATTACAGTGAAATACCGGTGACGTTTGTTGAGATGGGCTTTATGTCTAATGAAGCCGAGGATAAAAAGATGGCGACCACTTCTTATCAGGATGAAATCGCAGAGGGTATTGCGGACGGAATAGAAGAGTATTTTGAATAGAAAAATGTTTGATAATGAATATGTTGTGTGATAAAATGCTATTCAAAGGGGCGGTTTCTGCTGGAACTGTCCCTATTTTTTATCAGAAAGAGGGTATATTAATGAAAAAACAGGTAATGGCAGTATTATTGGCAGGAATGCTCGTAGTCGGAAGCTTTACTACAGCATTTGCGGATGATTCTACAACATCTTCGGAATCATCATCAGAGACACCTCCGGATCTTCCGTCCGATTCTTCGGGAGGACCTTCTGACGGAGGAAGCGCACCGGGAGGAAGTTCTTCATCTTCATCCGTAACATGGAGCGGCGCTACAACTTTCACATCAAAGACAACACAGACAGGAAAAACCTATACATCGACATCGGCAGATGAAAATGCCGTACTTGTAGATACGGATGCCAAGGTTTTACTTAAAAAATTCACTCTTACAAAAAGCGGTGGCACATCTGCAAGTGATGACTACAGCTTTTACGGAATTAATTCGGGAATCCTTGCCAAGGGCGGAGCAACACTCATTATAAGAAACGCAACAATCAAAACTTCGGCAGCGGGAGCAAACGGAGTATTTTCCTACGGAGCAAACAGCGGCACAACAAACGCTGAAGGTGACGGCACAACAGTTAGAATCAGCAATTCCACAATAAGAACAACAGGTGACGGCAGCGGCGGAATCATGACAACTTACGGCGGAACAACAATTGCGGCAAATCTTACCGTTTCAACAAAGGGCGGGTCTTCTGCTCCTATAAGAACAGACCGCGGCGGTGGATGGGTTACCGTTAAGGGAGGAAAATACGTTTCTTCCGGACTTGGCTCACCGGCTATTTATTCAACAGCGGATGTAAAGGTATCAAAAGCAACTCTTGTATCAAAGCAGTCAGAGGGTGTTTGCATTGAGGGAACAGGTTCTATCGCGCTTACAAACTGTAAACTTACTGCAAATAACACAAAGACTAACGGTAATGCAACATTTTATGATACTATAATGATATATCAGTCAATGTCAGGTGATGCATCGGACGGTACATCATCATTTACAATGAAGGGTGGCACTCTTACATCAAAGAGCGGACACACAATTCATGTGACTAATACTACAGCAAATGTTGTACTTAAAGGAGTAACTGTAAACAATTCATCGGACAATGTACTTATTTCGGTATGCGACGACGGATGGAGCAGCAGTTCTTCGGCAACAAATGCAGCAACACTTACACTTAATAATGAAACTATTACCGGAGATATGCTTGTGGGAGATGATTCTTCTCTTACAGTAAAACTCATCGGAAGTACAACATATACAGGTGTGACAAGCGGTGAAATTACAAACGCAGCAGGAACAACGGTATCTTCAACAATAGGTACTGTAAAGATGGCCATAGGTGCAAACAGTACATGGGTACTTACCGGTGACTGCGAGGTTTCATCTCTTGAGGGAACAGGAAAAATAGACTATAACGGATACACTCTTACCGTAGACGGCACAGAATATTCAAGCGGCAGCATAGGAACGGTTACAGAGGCATAATTTAAGGATTTTTATGAAAAATATACTTGTTGTTAATGATGACGGAATTAATTCAGACGGACTTTTGAGGCTTGTAAAGGCCGCAAAAAAGTTTGGAGAGGTGTGGGTTGTGGCGCCCGAAAGTCAAAGGAGCGCCACTTCTCACAGCATTACTCTGAGAAACTATCTGGATTTACACAGATGCGACTTCCCCGTAGAAGGGGTAGTCGCATATTCGTGTAGCGGACAGCCGGCAGACTGCGTAAGAGTCGGCGTTTTAAACGTGATGGACGAAAAGCCCGATATAGTATTTTCGGGTATTAATTTCGGATATAATGTGGCTTCGGATCTTCAATATTCGGGAACGGCCGGAGCGGCTTTTGAGGCAGTGTTTCAGGGAATACCGGCTATAGCTTTTTCCGAGAGCGGAAACGGGATTCACGAGGCAACAGATAAGTATCTTGAAGAAATAATTGGGAAGTATATAGATATAGAGCATACACCCGGAAAAATTTTAAATGTAAATTTCCCGGGATGTAAGATTGAAGATTTTAAGGGTATAAAGGAAAACGTCGGTGTATCTACGGGGATGTTTTACAATGACAGATATATAGAACAGGAAAGATTTGAAGACGGAGGAATGCGCCTCTTTGTCGAAGGGGTTTTTGACGGAGCAGCTGAAGAGGGAACGGATTTTTCAGCGGTTTTAAACGGCTATATTGCAGTGGGATATGTGAATAATGTAGGATGTTAGAGGGGATAATATGCGCAAGTTTGATGAAAATCTGCTTGAGATTTTGAAAACGGAAACCGAAATCGAAAAGAAGCTTAAGGTAAGCGAGGAGGCAAGACAAGAGTTTATTGTTCAAATGAAAGAAGCCTCAACTCATACCAAGAGAGAAAAATATGAAAGGTTTCGTGACAAGATAGCGGTTGGAAGAATGATGAGGTACATACCTTGGGCACCTCATAAAAACGATATGATTCAGACCAGCTATGTAGTAAGCGGAACTCTTAAAATGATGATAGGAAACGAAAAGATTACTGTCTGTCCCGGAGAATTTATTATACCCGGGCAGGATACCATGGTGTCAAGCGAGGCCTTGGGATATGACGATATAGTAATTAATTTTCTTATGCGACCGGAGTTTCTTGAGGAGATGCTTGTAAACATGAATGCTGAAAATGCCATGGCAGATTTCCTTATGAGCTCATTTAGGAAAAATGCAAGATGGAACAGCTATCTTCTCTTTAAAGACCTTAACGATTTGGCAGTGTTTAATCTGGCAGAGGCTGTTATCTATGATGCCTTTCCTTATTTAAACGATGATATTATTATGGACGGAGTAAGCCCCGACCCAAGGGTTATGGCAAGCGTTATTACGGCAATGTATCTGGCTCTTGCAAGAAATATGCAAAATATAGAGACGGATAAAGCTACGAGTCCGAAAAAAGAACTTGCGGAAATTGTCGAGAATTATATTCAGGATCATTACAGCGACGCATCGCTCGGAACTCTTGCAGCTTCTTTAAATCAGTCGGAATCTGCACTTTCAAAGCAGATAAAAAAGACCTTCGGAATGACATTTAAAGAGCTTCTTATAGAAAGAAGATTCGAGCAGGCCGAAAAGCTTCTGCGAAATGCAAGGCTTTCCGTATATGAGGTGGCTGTATCTGTGGGATATGAAAATACAAGCTTTTTCTACAGAAAGTTTAAGGAGCAGTACGGCATATCACCGAATGCATTCAGGCGAAAATATGGATTAAAATAAATACAAACTATGCTGAGAGCACAATTGGATGTTATATAAGCATAAAAGGGCGTTTGTTTGGGAAAATAAGGACAGAATTTCCCGCAACAAACGCCCTTTTTTGACTGCGGGTTGTGATGATAAAATTTTCTCATGAGTTAGTAAAACGGGGTTTACTTCAAGAAGGTAAAATGTAATTGGGGGTAGCTCCGGAAAAAGGAGGAATAATATGAAAAATCTATTAAGAAAAGCACTTGCCATAGCTACAGTATCTGCTATGACTATCTCGCTTGCAGCGTGTGGCGGCGGTTCGGCTGCTACTGAAGAAGCATCATCGGATGCAGCGGCTACGGAAGCCGAAGATCCGGCTTTTGATGCAGGTACACCGGTTTCCGGTGGAACATTCTCAACCTATTGGTCAGAATTTTATAACGAGTATGATGTTTCTGCAAATGACAACAGAAACTTCGTAGATCTTTTCAGTGAATCTCTTTGGGGAATTAACTGGGACAACAGAGAAGAGCTCGGATTTAAGACTGCTTACCTCGATATCAACTACATCACAGGTAACCTTGCAAAAGAGTGGGAGATGGCAGATGATTATTCATCTCTTACAGTTACACTTCAGGACGGAGTAACATTCGCCGACAAGACAGCTGTAGGAATCGATGAGGAATATGATATTTACGGCGGAAGAGCACTTACTGCAGCCGATGTAAAATATTCTTATGACAGAGTAATGGGATTTGACGGAGTAACTCAGGTACAGATGGAACAGACAGACTGGCCGGGATCTCTTTCAATGCTTGAGTCGGTTGAAGCTCTTGACGATTCAACGGTTAAATTCAACTTCAATACAAACACAGAACTTGATATTCAGAAATTTATGTGTGTAATGCTTAACATCTGCGGACCTGAGTGGGACGAGCTTACAGATGAGCAGAAGACAAACTGGCATTATGCAGGCGGTACAGGAGCATTCATTCTTACAAACTATGTAAATGACAACACAATGACATTTACAGCAAACCCATCATACTGGGCAACAGATGCGGACGGAAATGCACTTCCTTATCTTTCAGAGATAAATCTCGTGCACACACTTGATGCAGCTACAATGACATCGTCAATCATCGGCGGTGAGCTTCAGGCACTTGTTGCAAACAACGAGCTTATCAGTGCAGACGAAGCTTCAACACTTCCGGATACTGTTAACACATATTCATACTACAATGACTGCCCTGCAGTTTGCATTAAACTCGGTGACAATCCTGTAGAAGCTCTTACAGACATTAATGTAAGAAAAGCTATGCAGTATGCAATTGACCTTGAAGCAATAAGCGAGTACAAGGGATATACATATGCGGATGACCTTGAGAAGAACATTAACCTCTTCCTTAACGGAACAGGACTTAATACTGCTGACGGATGCTCTGAAGAGACACTTGCAGAGTACACAACCTACGATCCTGAACTTGCTCAGCAGCTCTTAGATGAAGCAGGATACGGCGACGGATTTGAATTTGATGTATACCTTTATGAGGCACAGCCTATCGATTCATTCCAGCTTGCGGCAGAATACCTTTCAAAGGTTAACATTACCATGAACATCAACGTTTGCTCAACACCACCTGAAATGTCGGCTCACGGTGCAGACAGAACAGACCCGGCCTCTATGTACGGTTCAATCGGAACAGATAAGACAAATGCTATTATTAACATCTTCCGTTCAGACGGAGTTATGAACAACGTATTCCAGACAAACGATGCAATCGATGACTGGTGCGATCAGATTTCGGGTGCTGCTACACTTGAAGATATGGTGGCTGCGGCAGCAGGACTTTCTGAAGAATATCTTTCACAGCATTATTATATGCTTGTAAGCTATGCTCAGCAGTATAACAACTATGCTTCAGATTCTCTTAAGGGATGGAACGGTGAGAAGTGGACACAGTATTACTTCGCAGGCGACATTCTTTCAAGAATCTGGGTAGAGTAATACCTTAAAACGCTAAATATAAAACATTAATAATATAAAACGAAAAGGCGGGTGCGGCCGGCTGACCGCTTCCGCCCTTTTTAACGAAAGGGGAATTTGCATGGCTTC